>NZ_LT984805.1:0-300000 GCF_900250115.1 Cupriavidus taiwanensis | reverse complement strand
GCACTGGGTTGCTGGAAGGGCTACCGGCTGGAGCGCGTGGAATGGCCGGAGGGAGAGAGCCGTACGCTGTCGTTGTACTTGAAGCCGGTCAGCAAGGTCATGCATTGCGAGGAGTGTGGCGCGCGCTGCCATCAGGTGCATGAGACAGTGGTCAGGCGAGTCCGGGACCTTCCGCTGTTCGAGTATCGGGTCGTACTGCACGTGCCGCGCCGGCGCGTTTGGTGCGACCGTTGCGGCGGTCCGAGGCTGGAGCGGCTGGAATGGCTTGGGCGCTACCAACGCGTGACGGCCCGCTTGGCCCAGGCTTGCGGCCACTTGTTGCGCCACTGTACGGTGCAGGCGGTGGCGGCCTTCTACGATCTGGGCTGGCACACAGTTAAATCGATCGATAAGGCTCGCTTGCGTGAGGCAGTGGCCGAGCCGGACTGGTCCAATATCCGCTACCTGGCCATGGATGAGTTCGCGCTACACAAGGGGCATCGATATGCCACGGTGGTAGTCGACCCCATTGGGCGGCAGGTGCTCTGGATCGGACAGGGGCGCTCACGCGAGACCGCCCGAGCCTTCTTTGAGCAGCTCCCCGCCGGCGTTGCGCAGCGCATCGAGGCCGTCGCCATCGACATGACGACCGCGTATGAGTTGGAGATCCGGGCGCATTGCCCGCAAGCAGAGGTGGTCTTCGACCTGTTCCACGTGGTAGCTAAGTACGGGCGTGAGGTCATCGACCGAGTACGGGTGGATCAGGCCAATCAGCTGCGGCACGATCGGCCGGCCAGACGGGTGCTCAAGTCCACACGCTGGCTACTGCTGCGGAATCGGGAGAACTTGAGCGTCCCCCAGGCGGTTCATCTGGATGAGGTCCTGGAGGCGAACCGGCCATTGCTGACAGTCTATCTGTTGCGCGACGAGCTAAAGCGGCTATGGTTCTACCGCCGCCCGGCGTGGGCGCAAAAAGCTTGGGAGCAATGGTGCGAGCAGGCTCGGCAGAGCCGAATACCTGCCCTGGAGTTGTTTGCGAAGCGCCTGCAAGGCTACTGGCATGGCATCTTGGCCCGCTGCCGCCACCCATTGAACACCAGCGTGGTCGAAGGCATCAACAACACCATCAAGGTCATCAAGCGCCGCGCGTACGGCTATCGCGACGAGGAATACTTCTTCCTCAAAATCCGCGCAGCCTTCCCCGGAATTCCTCGATGAACCCAAAAAAAGGCGTCGGTTGCCGAAAGTCCGGCCTTGGCGGTGGCGATGGCGACGACTGTGGTTGCTACGGCACCCCCATTCATCGTGGCGTGGCCCGAAAGCCAGACCAGCAGCGCCAGCCCGAGTGCGCCAATGAAATTGGCCATGCACACGACCACCCAGTTGCGCAGCACGTCGCGAGTGCTTACGCAGCCGCTGGCCCAGGCCATGGCCAGCAGGTTATTGCCGGTAAACAGTTCAGCACCGGCCACCGTCACCAAAATCAGGCCAAGCGAAAATCCAAGCCCCCCTAGCAGGCGACTCGCTGCGAAGCCGAGCGATGCATCGCTGCTCACCAGAGCAAACATCAGCGCGCCCAGCCCGATGAACGCCCCCGCGAGCATGCCTAGCATTGCCAGCGTGAGCAGCGGCATGTGAGCCTTGGCAATGCAGAATTCGTTGACCCTGCTCGCGACTTGTTTAGGCGAGTAAACGTCAAAGCCATGGTCGGCTACAGGCGTCATTGCGACACTCCTGGGGGGCGTTAGCTGGGAGAGTTCCTGGTGCAAGCTACTGTAGGACGCCAGACCGGCCTCCATTTGATCGGCCGCAAGTATTATGGGTAATGGCAATGCGCTGCGACGCGCGTCTGGACGAGTTCAAGGGCGCGGCAATCGCGCTCAGAACCACCGGGCAATCGAAGATGACTCGCGGATGATCGTGCTCGCGCCAGGCTCTGCGTACATTGAGTCGTTGTCAACGCGACGACTCTGACACGTGGACGCTGCTTCTCTACGCGCATGGCCCATGGTTGCAGCGGTAGTGGCTCCAGCAAGGCCAACACCCTAACGGTGCCGACGCGCCGGTGCGTGCATATGCCCATGGCTTCAATCCTCATTTCCCACTTTGTTGCCAAGCCAGGCGAAGAAGACACCAACGGCGAAAAACCAGATCGCGAACACAATGGCCGGATACGCGGTATCCCACCAGGAGAACGACTGACCGGTCTGGAGCCGCCTGAAATCGAGCCCGTGAAAAAGTGAGTTCATGAAGTTCATGAACGGCTCCGGGAGTGCTACCCAAACCAGAGTACACAAGATATAGAACAACACAACCGTGAGGGAAAGCACGATGCCAGTCTTGATGGGTTTCATGACTACCTCCTTGGTTCAGCCGCTTCAGTGAGGCTTGGCGCGAAACAACTGGCTGAATCGAATCCGTGGAACGAACCCAGGCGTTCGCCTGCGGTACGCTTCATACTGCTGGCCGAATGCTTCCAGCACATCTTGCTCCTCCGCTCTGGCCAAGCGAACATACATCCAGGCGAGAACCGGGAACATCAACAAGATAAGAATCGTCGGCCATTGCAGGAGGAAGCCGGCCATGACGAGAATGAACGCAACATACTGCGGATGCCTGATGTGCGCGTAGAGGCCCGTCGTCGCCAGACGGCCTTCCTGCTGCGCATTGTATAGAACACGCCAGGCGGATGACAACATCAGGAAGCCGCCGAAGATAAGGATATTGCTGGCGATATGGAATGGCCCCAGGTGCGGATTGCCTTGCCAGCCGAACAGCATCTCAGGCAGATGGCCCGCGTCGTGCGACAGGAAATCGATGCCAGGGAATCTCGCCGAGAGCCACGGCAGCATGAGGTAGATCGTCAAGGGGATCCCGTACATCTCGGTGAAGAGAGCAACAATGAACGCCGAGAACGCGCCAAAGGACCGCCAGTCACGAGATGTCTTGGGCTTGGCGAAGCTGAAGGCGAAGACGATGAATACCGCCGAATTGATGATCACCAGCGACCACAGCCCATAGCCGTATTGCGGATGCTCGGTCATCGCCGTCCTCCATCGATGTCATGACCGTCCCGCGCTCGCCCCTGTCGGTGATGACCATGCCCGTGCCCCTGGTGCATGAAAAGATGCATCAACGGACAGGCGGCCAGGAGCAGGTAAGGCAGGGCCTGGATGACATGGGCCCGGTGCTCTGTCCAGAGAAAGTAGCCAATGACAAGCAGAAATCCGACCGTAACCAGTCTTGACCTCGATAGCCGCCGCTCCGTCGCTTGAACGCGCTCATCATTGCTTGTCGTTGCCAGCTTGCCCGACATAGAAGCCTCCTTGCGCGCAACGGCGCAGGCAAAGCCTTGCTTCTCTTCAGTATCGGTGCCGAAAGACGCTCGCCCTTGAGGTCGATCAAGGAAATCGAAGCCTAACAGGCTGCTGAAGTACTCATCGCGCTAGCGATGAGTTTTTCCCCGCAAGGCGGGGAGCGCTGTTTTTCACAATCCGGAAGCCGGACGTCACTGCCTCGGCTTTTTCCGCGTTTTGGCGCCCATTCCGGCCTCATTAGCGCGATTACTGCAACTGCGGACGGATTTGTCCCAGCGAGCGCATGCGCACGAGGTGGTAGGCGGCCATGCTCAGCACAAACATCTGATCGACTTTCTTCAGACCGCGCACCATCACCTGACGCATGCGCCCCACGGTCTTGACCCACCCGAAGCCCTGTTCGATCAGCTTGCGCTTTTGTTGCGAGACGGCATAACCGGCGCTGGAAGCAATGGCATCAGGAACGGCCGAGCGACGACCCGATGTGTTCTGCGCCACGTGGGGCGTCACCTTCATTTCCAGGCAGGCCTCAATGAACTCGTGCGCGTCATAGCCCTTGTCCGCGCCCACGGTGACTTCCACATTCAGGTCTTCAATCACCTGCCTGGCATCGTTAAGCATGACCTTTGCGGCCTCCCGCTCGGCGTGTCCGTCCGCCTTGGTCACCATGGCGCTAACCACCAGGCCATGGCGGTTGTCGCTCAGGGTATGACCCATGTAGCGCAGCTCACTGGATGTCTTGCCCTTGCGGTAGAGCTTGGCATCGGGATCGGTCTTGGATTCGTGTGTCTCGTTGCTGCGCTTGCGACCTTTGAAGTTGCCGCCGGCGTCATCGTCTTGGTCGTCGCCATCCTTGCGCACGAAGCTCTTGTGGCCTGCCCACGCCTGTATCAGCGTGCCGTCCACGCTGAAGTGCTCACCCGACAGCCAGTTCTTCTTCTGCGCGATGGCCAGCACCTCGTTGAAAAACTGGATCACCGCATCATGCTTGATCAGTCGCTCGCGGTTCTTGGTGAAGACCGTGGGCACCCAAACTGAGTCGTCCATCGACAGCCCGATGAACCAGCGAAACAGCAGGTTGTATTGCGTCTGCTCCATGAGCTGGCGCTCAGAGCGAATGCTGTAGAGCACCTGCAGCAGCATGGCCCGCAGCAACTTCTCCGGCGCGATACTGGGGCGGCCACCCTTGATATCGGCCTCGTACATCTGCGCGAACAGCCGGTCCATCTTCACCAGCGCCTGGTTGGCCATAGTCCGGATCGAGCGCAGCGGATGGGACTGCGGCACGAAATCCTCCAGCCTCCGCATAGTGAACAAGCTTTCCGTGAAGGTATCTGCGCCGCGCATGAATGTGGGATTGGATGGGATCCTCAAAGCAACGCTTCAGCCAGTCGTCGCGCTGACGTCCGCTGGAGGTATTTCAGCGGCCTGCTAGGTCTCTGGCGGCTCCCCACTGCAACTATGTACCTGCAGGGTATAAGTCCAGCAACTCCAGGTTTTTCATCGGCATAGGCAAAAGAGGTCACGAGCTTCGAAACCCCTTTGACTCGACCTACAAGACAGATCGAGTGTACGAAGCCCGCGCCTTCGCTGTCAATGCCTCCTTTCCAAGTTTGCGCTGATCGAAGATGACATGTAGCTTCGACGGGCTTCCTATTGCCCGAAGAACAACAAAGTGCGGCGATGCGTCGCATGCTCCTAAACCTGTCGCCGCCGAAGGCCTGCAACCCAATGCAGCAAGGCTCGATGCCGGCCGGCTGCCTGAGCGGATTCTTAGAGCAATCGCGCTGGTCTACGAGTCCGATGGACTTCGGACTTTGCACATCACGAATCGTCAGGTACTGGCCACGCTCGTCCGCTTCGCTTTGAACCAGAAGGATCCGTCTGCGCTCGCCTTCATAAAGAAGGCAACGATTGCGCAACACCTCGGGATGAGTGAGGCCACGGTCTATCGAGCGCTTGGTGCGCTTGAAGATGCCGGGCTTATTAAGCGTGAACGGCAGCGGCGCACCAGGGCGCAGCTTGAGGTCGTTGGGCGGATCGGGTTCTCCTCAAAGTTGCTCCGATGCATTGGAATCACCAGCCTGCAGGTTCAGTCCACTATCCACGTTCCGACCCGCTCTGATGAGTCGGGGGCCTCTACATGTCTCGCACCGGTGAATGGCGTAAACAAGACCATGCAGTCTTCTACGAAGAAACATCCGGGGCCGGGATCCTTTTTGCGGATTGACGGTCGCGCGGTGCCGATGGACCTGGCGCCCTTGGTACGCGACCAAGCCCTAAAGATGTCCGCGCTGTTCCTACTGATGAAGCTTGCGAGAACCACGGGCCACCGTTTGTCAGACGTCGTCTCGGCGGCTGGCAATGCGCTCAGGCCGCTCCGGGGACGAGAACTGTTCGCGTACCTCAAGTCGCTCCTCGAGATGCCTGTTGACTACGGACATATAGTCCGGACGCGGAAGCTCCGTGAAGATGCAGGGCGAGCAGCCGAGGCTCGGGCCACACGAGAGCGGCAGCAGATTGCCGAGCTGGTGGCGAGATACCGAGGCAAGCGGGTTTCAGCACCAGATGGGTCGACCTATGAAGTCGATTCAGCGTCGATCGTGTTTATTGACCGCAACGGTCGCCGGAGTTCGGTGGGGCACGATCAGGCGCGCGCCTGGCTCTTTGAGATGGACAGAGTAGCGTGTGGGTCCTCTTCCGGCCCCATCCAGTTAACGCAGCCGGGGCAGCCGTCGTCGGTAGTGGCGCGAGCGGCTATTGAGACTATCCGCGGGCTGGTGCACGGCAGGAACGCATCTCAGGAGTTAGATTGCTTTGGCCTCGGCATATCCAAGGAACTGGCTACACCCCGAACAGGTTATGGCATGCTACGGAAGTCAGCGCAGGAATCAAAAACCTGCGATAGCGACAGCGTCGATCAACGCGAAGAAATCCGCTGTGTCATGCGCGACTGAGTGCCACGCGGCCGAACACGAACTGTCCCAAGTACCAGGACAAATCTGGCGTCGTCAGGATGACGTCTTCGGAGACGGATGCAGGCTCCAGCTTCATCCGCCGCAGTACAAGCTTGCCTTCGCGCGACGCCAGCCAAGCCCGAATAAACTCCCTGCGAGTTTTGGTATCAGCCGACGTAAAATGCGCGCGACCTTGGGCTGATTCTTCATTCATGCGTGCACGCGTCTCTTCATCACGCGACGCCACGCTGTGCTCAACGGATGACTTCACTGCTGCCTTTACGGCTTCCTTCTCCGTTTCCTCCGTGAGCAGCTTCGTCTGGACCTGAACCATGGTCCGCTCAGCTTCGGACATGCGCCAGTTGTCGCGCAACGCCTTCATCAGATAGCCGGACGGACTCTTCTTCACTTGGCCCCGATTGAGCTTGAACCGCGTGTACTCGATCGCTTGCAGGATGCGGTCGTCATTCCATGCTTCCCGGTTCTCGGAGATCTCGGTGAACTGGCGCGTGGACAGGTTGAACTCGTCCTTCAGGATCTTGTAGATCTGGCTCGCGTCAGATAGGCTCGCCATCACCGCATCGGCCGTGTCCTTGCGCTGGAGTTGGAAGCGGATGCGGTCAACCTTCTTCGACGAGGTCGATTCCGTCCGAGTTTCGTAGGACAGCTCGATGTCCGAGATCTCATTGATTTCCCGGACCGCTGGCTCAAGCCAGTCGCGCTTGAAATATTTGAAGATGCTGGCGTTCGCGCCCATCTTCCCTGGCCAGGTCCGCATCTCGTCCAGCTTGATCCAGTCGGTGCGCCCTGCCGGCACGCTCGGCAAGACCTTGTCGTAGATGGCGCGCGCCAGGCTGCGCGTAAATGCCGTCGAAATCCGCAGGCTTAGCCAGTGGGACTTGCGTGGGTCGCGAATGTGGGGGATCAGGCTGTGGTGCACGTCGAAGCGGATGCGGCCACGATGCATGGCCACCATACCGATCAGTTGCACCTGCACCCAAATATCATCTTCCGCCGGCTCACGGTCTGACGGCGTGTTGGTGACGCGGACCTTCGCGTTCTGCGCTTCGTCTGCGATGGTGCGCAAATGCTTCAGGTTGCGGCTGTCGTACCGCATCAGCCATTTGAAGTAGTTCAGCTCAACGTCGTACTGATCTGGGACTTCCGGCTCTTGGGCGACGATGAAGTAGGCGGCATCGAGGAACCGTCGCGCCGCTAGCCCCATGTTCACGATTTCCGTGAAGAAGTTATTGCGCTGATAGCCGATTTCGCGGTTCGCCTCGTTGATGGACGTGCCGAGGTCAAACATGTCTTCGAACAATGCGAGCGCCATTTGCCGAGGCGTGGTCCTCGTTTTGATCTCCACCGGATTCTCGGCCGCCATAACTTGTGGTTCCCCTCTTTTTAGGCTGGGGTGACTCTAGCACGTGATGGTGAGGTTCTCAACACAATGAACCTCACCATAAAAGCCAGGCATCAGCGGCCCTGACCTTGCCCTGCGGTCCCAGCACAACGACCCTCACCCTACGCACAATGGACCTCACCGTTGCGCAAGGCGGGCAGTGGCTAAGTTGGCATCTAGCCTAGCGTCAGCGGGGATATCCACAGCGTCCGCACAACGTACCTCACCTTGACTGCCTCGGCACAAGAACTAGCACCTTGCGGAACAACGAGTCTCACCTTGCTCGCACATCAAACCGCACGTTCGTGGCACAACACACCTCACCTTTGGCACATTGCACCTCACCTTGCTGGCATCTAGTGTTTGATTAGAAAGGGCTTTGCTTTTTTCCGTTTGTTTGTCGGTGTGTTTACTTCTCAAAAAACTAAACAAACAGGCACGGTCCACGCTCACAAGATCGCCGACTGTGCTGGGGCTCGTCAGATGCGCGGGCAACGCAGACCTCGTCCTGCCGTGGAGGGTCGCCCAGCCGACGGCACCAACATCACGCTGGGCCGGCTGCAGAATTCTTCACGAAGCGCCAAGGCTCCCTCTGCCGGGGATCCTTCATGCCGGTCGTCACACAAGTCTTTGATGGTGAGGTTTTTTGTGCTGCAGTAAAGGTGAGGTCCGTTGTGCAAGACGTTGGCAGGCTTTTCTCCTGCAGGGTGAGGTTCATTGTGCGACCTCAATAAGGCGCGTACGAAGCACGCACAATGAACCTCACCATTGTCGATGCAGGGTGAATCCGGCCGTCGCGACCTCATTTGAACGAGGCAAAATCCAAGCAGAGCGTTCCCGTCGAAGCGCCGTGCGAGGTGGTGTCAATGGCCTAGGCGGCCCACGGCTCGACCGGCAAGGTGAGGTCAATTGTGCATAATCCCAGAACTAGGCTTCTAGCATCCAGGCAATTGGCATCACGATTGACTGGATTGGCCGGGATGGTGAGGTCATTTGTGCTGGTTTGCCGCGCCTGCATACGCCCGGGGGCCGCTTGTTTGACACCGCCTGTATGGGGTTGTGCAGGGCAAGACGCCCTAATTCGCCTAAAGTTTGAGCAAAACTGTGGTTTTTTAGGATAGTTGGTTTCAAAAACAACAGTTTATAAAGCATTGCTCAAGCGTTTCTTGTATTCTGAGCTTTCCAGAATTTTGCGGAAAAACCTCAGAATGGTGAAAACGAGCCAACTTCCTGCAGTCGATCGGACTGTCCCGCTTGAGCAAATATCCCAGTTCGCGGAAAAGGTCACCATTTTCACGGATGAACTGCGTCAGACGATCCTTGCGCCGCGTCCTAGAAAAACCGCCCCGGTATTCAAGACCGGGGAGATCGCCGAGATGTGCAACATCTCACATTCCCAGGTTCAATACCTTGCCACCAAGGGCGATGGGGAATTGCCGCCAGGTACTGCAGCGGGAACAGGACGCACGCGGACCTTCACGTTGGAGGAGGCGCGCACGTGGGTGCAGAAGGTGTCGGACATTTATCAGACACCGCTGGTCACCGGTACGCGGGAGCCCGAAGGGAAAATCATCATCACGGCCCAACTGAAGGGCGGTTCGGCCAAGACTACGACAACGATGTGCCTCGCCCAGGGACTGACGCTGCGCGGCAGAAAGGTGCTGGTGGTGGACCTAGACCCACAGGCGTCGCTTTCCGAGCTGTGTGGTCTCTACGCCGAGAAGGACGTCTCGCCAGAAGACTCCGTTCTGCCGTATATCTACGATCAGCAGATCGAGGGGGGCTTGCTGTCCCAAGTGCAATCGACATACTGGGACGGCCTGGATCTCATTCCCGCGCACACAGAACTGATCGGCGCGGAGTTCCATTTGCCTGCCATGCAGAAGGTCAAGCCGGGCTTCCGTTTCTGGACTGTTCTCAGGGAGGGACTGGAGCCGTTACGGAAGCACTACGACTACATCCTGATGGACACGTCGCCCTCGCTTTCCTATATGAACTTGAACGCCTTGCTGGCGGCAGATGCCATGGTCATGCCAATGGTGCCAGAGAACCTGGATTTCATCAGCTCGCTGTCGTTCTGGCGCCTGTTCTCCGATGTCTCCAAGAGCTTCATCAAATACGAAGCGGACAAGAAGTACGACTTCGTGTCGCTGCTGCTGTCGAGGGTCGACTATGGGCGTACGTCCTCTGCACCGATTGTTCGGGCATGGGCTCAAAGCGCCTATGAGAGCTGGCTGCATTCAATTGAAGTGCCCGCTAGTTCTGTGATGAGCACTGGGGCCCTGGCTTTCTCAACGGTATTCGACGTGAGTAGTACCCATAGCGCTGCAAAATCGCTGCAGCGGGTGCGCCAGCCGATTGTCGACTATTGCCGATGGTTGGATGAAATCTACGCAGAAAAATGGAGGAGCGCGCAATGAGCAATATGCGAGAACAGCTATTGGCGAAGACGGCTGGTATCCGGAAGACGTCGGCAATTCAGAAGGACGAGATCAAGCGTAACGATCGCACGCAGACCGCACCTGGGTTGGCTGGTGCACTGGCCGTGGCACAGATGCGCGTGCAGGAGCTCGAGGCTGCCGGGGTTGCGTCCCTAATCGCGGTCGCTGACATCGTGCCGAACCCCTGGCAGCCTCGGCGCGTCTTCAACGATTCAAAACTCGCGGACCTCGCGGAGTCCATCCGAGAGGTTGGGTTGATGCAGCCTATCGTGGTACGCCGCGCCGAAATGGGTTATCAGATCGTGGCCGGTGAGCGCCGGTGGCGGGCCCACAAGATGCTGGGCGCCGATACCATCAAAGCGGTGGTCGCTGAGCCGTCTGACGCCGATATGGCGGTGCTGGCTCTCGTGGAGAACGTCAGCCGTGATGATCTCTCTGACTATGAGATTGCGCTTTCCATTCGTCAGACCGAGAAGGAATTCCCGTCTCGCGCTCGTCTGGCCGAGGCTCTCGGGCTGTCCAGAAGCGGGCTTTACCGATTCCTCAGCTTTGCCCAACTCCCCGACTATGTAATCCGGGATCTGGATCTTCAGCCTACCCTGCTCGGCGGGACGGCCGCCGAAGCGATCGTTATGACCATCCGCAAGTATGGCGAGGCGGGCGATGCAGCGGCGAAGGAAATCTGGCCACTGGTGGCATCGGGGAAGATGGACCAGGGCAAAGCAGCAAATGCGATAAAAGCGCTGGCAACCCGTCGAGTTGATGCCGCCAATTCAGCGAGCGAGCGAAGCATCGACAAGTTCTTTGCCGGTAAGGAGCATGCCGGCTCGATTACCAAGGACGCCAACGGCTTCACCGTCAAGATCAAGTTCGGTGCACTGAGCGAGGCGCTGGAGAACCAGATCCGCCAGCTGATCAGCGAGACGTTCCACCACCAGCCGAAGTAATCTGACCCGAGGTGACAAGAAGGCCCGCCAAATGGCGGGTTTTTTTTTGGTTCATCGAGGAATTCCGGGGAAGGCTGCGCGGATTTTGAGGAAGAAGTATTCCTCGTCGCGATAGCCGTACGCGCGGCGCTTGATGACCTTGATGGTGTTGTTGATGCCTTCGACCACGCTGGTGTTCAATGGGTGGCGGCAGCGGGCCAAGATGCCATGCCAGTAGCCTTGCAGGCGCTTCGCAAACAACTCCAGGGCAGGTATTCGGCTCTGCCGAGCCTGCTCGCACCATTGCTCCCAAGCTTTTTGCGCCCACGCCGGGCGGCGGTAGAACCATAGCCGCTTTAGCTCGTCGCGCAACAGATAGACTGTCAGCAATGGCCGGTTCGCCTCCAGGACCTCATCCAGATGAACCGCCTGGGGGACGCTCAAGTTCTCCCGATTCCGCAGCAGTAGCCAGCGTGTGGACTTGAGCACCCGTCTGGCCGGCCGATCGTGCCGCAGCTGATTGGCCTGATCCACCCGTACTCGGTCGATGACCTCACGCCCGTACTTAGCTACCACGTGGAACAGGTCGAAGACCACCTCTGCTTGCGGGCAATGCGCCCGGATCTCCAACTCATACGCGGTCGTCATGTCGATGGCGACGGCCTCGATGCGCTGCGCAACGCCGGCGGGGAGCTGCTCAAAGAAGGCTCGGGCGGTCTCGCGTGAGCGCCCCTGTCCGATCCAGAGCACCTGCCGCCCAATGGGGTCGACTACCACCGTGGCATATCGATGCCCCTTGTGTAGCGCGAACTCATCCATGGCCAGGTAGCGGATATTGGACCAGTCCGGCTCGGCCACTGCCTCACGCAAGCGAGCCTTATCGATCGATTTAACTGTGTGCCAGCCCAGATCGTAGAAGGCCGCCACCGCCTGCACCGTACAGTGGCGCAACAAGTGGCCGCAAGCCTGGGCCAAGCGGGCCGTCACGCGTTGGTAGCGCCCAAGCCATTCCAGCCGCTCCAGCCTCGGACCGCCGCAACGGTCGCACCAAACGCGCCGGCGCGGCACGTGCAGTACGACCCGATACTCGAACAGCGGAAGGTCCCGGACTCGCCTGACCACTGTCTCATGCACCTGATGGCAGCGCGCGCCACACTCCTCGCAATGCATGACCTTGCTGACCGGCTTCAAGTACAACGACAGCGTACGGCTCTCTCCCTCCGGCCATTCCACGCGCTCCAGCCGGTAGCCCTTCCAGCAACCCAGTGCTTGCAGCGTCTTGCGATCCAGCACACATCCCCCTGATACCTGAAGAAACAGACATCAGCATACAAAATGTGCTCTTTCGGGCCACGGTTTTCTGCGAAGAACCTTTTTTTTGGCCGCGATCGGCTAATCGGCTGCTACGCGGTGCTACCGTATCGGGCAGGGTCGCCTTCACTCGCTCTGTAACGGCGGCTCCCAGCGATTGGACAGATGGCCCGATTTGGGACTGACAGGCCCATGGGAGTTTCTGCTCGGTCCGGCGCATTGCAGGAGGGATGCTACGCGGGAAGCGTACCTGCAATCTGCAGTGCAGAGGACTGGATGAATGTGCGAGGAGCTGTGCGACCGCTGCATCGCGACGGCTGTCCGAAGTTGGGACAGTCGCACAGGAGCCTCGGCGGCGGGGCATTGGCGCCTTGTTCGCCGCGACAATAGTGCGGTGGGCGGAGGGTCGGACGCAGAGACTGTTCTGAGTTGGGACACCCCCGGTAAGCGCTGAGGCATTTGAGCGAGCGTCGCTACGCGACGAGCGAAGCCGGTCAGTCAAACCGGCCGCGGCCGAAAGGCCTCATGCCGTCAGGCGCGATGTGGGACAACGCTGTGGTTCGCCGAAGTGGCGAAACTCTGGGCGATCCGGCCAACTCGGCCCCATGGCCAACGCGGCGGCGAGCGGCCAGCCGCGGGCGTCCGGGAAATGGCCCCGCCCCTCCGGGTAGCAAGGCTGGCCCGAAAGCCGGCGGTCGCACCCGCGGCTGTAGCCTTCCCGGTGTCCCAAGTCGGGACAGTTTCTTGCGCATTCCAACGCAGCCGAGGTTGTCCCAACTAGGGACACCACGTCTTAGGGGCTCTGCCAGCGATGCCAACCCAAAGCGCGATCCCTACCGTTTTGCAGTGATGCGCTCGCATTGAACGTTCACGGTCATACCGCCGGCACTTGTCCCAAGTGGGGATGGTAGCGGCCAGGAAACTCGCGCTCACGCGCGCGTCGGTAATGATGGCGAGGAGTAGTGGACTTGGCCTCGAGAGGTAAGCCGGCAGGCGGCAACGTGGGACACGGTGAAACGTTGGCGAAACTGTCCCGACTGGGGACGCGGAGATGCCGCAGCTGGAGGCCACCACTGTTTCGGACGAGTCTGGCTGCGGTCCCAAGGAGCACAATGGCCGCTGCAACCTGCAGGTCAGAATCGCACGTCGCAGCGACGCTGCCGGCGACCCTATGTCGTGCCGCCGCTGAGACTGTCCCAACTCGGGATACTTTTTGAGGGGAGATCATCGAAGCGATTTGTTCCATCACTGTATCCGTGCACGGGCTTTCCCGAGTCAACAAAGTCGTCGCTATGGCGGCTGCCAGAAGGAGCCACGGTCAGGCGCGGCGCCTCGCGCCGAAGCTGGGCTGGGCGCCGTGCGATCCATCCAGACTCTGTCCCGTCGGCAATGACCTGGCCGGCGGCAAGGTGACACGCGGGGGAACGCGCAAGAATCTGTCCCGACTTGGGACACCGGGATGGCTACTGCCGCAGCCGCGACCAGCGCTCTTTCGGGCGAGCGTCGCGGCCGTCCCCCGGGACGACATGGCCCTGCCCACCTACAGGTCGGCTTCGCACATTACACCGACGCTGGCGGCAGACCTATGTCGCGCGGCAACCAAGACTGTCCCGACTTGGGGCATTTGTTCAGCGGCGTCAAAAAAACGGGGCGTTCCGCCGCCGTACCCTTGGAGAGGCTGTCCCAAGTTGGGACAATGGCGATATGGTGCCGGCGCAGGCCGCTCGGTAAGCGGCGCCTATCAAGGACGCAACCTTCTCAAGTCGCTATGATGTGCTTGCGTTGCTCGGACTCGGAGAGCGGCGACTCTCCCCGGCGGCTGTCCCAACTCGGGACAGCCGCGCCCCGGATCGGCTTACCCGCGCGACGTGCCTACCAGCCAATTGGAATCTGAGGTCGCAATGACGTTGCTCGCGCCAATCGTTAGCCTTGACGTGGTGATGCTTCCGTGGGCATGGGATCAAATGGCCGGCTCGCCGATGTGGAATGCTGACCTTGGCGCCGCTATCCCAGAAGTCGCCACGGCCCGCCGTGACCACCCAGACGAATGAGGGGATACGCAGCAGCCAACAGCGGTCGCCGTGCAAGACGGCTGGTGCACACAAGCTGCGGCGTCCGCGCCAAGTCGGGGGGCATCCGTTCCCGGGGCAGCGCACTAACTGGGGAAGAGCTTCGACACCGCAGCGAGGCCGCGCGCGCGTTCCGCTCGGACATACAAAGAGGTCGTTTGCAGTGAGGCGTGCCCTAATAGCCGTTGGAGGACGTCCGCAGGCATCTCGTTGGCCACCGCATGAGTAGCAAACGTATGCCGCAGCGCGTGAGGCGCAGCCCGGCGCAACAGGTCCCGCTCTGGCTCGGTCATGGGGAGCGAGGCGTCGTCGGCGATGCGCTGCAGCGTCGCCGTCAATAGCTGGTACAGGCCATCCGGTGAGAAGCCCTTGCCAGTGAGGACCGATTCGCCGTCCGTCAAGCTGAGATGCTTCGCCTGGGCAGTACGTGTCGACGGCACCACCACCGGGGAGAGCAACGCCAACGCCTGATCGGCGTTCTCGAAATCGTGGCCGCGGTCGGCCCAGTGCGCGCGCAACGCGTCGATGGCGCGCGCCGGCAGGAACACGGTGCGCCATTTGCTGCGTTTGCCGAGCAGCGCCAGTTCCCACAGGCCAGCGGGGATGCCGGCTTGCTCCGGCACCGGCTGGAGGTGGCAGCGCTGCGCGCCGGCCGCCTCTTCGCGGCGTGCGCCACTGCAACCGAGCAGTAGCACGGCCGCGCGCGCCAGGCGGTACTGGGCACCGGGCGCGTCGGCATCCTTTGCGGTCAGCGGCGCGGTCACCGGTACTGCGGGCCATTTCGCACAGAGCTGGTCGAGGATGCCACCAGGCTGCACCAGTGCCGTCCATAGCTGCCCCGGCAAGGCCTTCTCGACCGCGATCGGCACCTCCCGGCGCGCCGTCAACGGATCCGGGACCAGCAGCCAAGGGTTGCCGCCCAGGTAGCGCACCCCCACGAGCCAGGCAAAGAAGCCACGCAGCACCAGTACCGCGTAGCGCTGGGATTCCGGCTTGAGGGCGCCGGCGAAGGGGCGCCAGCGGGCCGAGCTGCGGGGCGCCTTGGGGCCGACCCAGGACGGATCCGGCTGCGCCAGGAAATCCTTGTAGCGCTCGCAATCGTCGACGCCCACGCTCGACAGCGCGATGCGGCGCACGCCCACGCACCAGAGCAGGAAGCGCTCCAGCTCCTTCTGGTAGGCGCGCGCGGTCTTGTTGCGGTCGCGGAAGCGATACAGGTAGGCCTGGATGGCCTCGAGGTCGTTTCGCGCGGCAATCAGGCAGGAACCTGGCGCCCGGTTGCGGCCCTCGCTGCCGTCGAACATCGCCACGACCCGTCCCATCTGCTCCAGCGGCACCAGCTTGCGCGCGAGATCCGGGCCCAGCTCGACCAACGCTGCCTGCGGCGTGTCGTCGACGACCGCGAGCGGCCCCAGCGTCGCCGCCTGGGACTGCAGCCAGCGCTCGATCGCGCGCGCCTTGCCGGCCCCGAGCCGCGGCACCGGCAGGTACCAGCGCCGGCCCCGCAGCGCGATGTAGGCGTGCAGTTGCCCGAGCGTCTGGATGTGCTCGTGCCGCAGCGCCCGGAACACGATCGGACGCAGCCAGGCCGACACCGGGTCGTCGGGCTGCGGCGCGGAAAAGTCCTGATCGGCGGCACGCACCAGATAGTCGATGGCCGATTTCGGCCAGCTGTTGAAGCGGCGCGCGTCCGCCAGGCTCGCCGACAGGTACGGGTTGCTCAGGCAGACGCGCTCGACCAGGTGATCGCGCATGGCATCGAGCCGGGCTTCGAGTTGCGCCGCGGTGTCGATGCCGGCGGCGTGCAGCGCCTCTTCGTCATAGACGCGCGCCAGGATCTGTTCGGTCGGGATGCGGTTGAGCCGGAAGCGCAGCGCCGTGAAGTCGGCGCGGGTATAACGCGGGGTGTCGGCAGCGACGAGGTTATGTTGGGCCATGGCAGGGAAGAGAACGGCAGCAAGCCTATCTTACCTGATAATAATGGCGGGATGACGCTTTCCGCGCGGCGCGCGCGAGGATGAATGACAGTCGGGAAGGGGTATTCAGGTGGCGTCGCAGGCGGGGCAGCGACGCCATTTTCGGCTACACTGTGAGAATCGCCGCACACGTGGCGGATCTCAAGCGGTGTCAGCGCCGCGTGTCTGCGGGCCTTGTGGCTCTGCGGGCCTTGTGGCGCCGGTTCCGGCACCTCCGCCATCCCCGGTTTTCCCAAGTGCCGCCTCAGAAACCCGGTAAATCCCGTAAAAATTCAAGCCTGATAATGTGGGTTATCAGGTAAGGCCATCCACCGGTTCTTACGTCACTTTCACAGCGCACGCCGCTCACACACCTGAAGTTGTCTCCGCTTGCACCTGAAGTTGTAGCTGCGGACGGCCATGATGCATTCGCGCGGACCGGGCGATAGCGGAGAAGGGCGAACCATAATCCCATGATAGCTGCTCGGGGCGATTCGCTCGCGGCCAGCCATAGATACGACCGTCCGGATGCGGCGCCAGGCAACGTTCGGTCAGCAGGCGGTACACCTGGCCACGGCTGATGCCCGCCTTCTCGCGAATATGCTTGCCATCGGCACCATTCAAATAGAGCCGAACCGCGCTGACGCGGGCAAGAAAGGTCACGCGCTGAGGCTCTGGCAGGGCTTGCTCATCGACCGTGGGCCACGTGGCCAGATTGATCTCCACTTCCGACTCTGCCGCAGTACTTCGGGCCCGTAGATGTATTCTGGCGCGCACCCTACGGCCCTCCCATCCCGCTCCAACAAGACACAACATTAGGTGAAACGGCGGCAGCGATTACAACTTTCGGTGCGGAAGGGCACAGACGCGCTCAGGTAGAGTGTCGCGCAACGCACTGATTCGGGGGATTTCCTGCCAAGTGGGATAGGGGAGGGTTACAACATATAGGTGTGCAAGCCGCGCCTGCCGCATTGCTTTGTCAGCATGCGGGGCCGCCGTCCATTCGCCGGCATCGCCGCCGCGAAGTCGAGCCAGCCGCTGGGCATGAGGCGCGCCAGCCAGCCGCTGTCACGCCACGATGTGTTGGGCGCCGCATGGCAGGCAAGCCAGTGTCGCGTCGCGGGATCGGCATGGTCCGCGCCGCACAGCCGACAATCGGCTTGCACGGGTTCAGTAAGCTGTCCCACGGTCCCGGCCGGCGGCGAGCGATCGGGCCAACGCCGTTGTTCAATGCCCGGTTCGGCCGCACGTCCCCACAGCAGCTCGATGAATGCCTACCGCGCGCGGCGACTGCTGCCGATCCACGCGCTGATCGCCAACGGATCGCACGCGTCGATGAACCGGAACCGGGCCACCCACCTCGCGCCGTCGGGAGCCAGATGGCGGCGCACGTGGCGGGCGAGCGCCCCACCGTCGTGGTCGGCAGCGACGGCCAATACGACGGCTTCCCTCGCTCGGGTTGCCAAGTGGCGGTGGCGCGTGATCGCGAGCTGGCGTTAGCCATCGATTGGCCGGTCAGCCGCTCCGCATGCCGTTGCCTGAAACGGCGCGCCGCAGTGCAGCGGTCCAGCATCTGGCAAGTCACGGCGACGTCGAGGCGCTGATTCGGTATGCGGAAACGGCGCCCGGCGGTCTCGTTCCCATATCTGTGTTGTCGCCGCTCGCGGCGACGGCGTTCGTGCAGACGACTGCAAACCGGGGGGAGAGCGAAGCACGCGGACCGTAATCCTAGATAGCGGCTCGGGACGTTTCGCCAACTGCCTGAATTCGTCCGTCGTGCAAACGCGCGACAAAGGCGCCGACAGCTTCTCGGTAAACCCAGAACCTGGTGCCGCGCTCTAGCCCGCCGAGCAGTCACCGCCTGTGGAGGGCGCCGGGCGGGGCGAGGGCGGCAGCGCCCGTCCAGCCTTGAGCGTGCCATTGCGAGACAATGCCACGCGGCGTTGACGGTGCCGCATGGCGCGATGTAGAGCGTCAACTACTTTGGCCGGTCAAACGACAATTATCTTGGCCTGTCGGCTGGGGTAATTGTCGCTCGTCAGGTCGTCATTGTTGTCGCTCCTTCCGGTTCGGTTTCGGGTAATTGACGCCGCCGCGCACGCTTGTTGTCGCTGGCGTTGCGGCGCCGGTAGCTTTCGACGTTCAGCTCGAAGATCGTCGAGTGATGGACCAGGCGGTCGATGGCGGCCACCGTCATCGACGGATCGGGGAACACATCGTTCCAGCCCGAGAACGGCTGATTGGCCGTGATCAGAAGACTTCGCCGCTCGTATCTCTCTGCGATCAGCTCGAACAGCACGCTCGTCTCCGCCTGGTCCTTGCGCACGTACGACAGGTCATCGAGGATGATCAGGTCGAAGCGGTCCAGCTTGCCGAGCATCGACGGCAACTGCAGGCTTTGGCGGGCCACCTGCAGCTTCTGCACGATCTCGCTGGTGCGCGTGAACAGCACGCGGTAGCCGGCATCAATCAGGGCGTGACCGATGCCGGAGCCGAGATGCGTCTTGCCGCCGCCCGGCGGCCCGAACAGCAGGATCGTGGCGCCTTTCTCTAGCCATGAGTCGCCGGTCGCGAGCGCCATCACGTGGGCCTTCGAGACCATCGGCACCATGCCGAAGTCGAAGCTGTCGAGCGTCTTGGTCGGATCAAGGTGCGATTCGATGCGATGTCGTTCGATGCGCCGTTTGACCCGCTCGGCGAGTTCGTGCTCGAGCAGTGCGCCAAGCAACCGCGCGGCCTGCCAGCCCTCTTTGTCAGAGCGCTGTGCAAACTCGGGCCATAGTCGGCCGATCGTCGGCAACCGCAGTTCGTTGAGCATCAGGCCCAGGCGCGCGGCATCGTAGGTTGCAGGCATGTTCATGCTGTCACCTCCGCGTCGAGCAACGTGTCATAGAGCGACGCCGCTGGCGTCTCGACGACTACCTCCGGACACTGCGCTTGCCGCGGTGCGAACTCGCTGCGCAGTTGTTCGAGGTCCGGTAATTCGCCCGCAGTCAGCAAGGCCTCGAGCCGGGCGGCAAGGACGACCTCGACGCCGTGGTTCGCGGCGAGATCGAGCAAACCGACCATGGTCTTGCAGGCATCGCGCTGCGTCATCCGGGCTTCGAGCTGTTCCCAGGCCCGGCGGTACGCTTCGCGTGGGAACAGGTCGTCGCGGAACGCCAACCCCTTGAACGCCTGGGGCTTGCGCTTGAGCTCGTCCACGAAGTGCCGGTAGTCAAGCGCGCGACGACGGCTGTTAGCGGCATGAGACCCACGCGCGGTGCTGTGCACCAAGGCCCCCGACAGATAGCAGTCGATCCGATCGGGGTAGATCCGCACCTTCAGCCTGTGGCCGATCAGGCGCGACGGCGCGCTGTAGAGGATGCCGCGCACCGTGAAGGTGCCGCAGCGCGTCACGCGTGCCTCCTCCTCGACGAAGTCGGTAGTGCGCCGCAGCGGCAGATCCTGCAAATGTTCACGCTCGACGTTGAACGCGGCGGCGTTGCGGCGGTTGCGCCGCATCACGACCTCGCGCACGAAGTCCTCGTAAGCGGTGCGATCTGCGAAGTCGCGATGGCCGCGCAGCATGAGAGCCTGGTCGACGGCTTCCTTCAGATGGCGATGAGACGACTCAACGCTGCCGTTCTCGTGAGCCACGCCGACGTTGTTGCGTGTGCCCGTCATGCCGTAATGCTCGAGCAGCGCGGCGTAGCGGGCCGTGAAGTCCTCTTGTTGCTGCAGGTTCTTGAACGCAGCCGACAGGCTGTCAGTGCGATGTTCGCGCGGGCAGCCGCCGGCCTGCCAGAGCGCATTCTGCAAGCCGTTAGACAAGGCTTCGAAGCTCTCGCCGCCTTCGACGACGCCAGCGTATTCCCAGTGCGAGAACGCAAGCACGAAGTGATACAGCCTGTGCCCGAACGGCGCGCCGGCGACGGTCACGTGCAGATCGCGCATGTCGGTGAAGTCCGACAGGCCCTGCACGCCGGGCAGGTGTTCCTGCGGGAAGAAGATCTCCTTGCTGGGGCCCTCGATCGCGCGCCACTGGCTAACGCGCCGTTCCAGCATGCGTCGCATGCTGTCGGGGAACCGATCGGGATGAGCCTCCTGCAGCTTGGCCAGCAACGTGACTGCCTTGAGCCGGGGCGAGAGGCGCAGCAGCGGCACGATCTCGCTGTCCCCATCAGCAAACGGATCGGAACGAGTGCGCCACGTGCGTGGCGTCTTCTGCGACGGCAGATGGTCGCGGTGCTCGATTCGCCGCGCTGTGCGGACGCTCATGCCGGCCATTGCCGCTGCAACTTCCTGGGTGTGATGTTTGCGCTTGTTCATGAAGAGGCGGACCTGCTGGTCCGTAATGTGGATCCCGGACATGGCTGTTCGCTTCTTCTTGAAGGCAATCAGCCATCCTAAAACCCCCTCCGCCCGGCGCCGCCGGTGGGCAGTGTCTCCGGCGGCTACGCCGCCTCCGCCACTGCCCCACCGGCAAAGATAATCGTCATCAAACCGGCCAAGATAATTGTCGCCGTCTAGCGCGATAACCGCAGGCCGGGCATTGGCTCCAATAACCGGCTCAACGACGCAGGCAGCGTGACGGCGCCTGGTACCCCAACGGCCACAGAGCGGGCCGGTCGCGAACTCGCTAGCGTCGGCGCATGCAAGCCGCCGTCCGCAAGCGTATCGCGGACGCGGCGCTCCGCCAGCGCTCAAAGCCAGGCGTGGGGTCCAATAGCGTCGGCCTGCGACCGCCTCCGAATACGAGAGGTACGTGAGGGCATCGAGCCACACCACTAACGGATTCATCGCACTATGTCCGCCGGCACCATGCGAGGGCGGTGGCACAACTCGGGGGCAAAAAGCGCAGCCGATCGCAAGCCGCAGCTGCCAGCCGGCCGTCAGGACCCGACAACGTCATCGGAAATGCCCGGCCGCAGCGACACTCCGCACGCTGGGCTCCGCGTGGATCGGACAGTGCTGCAGCCAGCGCAGCGCAAATAAGTCTGCAGCCAGCCAGAGGGGACAGACTCTGGCTACGGCGCCGAAGAGGGCGGGCCGCAGGCCAGCCCTCGCTTCTTCGAGCGTTGACCATTGGAATGCCCACTAACGCCGCGAGTCGCTCCCGATCAAGGCGGGCCGGTGCCGGCCGTGGTGATCCCAGTCCGCCGCATGAGCGTAAGCTGGCATGCCCAAAGCCCATTGAGTGCGCTGACCCCGTGCAGGGTGTGGCTCATCTAGGACACATAGGGCAGGATGCTGTCGCGACGCCAGGTTAAACACGGGGTTCCATCACATCTGCATCGCGCTGCGTTCATTGTGCTGTCGTGCCGCAGTGGCCGACACTATCGCCATCAAGATGCGATGACCGGCATGCCTTGACCAACTGCCGCCACGCATTCAGTGATGTCGCTTCCTCAACGCCCGCGCCGCGGCCAAGCGTAGCAGTACGTGGCGGCAGACATGGCGCACCGTCTTTATCGGAAAATTGACTGGCCAGGCAATAACCCACCGGCAGGCAATCGGTCATGGCATGCATCAGCGCGGTCGCCCTGTCGCAAACCGGAATCCCTGTGCACAACGCACCGGCGGATGGCTTGCCGTGAACGACAGGCCAAAGCCCGTCGGCCACTCGCTGCCGAGCCACAACCATTCTCGCTGCGACATCCTGTGGACTCCGTCGATGACGCGGATCACAAAGCGCCCGCCATCGTGGCTGGCCGACTCGATCCAGCCTTCCAGCAACGTGTGGTGCCGCGTTTTCCAGACTCAGTGGATGAACCACGGATACAATGTGTTGAATCTTCACGGCGCATGCAAGCGGCCGCCTTCAAGCGCGTCTCGGACGGGCCGCTCCGCCAGCGCCCCCAAGCTGAAATTATGCGCTCGCCGTTGCGGCGGTACAGCACGGCCGAAGGTAATAGAATCACTGACGGGCCAAGCCCGCAAAGAGCGATAAGGAAGGATCGCCGCCTCGCGAACGAGGTCCTGGGATCCGGAAACGACGAGCCGACCGTATTCGCAGCACATCGTGAACCTACTTACAGGTCAATGCGAACGCCATTCACCCCGGGTTCTTCCAAGCATAGGCCCATGAAAAAACCGCCTATTGCGGTAAGCAGCCCTGCACTGGGCAGATTCGCCGTGTCCCCGAGACTTCCGGCTGGACCATGGGCACTTAGTTGTGTCCCCATGTGGTTACTAACTTGGAGTCTTAAGCTTAAGTAGTATCAGACCACCGCGCGAAATCCGGGGGTGATGGACGACGTTGAAAGTCAACGGCACGATTCCCATGATCGAAAGGAGCGGTGTCGGAGTTTTCAACCTAGCGACAGACTGATGCGCTAGGAAAGCAACAGAATGATTGAACACGAACGCACAAGGAGCAATTTCCGGCAAGGCGACTTGAAGTACGTTTATCACGTCGGTGCCACTTCATCGTCTGAGCGAACTTTGGCCAACGCGAGGAGATCTGACGTGACGCGCAACCGGCACACCGCGCTTTCCTTCTGGCCGGGCTCGATCCAGCGCAGGCCGAGGCCGTGGTGGATCGCATCGGGCAGGCCCACCCACGGCTCCACGCAATAGAAGTCGGCGGTCTCAGTCTCGGACCATGTGGTCACGGCATGCCATGGCGCGCTGCCGGGCTGGTTCAGTTCGAAGCGGATTTTGCGCCCAGGTATGGCCAGCGTGGCAGACGGGTTAGCGCGGAAGGCGTGGAGGGCGTCCTGCAACCGTGGGTCGTCGAGCCGGTATGTTGGCTCGCCCGGCTCCGCGCACATCGGGCTGCCATCCGACCGCTGGCGCAAGCGCTCGGTGCGCGGCAGTGCGAGCGATGCTGCGGCGCGCTGTGAGTGGGGCAAGGCGAAATAGAAGTGGTGACCGGGATAGCAGGGCAGGCACTGCGTGCCGGTATTGATGGTGCGCAGCGTGACTTCCAGGCCATCGGGCAGCAACGCGTAGATGGCTTCAAAAACGAAGGCGAATGGATAACCTGCGCGCGTTGCCCCACTGTCGCGCAGCGTCATTCTGATGGACGCGCGACCGTTGATGGCGCTAACCTCAAACGGAAGGTCGCGCGCAAAACCGTGCAGCGCGAGCGAATGCACTTTCCCTTGCGAATCACGCCACTGCCCCGGGTTGCCCTTGACAAAATGCCGGCCGGCAAACGGAAACAGCAGTGGATTGCCGCCGCGGACCTTGGCGGGGCAGCTCCAGTCAGCGGCGTCGGGCCAGTAAAGGATATCTTGCCCTCGGTGTACCCAGCGGACCAGGCGCCCACCATGTTGAGGTGCCAGCAGCAGATAGGAGTCGGCGTGGCCAATCCACACCAGCGGGTGACCCTGGAAGTCTTCGGTTGGCAGATGCATGGTTGTGGTGATGGGTGCGAAGGCCCCATGATAAGGCAGATGTCGCCGGCACACTGCCCCCATGCTGATTGAGCCCGCACATGCCTTGAGGAAGCGCGCAACGTGGCTGGCGATGCCCTGCGGCGCATAGCCCACAGCGATCAGGCACCACTCCTTCAGGTCCGACAGCGTGCTCAGCAAGCGGGGCGCTGGAGCGATCTCGTTGAACATAGCACAGCGTCATCCAGCAAAACACTCAGGGCACGTATGATTGCCGGGCTCAAGTAGTCCAGATCGAAAATCATGCTTCGCGCACTTCTGACACAGTCTTCCATCATGCGGTGCAATTCATCCCTTAGCCACGGATAGCGCGAGCTGGTGCTTCCGGAGGTGGGCGGGCTGCTAATGGGCACCACAGCGCGCTGCGGCGGCAGTCCGCCAGAGGGCAAGGGCCACGCGGGCCGCGCCGGAACTGCATCACCAGCGGTGCGGCGCTTATATGCCATCACCGCATCCGACGAATCGTGCCGTCTCGGCGGTACGAAAAAGTCCGCTGCTTCTCGAGCATTCTGCAGCGGGTATCTGAGAATTTTTCAGCGCTCACCTATCAGTGCTCTGTCCCTGCTTGAGCGCGCCTATAGCACTGCCGGCGATCTTCGGCACGCCGCTCACAAAGCTGGGTCACCCATGTAAAACCGTGGAGCGTGATTAAAAGAACTTTGAGCACGACAGCGCGTCTCCAGTGAGAGCCGGAGTGACGCATTCAAGGGGCGAGAACTCATTGTCGGCATGGCTATTGCTTAACTCGCGCGGTCTGCCGCTCGCTAAAAGTAGGAAGAGCCTGGCAACGCATTGGTTATCGATCGTCATACCGGCGGTGCACGACCGCCAAAGTGCTCCATGCGCGCGCCGTTTATTCACATTCAGTTTCCCCGCTTGCGACACATAACCAAATTTTTAAGTCACTTACTGTGCATTCAAAGACGACGTCCCTGCGGAAGGAGCCGCGCCGGTCATGTAGACGGGAAGCTCCTTTCGCCCCGGGAGTACAGCGAAGCTGCCGTTAGACTTGCGCGCACCTACTGGTGATCAAACCTTCCATCGGCGCTTTCTACAAGACGGCGCCCTAACGCAAGGCACGAATACGCGCCGCTAGAGTTCACATCCGGCGTGGCAAGGGGATGGCCTCTGTCGATCTATCGATGTATCCCATATCCGAACACCAGGGATATGGCGTACCATGTTCCTTCCTCCCCCAGCAACGGATGTCGGTGTTGATAATAGGGTTTTGAAAGACCAAGTATCGACACGATCGCAGTGCTGTTGCGGGCGCGTCAATTTATAGCCACCAATCCCTGTCAAGCATGATTCGAGTTCTTATTGCTGAAGACCACGCGATCGTCCGCAGTGGTCTAAAGCAAATTGTGGCGACCACGACAGATATCGTCGTCTCAGGCGAGGCCGCGGATGGCGCCGCTGCGTTGGAGCAATTGCGCACCGGAGAGTTCAACCTTCTCCTCTTGGACATGACTATGCCCGGTATCAGTGGCATCGACTTGATTCGGAGGGTTCGTCTCGAATGGCCGAGTCTCGTCATCCTGGTTCTCAGCATGCATAACGAAGCACAGGTCGCTTCAAGGGCCTTACGTGCCGGGGCATCTGGATATGTGACAAAGGATAGTGACCCGGAGATCCTCCTTGGGGCAATACGAAAGCTTGCCGCAGGGGGCAAGTTCATCGATCCGGCGTTGGTCGATGCCATGGTGTTTCACCAGAGGGGCACTGACGCGCCAGCACATGAAGTGCTGTCTGATCGGGAATTCCAAGTGCTGCAGCGGCTTGCTACAGGGCAAACCGTCAACGAGATCGCCGAGTCACTATCGCTAAGCGCTAAGACGATCAGCACCCACAAGATGCGGCTGATGCAAAAGCTGGGGCTTCAGAACAACGCCGAGCTTATTCGCTATGCAATTCGACATGGATTCACGCAGGAATGAGGTCTCTAAGGATGCTCTGCACAATTAGCCGGCGGATGTGCTTGCAATGAATCGTCGAGCCAGCGAGCATGTGGCGCATGAAACAAACTGACCTTGGACTGAACTTGTCGACCAAGCGCACCCGCAAGCGCGAATTCCTGGACGAGATGAACCGTGTGGTGCCATGGGCCGATCTGGTGATGCTGATCGCTCCGTACGCCCCGGAAGGCAAGCGCGGCCGTCCCCCGTTCGCGGTCGAGGCAATGCTGCGCATCCACTTCCTTCAGCAATGGTTCGGCCTGTCGGACCCGGCGATGGAAGAAGCGCTGCACGACGTGCCGCTGTATCGGGAGTTCGCCGGGCTGGACAACTGGACGGTGAGGCTGCCCGACGAGAGCACCATCCTGCGGTTCCGTCACCTGCTGGAGAAGCACAAGCTGGCCGCTCAGATCCTCGCGCTGGTCAACGACATCCTTCGCGACAAGGGATTGATGCTGCGCGCGGGCACGGTGGTGGACGCGACACTGATCAGCGCACCGAGTTCGACCAAGAATGGGTCGGGCGAACGCGACCCAGAGATGCACCAGAGCAAGAAAGGAAACCAGTGGTATTTCGGCATGAAAGCGCACATTGGCGTGGACGCCGAAAGCGGGCTGGTGCACACGGTGCGGGGCACGGCGGGCAAGGTCAACGACGTGGTTGAGGGCAACAGCCTGCTGCATGGAGAGGAAACCGACGCGTTCGGCGATGCGGGCTATCAGGGCGTGGAGAAGCGTCCGGACGCGCGGGCGGGCGTGAACTGGCACGTAGCGATGAAGCCAGGCAAACGTCGCGTCCTGGACCAAAGCAAACCACTTGGCGCGCTCGTCGATCAGGTCGAGCGAATCAAGGCGGGCATCCGGGCCAAGGTCGAGCATCCGTTCCGGGTCATCAAGCGGCAGTTCGGCTACACCAAGGTCCGCTATCGAGGGCTGAGGAAGAACACCGCGCAACTCATGACCTTGTTCGCACTGTCCAACTTGTGGATGGCGCGCGGCAAACTGCTGGCTGCCGGGGCATGAGCGCGTTTCTGGCTCACGCCGATGCCTCGCGCGCAGCCCGCGAATGCTGCTTCGCGCGTGCGAGATAGCTTCGCTCCGAGCTGATAGGTTGGCGTCGTGGCGCATTCAGCTTCCTGTTAAACGGCCAAGCACACTCGATTCGCGTTTGTGCAGAGTATCCCTAAGACTTCCAGGCGAATCATCTCGGATTCTCGATTAATGGGATTGAGGTTTTTCAAAGGTTTCCAGAAGTCGCAGTCTTATTAGGGTACCGCGATCTGGCTTGCTGTGAACTTCTAGCTGCGCGCCAATTAGGCGAGCGCGTTCCGCCATACCGTGTAATCCATATGAATATCCGGCGCGCGCAGAAACAACGTTGAATCCCTGCCCGTTGTCCCTGATGATCACTTCGATACCGGCGTCTGTATTGGCAAGTGTGACATCGACTTGGGAAGCTTTGGCGTGGCGGGCAACATTGGTAAGTGATTCTTGAACGATACGAAAAATTGCCGTCGCACGAGGGTCAGGAAGATTTGGTTCGGGGTGAGTGGATTGGAATCGACACGGAATCTTGGTGTGGCGGCTAAAGTCTGCAGCGAGCCATTCCAATGCGGACGCGAGACCATAGTTCAATGCTGTGGGTCGCAGGTGACTCACTACATTTCGCACAATGCGAATGGTTTGTTCAATCAATTCGCGCATCTCTTCAGCCTTCTGAATCACACCAGATCCCGTCGGCAATTGCATGCTTAATAAGGAGAGGTCCATTTTTAGGGCTGTTAAAAGCTGCCCTAGTTCATCGTGGATTTCCATGGCTATGCACTTCCTTTCCTCCTCCCGAATCGCTTCCTGATGCGCATGTAATTGTTGGAGACGCTCCCGGGATGCTAGCAATTCGAGTTCGGTCCATTTCCGCTCGCTCACCTCTAGCTCTAGCCTATCGCGCTGCAATTGCAAATCTTCCAAGGCATGCTTGCGGGCGGTCACATCGGTGAGCAATCCTTCGAGATAACGAAGGCTACCTTCGCTTCCCATTAGGCCGCGTGCATTCAATTGGACCCATATAGGTGTTCCATCAAGCCGACTCAACTGAAGTTCGAGGCCGCGAATTTCGCCATCGACGTTCAGGGTCTTGAACAAAGTCGCAGTTAGGCTGAGAGAAAAGGGGCTTTTTGGTCGACCATCGCTTTCTGCAGACACAGTCAAATCACACGCGTTGTCATAGCCAAGCAGTTGAGCCATCGCGGGATTGGCTTCGGCAAGATTTCCAGCTTGATCGAGGAGGAATATACCCTCGACAGCATTCTCCACGATGCTACGGTACTTTCTCTCGCTTTTTTGAAGAAGCAGTGTCGATGTACGAAGCTGATCGGCCATGTAATTGATTCGCACGGCGAGACGCCCGAGCTCGTCGCCAGATTTCACCTCGCATCTCGCATCAAGATCTCCACCAGAAATCTTATCGACCATCTTTTCGAGGCCATTGACGGGGCTGCGGACCATGCGCTTCAGGAGGAGGAAGCTAGCAGCGTAAAGCACTGCTAGGAGCGCTGCCATAATCGCAAAGATGGCCTGCCGGGCGCGGTTGATTGCCTCCTGAGCGACAGCCTTGGTTAGTACGACTCGAATTTCCCCGATTTTCTCTTTCGGTGCGTTTCCGGGCGGATCATATTCAATTGCTCGTACACGTACAACGCTTTCGCCGTCGTTTAAGTGACGGGAACCTTTTACAGTAGCTACCGTTCCGTAGCCTGCCGCGGTAACCGTAAACTCGGCAACTTCAGGGTTGGGTGCAAGCGCGGCGAGTTGGTTTTCGATTGCGCGAAGATCAACGTTCCATAAAGGCAGAACAAGCGATTGGCTGAAAAGGTCAGCAATTCTTGTGGCCCGGTCCCCTAGTGCGAGAAGTCGGCTGTTGCGCTCGTGTTCTACTAACATAGAAGCTGAAGTTCCGGCGACAGCTGCGACAAGCACGACAAGCGAAAGCATCAACTTGGTATGAAGATTTAGGGACCTCAGCGAAAATTTGGCACGCACACGCATCAGAGGCTTCTGGTCGTAGTTTTTAAAAGATGCTTAAGATCGAAATCATAGGAGCCTTCCCGTTGATTTAAATGCTTTGAATAGGGTCTAACGTCAAAGGCTTCGATTCGTCTAAAAACGACATCGGAAAAACGTCTGGCGTTCGTGCGCTCGATAATGCCAAGATAGTCGAGTTTTAGACGCGGCCCCCCATGTTTCGCAAAATCCTTGCCCCAGTGATAATCGTATAGCAGTACCATTGCCCAAGCACCGACAAAATAATCGCCTGCTACGATGCCCGCAAGGCCGCCATGAATCACGCTTTCAAGCGCTTCTTTCAAAGCTCCCATGCCGCCTACCAGAACATGGGCGTTGTTAAGCTTGACGGCATCAAGTGCACCCAGTGCCATAGTGTCATTGGCGGCCCACATGACATTGGCTTCGGGGTACCGTGCCAGCAGTACGCGAGCCTTTTGGTGGCTATCGGCTCGACTCCAGTCACTAAAAACCAACTGACAGATGCGCCCATTTGCCGTTTGATTCAGGAAGGTGGCGACCCCGGCAGCCCTTTCCAGCGAGACTGGTGTATTAGGATCCCCAGTTATTCCAATAACATTAACCTCTCGTCGGCCGAGTCGTTGATATAAAAACTCCATCAGGCGAAATCCGCCCAACTCGGCGTTCGCCGTTAATGTGCCGATCCAGTTCGAAATTTTTTCCCGTTCATTGCCGACGTACTGGCGCTGTTCGGACGTCAGATCGTTGTGAATAACTAATATTTTGGACGGTGAGTGAGCCAACACTTTAAGCATTTGTTGTGCGGCCATCTTCTCGTTGACAATGATTACGTAGTCTGGGGGAAAACTACGTCGGGCAACTTCCTCCGCCTGGCGCTGCATGAGTAAATGATCACGCTCTGCGTACAACACCTCCAGTTGCATATTAAACGTCGTTGCGGCCATGCCCATAAAACTGGACACCAATTGCCAATGTTGACCGGTGCCACGTTCAGCGGATTCGCCGGGGTTGAGAAACACAACGTGGGGCCGCCGTTCGAATGCATGTGTCGAATGTATCATGTTTACAAGCCCGGCATACGCTCCGGCGCGGAGCATCTCTCTGCGATTCATTTTCGAAATTTAGGTTCTATCAAACCATCTAAGCGCTATGGGGGCGGCAGCTCGAAACGTGCTCTGAAGCGGCCGGTAGATTGTATTACCCGTCGGATTTCATTTCTATAGAGAGCGCACGTCAGAATAGTAGCGATGGTATTGGCAGCAGCCAAAAAAATCGTACGAGTAGGGCGACAGCTTCAGTAGGTCTTAAGCCCTAAGAGGCACTCTACATGTTGATGATAATTGCAGCTTGAGAATTATGCGGGATTTTCATTTCAGTGGCATATCCTGCACTTCGACAAAAGGTTCGTCTACCGCATCATGCATTCTATGACCAGGTGAACGATCGTAAGGCGGAGAAAACCACATGCGTAACGCTTGGGGGCCCAACCCCCAAATGGACCGGCACATGCAGGGAGAGGCAACGAGTTGGGCGGCGGCAGAATTCAAGGACATTGACTTGGGCGACTAGCGCCTGAACAAGCGGGCGGTGCTGCTAGCTAGCGATAGCATCGCAGAGAAACCGACGGCAAGCATACCCAGCGCATGCGGCGGCTGGGCGGAAACGGCTGCGGCGTACCGCTTCCTGGCGCAGGATGAACTGGACTGGCGCGATATTCTGGCGCCCCACTGCCAGAGTTAGGCCGAGCGGATGCGGGCATGCGAAGTGGTGCTCTGGATCCAAGACACTACGGAACTGGACTTTAACGGTCAGACTATCACTGTCTTGGCCGACTTACGCTGTATCGCCATCGCGCGAACCGCCTGGCGTGCTCTATGCTTACATGTGGGCACGCGAGCCGAAGAGTGCGGATGGAGTGCGCCCCAGCATCAAGGAAAGTACCCGCTGGATCGAAGGATATGAGCGGGTCGCGGAACAGGCGGCCGCACTGCCAGCCACACGACTTGTCTATGTGTTAGCGCCGATGTAAAACTGACCCACCCCGCCGAAGTAAAACTGACCCACCTGGTGGAGGATGGCGGATTTGCCGCCGATGCTGACACAGGAGCAAGCAGTGGAAATCAGGGTATTGGCGAAACGAGGTGCGGGGGTGAGGGAGATAGCACCGGCAGACGGGTCTGTCGCGCAACACGGTGCGGCGCTATTTGGGCCACGAACACGCGGGTCGGTACAGGCCGCGTGAGCTCAGGGCAACGAAGCTTGCGCCGCACCACGGCTATTTGCTGGAGCGCATCGAAGCGGCACGCCCGCGCTGGATTCCGGCGACCGTGCTGCTACGCGAGTTGCGCGAACGCGGCTACGACGGTGGCGTCAGCCAGCTCGAGGTGTTTCTGGCGCCGCATAAGAGCGCCGAGCCCGAGCCGCTGGTGCGCTTCGAGACGGCCCCTGGCAAGCAAATGCAGGCCGACTTCACAGTCATTCGGCGCGGGCGCGAGCCACTGCTGGCACTGGTGGCGACGCTGGGCTACAGCCGCGCGAGCTTCGTGCGTTTCACGGCCGGCGAGGACACCGCCACGCTATGCACCTGTCTGGAAGAGGCGCTGGCTTTCTTCGGCGGCGTGCCCGAGCACATCCTGTTCGACAACGCCAAGTCGGTGGTCGTCGAGCGCGACGCGCACGGCGATGGCCGCCATCGCTGGGACCGGGAACTGTTGGCGCAGGCCGAGCGGTATGGCTTCGAACTGAAGGTATGCCGTCCCTATCGCGCCAAGACCAAGGGCAAGGTCGAGCGCTTCAATCGCTATCTCAAGGAGAGCTTTGTCGTGCCGCTGGCCGCCACGCTCAAACAAGCCGGGCTGAAGCTGGATGTCGAGGCCGCCAACCAGTACATTGGCCGCTGGCTGACGGAGGTGGCCAACATACGGGTTCATGCCACCACTGGCGAGCGCCCCGTGGTGCGCCTTGCCGTCGAGCAAGAGGCCTTGCTGCCGCTACCGCAGGCGGGCAGACCGCTGCCTGTACGCAGGCCCATGCGCCCCATCCCGCGCGAGAGCCTGCAGCATCCGCTGGCCGTGTATGACAGCCTGCTGGAGGTGGCGGCATGAACCTGCAGCACTAGCGCATTGCCAACCTGTGCGGCCAGCTCAAACTAGACCGCGTGGCGCTGGAGTGGGGGTCGCTGGCACAGCGGGTGGCGACCGAGGACGCCAGTCTGGCCGACTTCCTGGAGCGGCTGCTCAACACCGAGGTTGCCGCCCGCGAGGAGCGCAAGCGTCAGGTGCTGACCAAGCTGGCGACACTGCCGTCGGTAAGGACGCTGGAGCAGTACGACTTCGGCTTCGCCAGCGGCGCACCGCGCATGCAGATACAGGAGTTGGGCAGCCTGGCGTTTATCGAGCGCGCCGAGAACGTTGTGCTGCTCGGGCCGTCCGGCGTCGGCAAGACACATCTGGCGACGGCGCTGGCCTATCGCGCGACGCAGGCTGGCATCAAGAGCCGCTTCCTGACGGCGGCTGACCTGATGATGCAACTAGCGACTGCGCGGCAGCAGGGGCGGCTGCGCGAGTACTTCAATCGGGCCGTGATGGGACCCAGGTTATTGGTGGTCGACGAAATCGGCTACCTGACGTTCGGGCGGGAAGAGGCGAACCTGTTCTTCAATGTCGTCGCCAAGCGCTACGAGCGGGGTTCGATGGTGTTGACCAGCAACCTGCCGTTTGCGCAATGGGCGACCGCCTTTGCCGACGACCAGACGCTAACGGCGGCGATGCTCGACCGGCTCCTGCATCACGCCCATATCGTGCAGATTACAGGGGAAAGCTACCGGCTCAAGGACAAGCGCCGGGCAGGTCAAACGAACGGCCGAGCCGCCGCCAAGGCGGCTGGCTGACGGGAGCCAGGTGGGTCAGTTTTACTTCGGCGATTCTTGCCAAAGTGGGTCAAATTTAAATCGGCGTTGACATCTATGTAGCTCACTGGAATCGGACATCATGGGCGCTGATGGTCAAAGCAAGGGAGTTGGGCCACCCGGCGGATTGGCTATTGCGCTCGCAGCACAATCACAACACCTTGCCTGGCGGCGGCAAGCTGTGGGACCAAGTAACACAGCAATTTTGAGCCCTGTGCCAACGAAGGAGGCAGTAGCTTACCGAATGTGGCAACTTAGCAGGCCGCTGAAATACCTCCAGCGGACGTCAGCGCGACGACTGGCTGAAGCGTTGCTTTGAGGATCCCATCCAATCCCACATTCATGCGCGGCGCAGATACCTTCACGGAAAGCTTGTTCACTATGCGGAGGCTGGAGGATTTCGTGCCGCAGTCCCATCCGCTGCGCTCGATCCGGACTATGGCCAACCAGGCGCTGGTGAAGATGGACCGGCTGTTCGCGCAGATGTACGAGGCCGATATCAAGGGTGGCCGCCCCAGTATCGCGCCGGAGAAGTTGCTGCGGGCCATGCTGCTGCAGGTGCTCTACAGCATTCGCTCTGAGCGCCAGCTCATGGAGCAGACGCAATACAACCTGCTGTTTCGCTGGTTCATCGGGCTGTCGATGGACGACTCAGTTTGGGTGCCCACGGTCTTCACCAAGAACCGCGAGCGACTGATCAAGCATGATGCGGTGATCCAGTTTTTCAACGAGGTGCTGGCCATCGCGCAGAAGAAGAACTGGCTGTCGGGTGAGCACTTCAGCGTGGACGGCACGCTGATACAGGCGTGGGCAGGCCACAAGAGCTTCGTGCGCAAGGATGGCGACGACCAAGACGATGACGCCGGCGGCAACTTCAAAGGTCGCAAGCGCAGCAACGAGACACACGAATCCAAGACCGATCCCGATGCCAAGCTCTACCGCAAGGGCAAGACATCCAGTGAGCTGCGCTACATGGGTCATACCCTGAGCGACAACCGCCATGGCCTGGTGGTTAGCGCCATGGTGACCAAGGCGGACGGACACGCCGAGCGGGAGGCCGCAAAGGTCATGCTTAACGATGCCAGGCAGGTGATTGAAGACCTGAATGTGGAAGTCACCGTGGGCGCGGACAAGGGCTATGACGCGCACGAGTTCATTGAGGCCTGCCTGGAAATGAAGGTGACGCCCCACGTGGCGCAGAACACATCGGGTCGTCGCTCGGCCGTTGCTGATGCCATTGCTTCCAGCGCCGGTTATGCCGTCTCGCAACAAAAGCGCAAGCTGATCGAACAGGGCTTCGGGTGGGTCAAGACCGTGGGGCGCATGCGTCAGGTGATGGTGCGCGGTCTGAAGAAAGTCGATCAGATGTTTGTGCTGAGCATGGCCGCCTACCACCTCGTGCGCATGCGCTCGCTGGGACAAATCCGTCCGCAGTTGCAGTAATCGCGCTAATGAGGCCGGAATGGGCGCCAAAACGCGGAAAAAGCCGAGGCAGTGACGTCCGGCTTCCGGATTGTGAAAAACAGCGCTCCCCGCCTTGCGGGGAAAAACTCATCGCTAGCGCGATGAGTACTTCAGCAGCCTGTTAGGCCCACGGAATTCTTCGAAGAACCCATTTTAAGCGGTGGCATGGATTTCGCATTTGAGGGCCTTCACTAGGCTGAGGCCATAAAGAACATCATGTCCGAGGTCAAACAGATGCAGCTTGAGCCTAAAGCATAAGCAGGGTGTATTGGCTTGTATGCAAGATCTTGCGGCCAACTTTGGGCAGCGCAATGTCGGCAAATATCATATTGTGGGAATCAATACCATGCTACCTAACCTAACCTAACTGTTACGGCTACCGCGGCTGAATTCATGCGTTGTGTGGTGCGTTTTTCCGGCGTGCCACTTGGTGCTGGCTTTCGGCTGTGCGTTAGCGTTGGCGCGTGCTCTGAACATGATGCAGAATTCAGCGCTGAGGCCGAGCCACACGTAGGCGACGAAGAGATGGATATCAAAGGTGTTCGCCTTTTCTTGCCGGCCGAAAGCCGTCTTCTATTGGATGGCGTGACATTAGATTTCGTCGACTCGCCGACTCGGACTGGTCTAACTTTCGCAAAGACTGCTGTGCGGCCGAGCATCACTGCCAAGCCCTTGACGCCCGGGATGTTGAACGCATTTCCTTATACGGAAGTCATGACTCTTCCCTCAGTGTTTGAATAGTGAGCGCGGCGTCCATGGTTCGCTGCATGCCGATCCAGATCGTCTTGGCGCCGGGCTCGCCATCGTTCTTCCGCCCAAGGAACCCGCCCAGGGAAGCAACCAACCGAATCATGTGATTGAGTGTGACCGGTGTCTTCGGGCGAGCTTTCTTGGAGAGCACGTATGCCCCCCGAATCTCGTCGGCATCGAAGAACAGCGACGCATCCAGATCCGGACAGGTTCTGCCCAACCGCATCAGGCGGGCAATGCGCCATGCCACCACCATATACAACGCCAAGGCCCGCTCCACACGATCCATGTGCGATAGCTGTAGCGCCTCGACCTTGCAGCCGGTCTTCAGGACATGGAAGAACATCTCGATCTCCCACCTTGCCCGATACCATTCAACAAGTTCGTTGACCGCATCAGCGTCCTGCGCTTCTCGGTTCGTCACCAATCGCCAAACCACTGGCTTGACGCCTGCGGGCGCTTCGATCTCCCTTGCCGCCACACAGGTGAACTCCGCTCCGACCAGACCCGGCAGCTTCATACGCTGGGCGCGTAGTTCCTGTTTGACCTCGCGCGCCTTCTGGCCTGCTCGCCCTGGCAAGATAAAGGTGATTTCCCCGAGTACCGGGCTGGCGTCGACGCTATCCCACAACTTGCCGCCCTCGGCCAGGTTGCGGTTGTGTTGGCTGCGGATCAACCAGTCGGCCGGTTGGCCAAGTTCCTGGGCGCGCGCCATCAACTCGGCAATATCACCCTCGCGGTCTGTCATATACACCAGCCGTGTCTGCGGCAATAGCGCGGCTTGCTCCGCAACCCGTTCATATCCTTCAATCCAGCGTACGCTTTCCTTGATCCCGCCCCGGTTGCCATCGGCGTCCTTGGGCTCCCGAGCCCACATCCAGGCATCGATCACCCCCAGCGGCTCGCGGTCAGGCGTCACCGCGTAGGTCGGATGCAAAAACATGCCCCGCTGGGCTTCATAGGTCAACGGACCCAGCCCGTCGATCTCCTGGCCATTAAAGTTCAATTCGGTTGTATCAGCGATGCACAGCACCACCGGAAACTGCGCGGCCCTCGCTGCAGTGCGCTCCCAATGCGGCTGCATTACGTCCCGCCAATCGATCTGCTCATTGCCGAGAAACCGATATGCCGCGATGGTTTGCGACCAGTCATCGCATGCGCCGGGGATGCTCGCCGTCGGCAGAGCCGCAAACCGCTTGAGCAGCTCCTTGGCGCGCCGATCCCGCCGCGGATCACCAAGATCCAGACTCTCGAATTCCTCGTCCACCCATGCCCCCGACTCGTTGCTCATTGCTGCGCGAAAATCCGAGAGTAAACGCGAGTCTGGCGAAGTTAACAACCCCCTTACCTCGAAATTCCCGGGACTTCAAGCTCCAAGCCTCGCCGCGGAGACGGTCCTACTTCCGTATAAGGGGATGCCTTGAGTGGGTGGTAACCTCCAGCGTTGCAAAGCGCTGACGTCTGGTATCATTTTAGTGCAGAAAAAATGGACCGACTCGATAATTTGAATTAGATTTGGCCCAGGTCAATTTCAATCCCGCCGAACACCTTGAAAGAGATTCATTATCGTCCCTACAGGTTCACGATTCGCCTGTATCCGGATGACGCTCTATGCACAGTCGGCTTCCAACTGCAGGAGCTAACTCTCTTCTTCAACATTGTTGATCAGGTCAGAGCCTTGGCAAGAACGGACAACGCAGTGGATGCGACAGATACGCTGCGGTGTTGCGCACTCATTGAGTGCTACTTGGCGACATGTTATGCCCTAAACAGAAATTTTCTGACAGTCCCTACCAGCGATCAGTTCGCTGCGTTCTTGACTAACGTTGTCGCCAATCACATTCCGGGATGACTTCAAGCCAATCAAGTGGAAGTATGACAATCTATCGCGACCGCGGACGCAGCTTACGGCGACAGGTTTGTTGTCTGCGTGGAGGCTTGTCTGGCTGATCGGCTTGCTTTTGACCCACCTCCCGCACCAGGCAGGAGATCCTTCGCGCTTGTGGATGGTGTACTGATTCGCATTTTCTTTGCTTGTGCTGCTCGGTGTTTTCGCGTGGTCAAAGAAGCCTTAAAGGGAAAAGACTAGAATTGGGAAATCGCTTCAAGGATCAATCTTTTAAAAGCAGAGGTGTAGCCCAGCCAATGCAGGACTTTTTTCGTCACCACAAATACGTGATGATCTACTTCCTGTCGCTTTGAGCTATAGTTCCAGGACCAAATCGAAATTCACCAGATGCGTCCCGAACTACCCGAAAACGACGCCAGAAGGCCGACTGACGCACAGGCGCGTTACAGCGCCGGTTGGCGCAGCACGCTTGTCAGCGTGGCGGTCAATATCGGCCTGACCATCGCCCAGGGGGCGGCCGGCATCATCTCCGGCTCGCAGGCGCTGATTGCCGACGCCGCACATTCGCTGTCCGACCTACTTTCAGACTTTGTCGTACTGGCCGCCGGAGCGCAAAGCAGCAAGGATCCGGATGCCGATCACCAGTATGGACACCTGCGGTTCGAGACAGCAGCGTCGCTGGTCCTGGGTGTGCTGCTGCTGACGGCGGCGGCGGGCATGCTGTGGGCAGCACTGGGCAAGCTGCAGCATCCCGCCGGGCCACAGCCGGTTCAGCCAATGGCACTTTGGGTGGCAGTGGTCGCGCTGGCATCCAAGGAGTTGCTGTTCAGCTACATGCTGGCCGTGGCGCGGCGGGTCCGTTCGAGCATGCTGGTAGCCAATGCCTGGCATGCGCACTCGGATGCGGCTTCATCGTTGGTGGTGGCGCTTGGCATCGCCGGCAACCTGCTCGGCTATCACAGCCTCGACCCGATCGCGGCAATGGTAGTGGCGCTGATGGTCGCGCGCATGGGACTGCGCTTCAGTTGGGACGCTCTAAATGACCTGATGGACCGCGCCGCCGACAAAGTAACCGTCGCCGACATTCGCGCCACCATGCTGGGCACGCCCGGCGTGCTCGGCTTGCACGACCTGCGCACCCGCAAGATGGGCGACCAGGTGCTCGTTGATGTCCATCTTGAAGTCGAGGCCACGCTGACAGTGGCACAGGGCCATGCGATTGCCGTCGATGCCCGGCGGCGCACGATGGAGCACCATCGCGTACTCAACGTTATGACTCACGTCGACCCGGTTTACTTTACGAAAACCCTCAAGGCAGAATAGATGTCGCCCTGTTTTTGGGATATCCAAGAAATTAGAGTGTCTTGGTCTCGTTGTCATCGGACCCGGTGGCAGCTTGGGTGTTCAACGGTCATCGAAAAGAGAAATATGACATCGCGTGTTCTCGTTGCTGAGCTGGGTACGCCATGGTAGAAGAAAATCGTATTCCTGATAGGCCATTTGGGAATGATCGCACTCACGCAGTTGGCCCATAAATTCGGACTGAATGGCCATTCCCGTGGAAGTGCACCATCCAAGCGATGTGCCAAACGAGCAAAGTAAATCCTCACAAAAGACGCCGTTAAGACCCATTTCCTTATACGGAAGTCATGACTCTTCCCTCAGTGTTTGAATAGTGAGCGCGGCGTCCATGGTTCGCTGCATGCCGATCCAGATCGTCTTGGCGCCGGGCTCGCCATCGTTCTTCCGCCCAAGGAACCCGCCCAGGGAAGCAACCAACCGAATCATGTGATTGAGTGTGACCGGTGTCTTCGGGCGAGCTTTCTTGGAGAGCACGTATGCCCCCCGAATCTCGTCGGCATCGAAGAACAGCGACGCATCCAGATCCGGACAGGTTCTGCCCAACCGCATCAGGCGGGCAATGCGCCATGCCACCACCATATACAACGCCAAGGCCCGCTCCACACGATCCATGTGCGATAGCTGTAGCGCCTCGACCTTGCAGCCGGTCTTCAGGACATGGAAGAACATCTCGATCTCCCACCTTGCCCGATACCATTCAACAAGTTTGTTGACCGCATCAGCGTCCTGCGCTTCTCGGTTCGTCACCAATCGCCAAACCACTGGCTTGACGCCTGCGGGCGCTTCGATCTCCCTTGCCGCCACACAGGTGAACTCCGCTCCGACCAGACCCGGCAGCTTCATACGCTGGGCGCGTAGTTCCTGTTTGACCTCGCGCGCCTTCTGGCCTGCTCGCCCTGGCAAGATAAAGGTGATTTCCCCGAGTACCGGGCTGGCGTCGACGCTATCCCACAACTTGCCGCCCTCGGCCAGGTTGCGGTTGTGTTGGCTGCGGATCAACCAGTCGGCCGGTTGGCCAAGTTCCTGGGCGCGCGCCATCAACTCGGCAATATCACCCTCGCGGTCTGTCATATACACCAGCCGTGTCTGCGGCAATAGCGCGGCTTGCTCCGCAACCCGTTCATATCCTTCAATCCAGCGTACGCTTTCCTTGATCCCGCCCGGTTGCCATCGGCGTCCTTGGGCTCCCGAGCCCACATCCAGGCATCGATCACCCCCAGCGGCTCGCGGTCAGGCGTCACCGCGTAGGTCGGATGCAAAAACATGCCCCGCTGGGCTTCATAGGTCAACGGACCCAGCCCGTCGATCTCCTGGCCATTAAAGTTCAATTCGGTTGTATCAGCGATGCACAGCACCACCGGAAACTGCGCGGCCCTCGCTGCAGTGCGCTCCCAATGCGGCTGCATTACGTCCCGCCAATCGATCTGCTCATTGCCGAGAAACCGATATGCCGCGATGGTTTGCGACCAGTCATCGCATGCGCCGGGGATGCTCGCCGTCGGCAGAGCCGCAAACCGCTTGAGCAGCTCCTTGGCGCGCCGATCCCGCCGCGGATCACCAAGATCCAGACTCTCGAATTCCTCGTCCACCCATGCCCCGACTCGTTGCTCATTGCTGCGCGAAAATCCGAGAGTAAACGCGAGTCTGGCGAAGTTAACAACCCCCTTACCTCGAAATTCCCGGGACTTCAAGCTCCAAGCCTCGCCGCGGAGACGGTCCTACTTCCGTATAAGGGGATGGGGACAACGTCCACCTTCATGATTTCTTGTTGTGTCGCAACTCCAAGATGCCAGGGGTGGGCGGTTGGCCCTTTTTGTTTCTAAGCGATCACGCAATTCGGCGAAGAGCAAAAAATATATCAATAACGCAGGCGGCTGATTATGACCTCTAAGGATGCTCTGCACAATTAGCCGGCGGATGTGCTTGCAATGAATCGTCGAGCCAGCGAGCATGTGGCGCATGAAACAAACTGACCTTGGACTGAACTTGTCGACCAAGCGCACCCGCAAGCGCGAATTCCTGGACGAGATGAACCGTGTGGTGCCATGGGCCGATCTGGTGATGCTGATCGCTCCGTACGCCCCGGAAGGCAAGCGCGGCCGTCCCCCGTTCGCGGTCGAGGCAATGCTGCGCATCCACTTCCTTCAGCAATGGTTCGGCCTGTCGGACCCGGCGATGGAAGAAGCGCTGCACGACGTGCCGCTGTATCGGGAGTTCGCCGGGCTGGACAACTGGACGGTGAGGCTGCCCGACGAGAGCACCATCCTGCGGTTCCGTCACCTGCTGGAGAAGCACAAGCTGGCCGCTCAGATCCTCGCGCTGGTCAACGACATCCTTCGCGACAAGGGATTGATGCTGCGCGCGGGCACGGTGGTGGACGCGACACTGATCAGCGCACCGAGTTCGACCAAGAATGGGTCGGGCGAACGCGACCCAGAGATGCACCAGAGCAAGAAAGGAAACCAGTGGTATTTCGGCATGAAAGCGCACATTGGCGTGGACGCCGAAAGCGGGCTGGTGCACACGGTGCGGGGCACGGCGGGCAAGGTCAACGACGTGGTTGAGGGCAACAGCCTGCTGCATGGAGAGGAAACCGACGCGTTCGGCGATGCGGGCTATCAGGGCGTGGAGAAGCGTCCGGACGCGCGGGCGGGCGTGAACTGGCACGTAGCGATGAAGCCAGGCAAACGTCGCGTCCTGGACCAAAGCAAACCACTTGGCGCGCTCGTCGATCAGGTCGAGCGAATCAAGGCGGGCATCCGGGCCAAGGTCGAGCATCCGTTCCGGGTCATCAAGCGGCAGTTCGGCTACACCAAGGTCCGCTATCGAGGGCTGAGGAAGAACACCGCGCAACTCATGACCTTGTTCGCACTGTCCAACTTGTGGATGGCGCGCGGCAAACTGCTGGCTGCCGGGGCATGAGCGCGTTTCTGGCTCACGCCGATGCCTCGCGCGCAGCCCGCGAATGCTGCTTCGCGCGTGCGAGATAGCTTCGCTCCGAGCTGATAGGTTGGCGTCGTGGCGCATTCAGCTTCCTGTTAAACGGCCAAGCACACTCGATTCGCGTTTGTGCAGAGTATCCCTAGCAGGCCGCTGAAATACCTCCAGCGGACGTCAGCGCGACGACTGGCTGAAGCGTTGCTTTGAGGATCCCATCCAATCCCACATTCATGCGCGGCGCAGATACCTTCACGGGAAGCTTGTTCACTATGCGGAGGCTGGAGGATTTCGTGCCGCAGTCCCATCCGCTGCGCTCGATCCGGACTATGGCCAACCAGGCGCTGGTGAAGATGGACCGGCTGTTCGCGCAGATGTACGAGGCCGATATCAAGGGTGGCCGCCCCAGTATCGCGCCGGAGAAGTTGCTGCGGGCCATGCTGCTGCAGGTGCTCTACAGCATTCGCTCTGAGCGCCAGCTCATGGAGCAGACGCAATACAACCTGCTGTTTCGCTGGTTCATCGGGCTGTCGATGGACGACTCAGTTTGGGTGCCCACGGTCTTCACCAAGAACCGCGAGCGACTGATCAAGCATGATGCGGTGATCCAGTTTTTCAACGAGGTGCTGGCCATCGCGCAGAAGAAGAACTGGCTGTCGGGTGAGCACTTCAGCGTGGACGGCACGCTGATACAGGCGTGGGCAGGCCACAAGAGCTTCGTGCGCAAGGATGGCGACGACCAAGACGATGACGCCGGCGGCAGCTTCAAAGGTCGCAAGCGCAGCAACGAGACACACGAATCCAAGACCGATCCCGATGCCAAGCTCTACCGCAAGGGCAAGACATCCAGTGAGCTGCGCTACATGGGTCATACCCTGAGCGACAACCGCCATGGCCTGGTGGTTAGCGCCATGGTGACCAAGGCGGACGGACACGCCGAGCGGGAGGCCGCAAAGGTCATGCTTAACGATGCCAGGCAGGTGATTGAAGACCTGAATGTGGAAGTCACCGTGGGCGCGGACAAGGGCTATGACGCGCACGAGTTCATTGAGGCCTGCCTGGAAATGAAGGTGACGCCCCACGTGGCGCAGAACACATCGGGTCGTCGCTCGGCCGTTCCTGATGCCATTGCTTCCAGCGCCGGTTATGCCGTCTCGCAACAGAAGCGCAAGCTGATCGAACAGGGCTTCGGGTGGGTCAAGACCGTGGGGCGCATGCGTCAGGTGATGGTGCGCGGTCTGAAGAAAGTCGATCAGATGTTTGTGCTGAGCATGGCCGCCTACCACCTCGTGCGCATGCGCTCGCTGGGACAAATCCGTCCGCAGTTGCAGTAATCGCGCTAATGAGGCCGGAATGGGCGCCAAAACGCGGAAAAAGCCGAGGCAGTGACGTCCGGCTTCCGGATTGTGAAAAACAGCGCTCCCCGCCTTGCGGGGAAAAACTCATCGCTAGCGCGATGAGTACTTCAGCAGCCTGCTAGGTCAATCGCCATTCAAATCCGTATATGAGGAGAAGACGGCCCAAGAGCGCGGTGGCGTGAGGATCGTTGCAAGGCTTCGCGAAAGTGAGCGGCCTCTCTCTGGCGTACGTGTCGGTCGTCCCCCTCTTTCTTTCAGCTCCGGCGAAGGAGTTCCCGTTGTTCCTCCGCTGTGTAATTGCTGAAATGTCCTTCCTTTGCCGCCTGCCGACGTGCGGCTGCGATGAGCGACTTGCTACTCAGGGGAGGGGACGGCGCAGAGACTTGCCTAGTCAGTCTCACGCTGCCACATTGCGGGCACACGGGCTTTTGGCTAGCGCGTACAAGCGTTTCGTAGCGTAGACCGCATTGGCAGCAGACATAGTCGTATAGCGGCATCGGCCTCTTCTTCATAGAAAATTAGTATCCAACGGAATGGCCTTTGTTCGATGGTCGATGCCATTCCGCATTACGCAATCAGTCATCATTTCCAGGGCGTTTCGCCCGTCGGGTGCTACGAGCCTTTCATTTGCTCCTAGCGACATCAAAAATCTCATAACGTCAAGCCGGCCACTTGAAGCGGCCTGCATTAGACACGTGAGGTCATCTCCGTTTGTGTGATCGATTTCGAGGCCGGCCTCGATTAACCTGAGGACGGTTTTGGGCGAACCGTTCAAACACGCATACCAGAGCGCACTATTTTCTTCATCGTCTAGCATGCCGACAGGTACACCCTCATAGAGCAAAGTCGCGACAATGTGGTCATTCCCCTCTAGCGCTGCCTCCATCAGCGGCGTGACGCCATTTACGCCAACTGAATCTGCGTCGTGGAAGCCATGCTTGGACAGCCATATCACAAGGGGCGCATGCCTACGGCTTTTCCACGATACTTCGATACTTCGGGGGCGTTCAGCACCTATGATCTCGTACGGGGCAATCGTGTTCTCCAGGGACATCTTGCACTCCGGTTGTATCTTTGTATCCCGTTAGACGAATTGTCACACTTCAAGAGGCCACAATGAAAAACGTCAGACTGGTCGATTCTCATGTGGATTGCGCACCGGACCCATTACTTCGATTCCTTCTTCATAGCTGATAATGTCAAAGGGCAAATCGAATCGGCAACCGGCGTCGGCTATAGCATCTAACTTCGCTGCCGTACTTTGCTTTTTTAGCTCATTTTTTTCCAAGTACAGAAGCTCCAGCATCTCGTTGTACACAGTGGACTCAACGATCGGCAGTACATAGAACATTGCTCCCCTATACGGTACTTGGTACCGCTTAGTCAGATCGATATTGTCGCAGAAAAGGAAGTACTTCCCGCGCGCGTGCAAGGCGTCACCCAACACTTCGGCGACGTCCCGTAAGTGCTCGAAACTCAAGAGCCAGCCGCAAAAGAATGGCAGCTGAGAATCACCCGCATGGGCTACAGCCATCACCTGCTCGCAACACAGTTCGGGTGGCCGTGCCTCGTCGGCGAGCCGCGGGGCGAAGCGGAGCGCGAGTTCGCCCCGAAAACCAACGCGCCTTGGCTTCGTCGTTCGACCCTTGAAGACTGCATTGAGAAGACGCCCTTCGTGTTGGAGACGTGCGAACGGGTTGTCGGCGAGTTCATCACGAACAGGTGTAGCGGTCATACATATTCCTCCTTTCAAGCAAAGGCACTCCACACTAACCGAAACGTTGCGTATGGAGCGACGCGACCGCTAAGACCTTCGCAACTTCCGTACCAGCAAAAAATATGCTGAGATGGTATGCGGGCAGGCTACTCGACGAGTAGCGAGGTGTCATTCGCGACAAAAGGAGCAGATGTTTGTCTTAAAGGCCACTGAAAAAAGGTACATGGCACTACACGCTCACGCCAAAATTGAGAAACCACTGATGCCGAGAAACGCGACGAGGAAACCGACTGAACTGGGGCGCAACAACCACTGTGCAGTGGCCGAAGAACGAAAGGCAAGCGCTCAGTTTCGGCAATAGTGTTACGCGACGCGGGTAGGCCCTCGAGCTCAGGCGCTGCTAGTGGCTAAGCACGCCACCGCCCTGTCTCCGGAACCAAGCAGTACATGGCCAGCGTAGCTTTTTACAAGCCGACCTGAACAGATGCTGAAACTTACCGACAGTCGCTTCAGATCAAAATCGGAAGCTGGGTGCTCGATAGGACTTCCTTGAGCGTCATGAAGGAGCGGAGTTGTCGTACACCGGGCAGGTATAGAAGTTGCTCAGAATGCAGTCTGTTAAAGCTCTCGCTATCCCGAGTCCGGACCATCATGAAATAGTCGAACTCCCCAGCTACTACATGGCATTCCATGCAGCCTGTGACTTTTCTCGCGGCCTCCTCAAACTTCGAAAAGGACTCGGGAGTGGCACGTTCCAGGACCACGCGAATCAATACCAGCATGCCAACTCTTAGCTTCACCGGATTCAGCAGCGCCACGATGCTACGGATGAGGCTAGTCCTCTCGAGTCGTTCAACGCGCCGAGAGCACGCCGGCGGGCTTAGATTGAGATGCGCTGCCAGCGCCAGGTTTGAGATCGATGCGTCTTGCTGCATGGCTCTCAAGATTGTCAATACCATCTAGTGCATCAACGCTTACCTTAGCGTTGGGTGGTCGTGTGAAATGTTGTGGTTCCCATGGTTTTCATGCGCGAAAAATTGAAGTCAATTCTTTTATGGTGCTCAAATTTGGCGAGCTTTGCAAGAGTGCCTCGCGCGTTCCATTTTCGAGTCAATTCGTTTGTGAACTGGGAAATAATCCAAGAGAAAGTGTCCCCGAATTGCCCTCGCGAGTACAACTTACCATCACGCCGGAGCTCCGCCATGAAGATCGAATGCTTTCCCCGTTACCCATTGACATTTGGCCCATCCCCCATCCATCCTCTAAGGCGACTGAGCGAGCATCTCGGAGGACAGGTCCGGCTATACGCAAAGCGTGAGGACTGTAATAGTGGGCTAGCTTTTGGAGGAAACAAAACCCGAAAACTTGAATACTTGATTCCCGATGTGCTAGAGCAGGGTGCCGACACGCTGGTGTCGATTGGAGGCATACAGTCTAATCAGACAAGGCAAGTGGCGGCGGTAGCAGCACATCTTGGACTCAAGTGCGTTCTGGTCCAGGAAAACTGGGTTAACTACTCGGACGCCGTCTATGACCGGGTGGGGAATATCCAGATGTCGCGCATTATGGGAGCTGACGTACGCCTAGTTGGCGACGGTTTCGATATCGGAATACGAAAGAGCTGGAAAGAGGCAATAGAAAGTGTGCTTCATGATGGAGGAAAACCATATCCGATTCCCGCTGGTTGCTCTGAACATCCCCTGGGTGGCTTGGGTTTTGTTAGATTCGCCGAGGAAGTTCGGGAGCAAGAGGCGGAACTTGGCTTCCGCTTTGACTATATCCTGTTGTGCTCTGTTACGGGTAGCACACAAGCCGGCATGGCAGTCGGTTTTGCAGATGAAGGACGCGCCAATCGCGTGATTGGCGTTGATGCTTCGGCAAGGCCCGAGCATACTCGGGAGCAAATTGTGCGAATCGCGCGCCACACCGCACAGCTTGTCGACCTAGGTCGCGAGATTACTGATGCTGACATCGTGCTCGACACGCGTTACGGCGGACCGGAGTACGGGCTACCATCCGAAGGTACGCTCGAAGCAATCCGTTCGTGCGCCAGGTATGAAGGCATAATGACTGATCCAGTGTATGAGGGTAAGTCTATGCACGCATTGATCGATATGGTCCGTGGTGGTGAATTTCCTAAAGGCTCAAGAGTGCTATACGTCCACCTAGGCGGCGCGCCAGCTCTAAGCGCGTACAGCTTCCTATTCCGAGGTGGTTAAGAATTCCGCTCAGAAGCAGGGGCTGATTGCGAATCGAGGGCAGAGTGGATATGCGGACAACACCATCGCAAATTGTCTGGCAGCTTAGCAGGCTGCTGAAGTACTCATCGCGGTAGGGATGCTCTGCACAATTAGCCGGCGGATGTGCTTGCAATGAATCGTCGAGCCAGCGAGCATGTGGCGCATGAAACAAACTGACCTTGGACTGAACTTGTCGACCAAGCGCACCCGCAAGCGCGAATTCCTGGACGAGATGAACCGTGTGGTGCCATGGGCCGATCTGGTGATGCTGATCGCTCCGTACGCCCCGGAAGGCAAGCGCGGCCGTCCCCCGTTCGCGGTCGAGGCAATGCTGCGCATCCACTTCCTTCAGCAATGGTTCGGCCTGTCGGACCCGGCGATGGAAGAAGCGCTGCACGACGTGCCGCTGTATCGGGAGTTCGCCGGGCTGGACAACTGGACGGTGAGGCTGCCCGACGAGAGCACCATCCTGCGGTTCCGTCACCTGCTGGAGAAGCACAAGCTGGCCGCTCAGATCCTCGCGCTGGTCAACGACATCCTTCGCGACAAGGGATTGATGCTGCGCGCGGGCACGGTGGTGGACGCGACACTGATCAGCGCACCGAGTTCGACCAAGAATGGGTCGGGCGAACGCGACCCAGAGATGCACCAGAGCAAGAAAGGAAACCAGTGGTATTTCGGCATGAAAGCGCACATTGGCGTGGACGCCGAAAGCGGGCTGGTGCACACGGTGCGGGGCACGGCGGGCAAGGTCAACGACGTGGTTGAGGGCAACAGCCTGCTGCATGGCGAGGAAACCGACGCGTTCGGCGATGCGGGCTATCAGGGCGTGGAGAAGCGTCCGGACGCGCGGGCGGGCGTGAACTGGCACGTAGCGATGAAGCCAGGCAAACGTCGCGTCCTGGACCAAAGCAAACCACTTGGCGCGCTCGTCGATCAGGTCGAGCGAATCAAGGCGGGCATCCGGGCCAAGGTCGAGCATCCGTTCCGGGTCATCAAGCGGCAGTTCGGCTACACCAAGGTCCGCTATCGAGGGCTGAGGAAGAACACCGCGCAACTCATGACCTTGTTCGCACTGTCCAACTTGTGGATGGCGCGCGGCAAACTGCTGGCTGCCGGGGCATGAGCGCGTTTCTGGCTCACGCCGATGCCTCGCGCGCAGCCCGCGAATGCTGCTTCGCGCGTGCGAGATAGCTTCGCTCCGAGCTGATAGGTTGGCGTCGTGGCGCATTCAGCTTCCTGTTAAACGGCCAAGCACACTCGATTCGCGTTTGTGCAGAGTATCCCTAGCGCGATGAGTACTTCAGCAGCCTGTTAAGGCACCCTGCAAGGCTGCACAGCGAAGAAACAGAAACGGCGAATCAGGTGGGAGCGTGGGAACCCAAACCTGCCGCAACCAAGCGGTTTGCAAGCCCGTGGATAACCGTTCTAAGGCCCGCCATTAATTTAATTTCGCCACAGATTTTAAGGGCGTCAAATAGTGTTGCTGCAGTCATGGGTGCAGCCCATGTCAATGAGCTTCTGCCTATAGGCCGGTTCTGTCGTGGTTTTTTAAAGCATCATTCTCCTGGCTCACAAAGATCAGCACTGACAGGATCGTGATAAAAAATCGGAACGCATCTGGTATCCCATTCCACTGTTTCGACATCCACATACCGAACCATTCCCCTCCAATCGACATGAACGCAACCTGCAATGTTCAAAAAACCTAGCGTCAGCCCGGCGTTGGCAAAGCCTTTCGCGCGCTGAAAGGCCATGTGGGAATCATGCCGGGCACACCACAAGCGATTGCTACCCATCCAGCAAAAAACCGCCGTTACAGTCTCTAGGTGTGATAATGCACACATAGGCAACATGATGCAGAATTGGCGAAGTGATAGTTCGATACATGTTTCTGCTACTTGGAAAGGTCGTGTCCATTAGAAGGACATGACGGATAAAGACGAAATTTGTAAAGTAATCGGTTATATTGTTAAACGCGACCAAAGAGGCAAAGAGCGCGATGGCAACGACCATCAGTGTCTTGGAGATTCGTAGGGCCATAGATTTATCGCTTTGAGTTAGTGCCATCAGAAAGAACCTCTGCGCCGACCCCAATGTCCAGGAGTCCGTCCTTCAGGCCATTGTTTCTGGACTCGGGGTTGGCAACGGGTGACCACCCATCGCCGCTCGCAATATTGCGCATAACAAATGCTGGCGCAAGGAGTGTGCCAGACGTTTGCGCGAACTCACTCTAGGTTTCTGTTCCTTCAACTTGATCGCCTCAAAGCGAGTTAAATTTGATCCACCTTTTTCAGTAACGTCAAAGGCATCCCCTTATACGGAAGTAGGACCGTCTCCGCGGCGAGGCTTGGAGCTTGAAGTCCCGGGAATTTCGAGGTAAGGGGGTTGTTAACTTCGCCAGACTCGCGTTTACTCTCGGATTTTCGCGCAGCAATGAGCAACGAGTCGGGGGCATGGGTGGACGAGGAATTCGAGAGTCTGGATCTTGGTGATCCGCGGCGGGATCGGCGCGCCAAGGAGCTGCTCAAGCGGTTTGCGGCTCTGCCGACGGCGAGCATCCCCGGCGCATGCGATGACTGGTCGCAAACCATCGCGGCATATCGGTTTCTCGGCAATGAGCAGATCGATTGGCGGGACGTAATGCAGCCGCATTGGGAGCGCACTGCAGCGAGGGCCGCGCAGTTTCCGGTGGTGCTGTGCATCGCTGATACAACCGAATTGAACTTTAATGGCCAGGAGATCGACGGGCTGGGTCCGTTGACCTATGAAGCCCAGCGGGGCATGTTTTTGCATCCGACCTACGCGGTGACGCCTGACCGCGAGCCGCTGGGGGTGATCGATGCCTGGATGTGGGCTCGGGAGCCCAAGGACGCCGATGGCAACCGGGGCGGGATCAAGGAAAGCGTACGCTGGATTGAAGGATATGAACGGGTTGCGGAGCAAGCCGCGCTATTGCCGCAGACACGGCTGGTGTATATGACAGACCGCGAGGGTGATATTGCCGAGTTGATGGCGCGCGCCCAGGAACTTGGCCAACCGGCCGACTGGTTGATCCGCAGCCAACACAACCGCAACCTGGCCGAGGGCGGCAAGTTGTGGGATAGCGTCGACGCCAGCCCGGTACTCGGGGAAATCACCTTTATCTTGCCAGGGCGAGCAGGCCAGAAGGCGCGCGAGGTCAAACAGGAACTACGCGCCCAGCGTATGAAGCTGCCGGGTCTGGTCGGAGCGGAGTTCACCTGTGTGGCGGCAAGGGAGATCGAAGCGCCCGCAGGCGTCAAGCCAGTGGTTTGGCGATTGGTGACGAACCGAGAAGCGCAGGACGCTGATGCGGTCAACAAACTTGTTGAATGGTATCGGGCAAGGTGGGAGATCGAGATGTTCTTCCATGTCCTGAAGACCGGCTGCAAGGTCGAGGCGCTACAGCTATCGCACATGGATCGTGTGGAGCGGGCCTTGGCGTTGTATATGGTGGTGGCATGGCGCATTGCCCGCCTGATGCGGTTGGGCAGAACCTGTCCGGATCTGGATGCGTCGCTGTTCTTCGATGCCGACGAGATTCGGGGGGCATACGTGCTCTCCAAGAAAGCTCGCCCGAAGACACCGGTCACACTCAATCACATGATTCGGTTGGTTGCTTCCCTGGGCGGGTTCCTTGGGCGGAAGAACGATGGCGAGCCCGGCGCCAAGACGATCTGGATCGGCATGCAGCGAACCATGGACGCCGCGCTCACTATTCAAACACTGAGGGAAGAGTCATGACTTCCGTATAAGGAAATGGGTCAAAGGCGGTCGCCCGAGCATTCCACCGGAGAAGCTGTTGCGGGCGATGCTGCTGCAGGTGCTCTACAGCATCCGGTCCGAGCGTCAACTGATGGAGCGGACGCAGTACAACCTGCTGTTTCGCTGGTTCATTGGGCTGTCGATGGACGATGCAGTCTGGGTGCCCACGGTATTCACCAAGAACCGTGCGCGCCTGATCCAGCACGATGCGGTGATCGAATTCTTCAACGAGGTACTGGCCCTCGCGCAGAGGTGGCGGCGGAAATTCGGACAGTCGGTTAAGTGGAAGAGCTGGGGCCTGAGCCGGCCATAATGGCGGGCATAAAGGATCCAGAAGATGACGAAACGAAGCAGACGGACCCACTCGGCAACCTTCAAGGCCAAGGTGGCCATGGCCGCGCTCAAGGGCGACAAGACGCTGGCGGAATTGGCCCAGCAGTATGACGTGCACCCGAGCCAGATCACGGAGTGGAAGCAACAGTTGGCGGAGCACGCCGCGGACGTGTTCGGCGGCGGCAAAACCAAGACTGCGGCCGAGCCGCCGGTGGACGTGAAGGCGCTGCATGCAAAGATAGGCCAATTGACACTGGAGAACGATTTTTTAGAGCACGCGCTCGGCAAGGCGGGATTGCTGAGCGGAAAGCGATGATTGACCGCGATCACCCGCTGCCGGTGAGCCGCCAGGTCAAGCTGGTCGACATTTCCCGATCGAGCGTCTACTACCAGCCGCGTCCAATCAGCGACGCGGATCTGAGGCTGATGCGCCGGATCGACGAACTGCATCTGGAGCATCCCTTCGCGGGCGCACGCATGCTGGCCCGCCTGTTGCGACGGGAGAGCATCCCGGTCGGCCGCCGGCACGTGCGCACGCTGATGAAGCGCATGGGCATCGAGGCGCTGTACCGTCGCCCCAACACGAGCCGCAAGCATGCGGCGCACAAGATCTGGCCATACCTACTGCGCGACCGGACGATCGATCGCGCCAACCAGGTGTGGGCGCTGGACACGAGCTACATTCCGATGGCGCGGGGCTTCGTGTATCTGATGGCGGTGGTGGACTGGGCGAGCCGCAAAGTACTGGCCCACCGGGTGGCGATCACTCTGGAGAGCTGCCATGCTGTCGAGGCGCTGGAGGAGGCCTTTGCGAAATACGGCACGCCGGAGATCGTCAACACCGACCAGGGCAGCCAGTTCACCGCGACGGGGTTCACAGACGCTGTGCTCGACCGCGGCATCCGACTGTCGATGGACGGCAAGGGCAGTTGGCGCGACAACGTGTTCGTCGAACGCCTTTGGCGCAGCGTCAAATACGAGGAGGTCTACCTGAAAGCCTACGACTCGGTCAGCCATGCGCGCCGCTCTATCGCTAACTACCTAACTTGGTACAACCAACGACGGCCCCATTCCAGTCTGGCGGACCAGACCCCGGATGAGGCATACTTCGCCACGCTGCCAGCGATCAAATCGGCAGCCTGACTGCCACAGCGCTTCCACTTAAAAACTCCGGATCTCTATCCGAACAAACGGCGCCACCTCTCCAGCGCCCAGGGCACGTTCGATCAGGGTCTTCTTGAACGCCATCGAAGCGTCCCAGATCGCCCTCGGCAGTCAACCTCCATGCACAAGCTCGACGTGAATCCCGCTCATGAATGATGTTTGGCGTTCAACACATATGCTTGTGCCGGCGCGCTGGGATGAACATGGGCGGGCCGCAGTTGCTAGGACTGAGCTTGCCCCTGTTTCACGAATCCCATAGCCGAGGCCATCAGGCCGCTTGCCCTGGCTGGGCAGCGGCCCAATTCTTCTCGAACGTCATAGGGCTGACGTAGTTCAATGTCGAATGCAGCCGGCGAGCATTGTAGAAGCCGAGCCAGTCGACGATTTCATCCATCGCGGCACGCCGCGTCGGGAAGCGCCGGCTGTGCAGTCGTGCGACCTTCAGCGAACCCGACAGGCTTTCGGTTGGCGCATCCCAATAATCGCCGGGCCGGCTCATCGACGAACGCATGCCGTACGCCTTGAGCGTGTCCTGGAAGAGCCCGCCGCAGTACTGGCTGCCACGGTCGCTATACACAATCACGCTGGCATCGGGGCGACGCCGGAACCATGCCATGCGCAACGCATCCGTGACCAACTCGGCCTTCATATGCCGCTGCATCGACCAGCCCCACCACCTGCCGGCTGAACAGGTCGATGATGACGGCCAGGTACAGCCAGCCGTCAGCCGTCGCCACGTAGGTGATGTCGCTCGTCCAGACCCGATTCGGCGCCGGCGCCGTGAAGTTGCGTTCCAGTAGGTTCGGTGCGACAGGCAGGCCATGCTTCGAGTTCGTCGTCGCGATGTACTTTCGCTTGTGCCGGGCACGCACGCAGTGTTGCACCATCAGCTTGCGCACGCGCTCCTTTCAGTACGCCGCGCGCAACCAGCTCTTTCCACATGCACGGCCAACCGTACTCGCCCTTGACCTCCGCGTGAATCGCCTGGATGTGCACCAGCAGCGCGTCGTCGCTCACGCGGCTGCGCTGCGGCCTGTCCTTAGCGGCGCGTTGCCGCCGTTGATGAAAGCCGGCGGGGCTGACTTCCAGCACCTCGCATAACACCGAAATCGGCCAGTGGTGACGATTGCGTTCGATAAAAGCGTACTTCACGTCGAGTCCTTCGCGAAGTACGCGCACGCCTTTTTTAGGATGACACGCTCCATCTTCAGACGTGCCACTTCGGCACGAAGTTCTCGACAATTCCATCTGCTCCGCGCGGACCGGCTTCGTGCCGGCCCCGCCGAGCTTGCCTTCCTGCTCGGCCTAGACCCAGTTGGAAATCGACTGCCCTGGCACGCCCAGCGCCGCAGCCTCCGCCGCAATGCTCTGGCCCGCCTTGACCAGCCGAACCGCTCCCAGCTTGAATTCGAGCGTGTACCGCGCTCGCGTCGTCTTGCTCATCTTCTTGACTCTCCTTGCATGAATTTAAACGCTCAGCAAGGGATTCCTTTTTCGGGGGCAAGCTCAGGACTTCTTCTTCGTCATTCACAACACCTTACAAATTGACAAGGTGTTGCACTTCAGAATTTTATGCCGCCTTAAAATTACTCAGCGGTGACGGCGAAGTTCTTAGACCCAAAGCTCAGCCCACCGACCGAGGATGTAATTTCAAAACCGTACTGGATCTCGCCGACGACCACGTCATCAAAATAGTTCAGCGACTTTAAGTAATTCATAATCTCCAGCACGTCGATCGTAGTTTGGTTGGTCTTCGCTGTACGTAAGAAAGAATAGACGGCGTTCTTGCCGTTGGTACCGACATAGACATTCCAGGTGCTACCGGACAGCGAAACGTTACTGTAGAGCGGAATCGCGCAACCTTCAGCAGTCCAGTTGTACGAGATTGGCTTGACATTACCGCATCCATTCGAGGTGCCCGTGTAGTTCAGCCAGACCATGATCTCGTGCTGTTTTGCGTCTGCCCAGATATCCAACGTAGATTCCCATGCACCAGCAGAGGGCGTGGTAGCTGAGATAGTGGCAGTGAGCTTCCTCAGCGAACCGACAGGCTTGTTGACAAAGTATTCGACGTGCGGATAGGACTTTATGCCGTTCGTGTCAGGCTGGTCTGATGTGACACTCCAGTCGAAACTTGAATTAGCCCAAAAGGACTGCGGACCAACTGCGACTGGAGGAACGCTGCAAGGCCCCCATACGTCATTGTTTAAGGTATACCCCTCGTAGCTCCAACGCGCGAAAAGAGTATGCTCATGGCAGGATGAAGTTGAAGGCGAAGTTACAGACCATGTTGCAGCCTGCGCGACGGTGGATCCAAGCATCAGCATCAGGGAGGTGAGACATCCCAATATGGCTAGAAATTTTGGCATATCTTCTTAATCCTATCGGTGTAAATACTTAGAATCGGTAAGGCGTTCTAGTTTAACGAAGATGGCTGGGTGTCGTACGAGTTCAACTGAAGCGGAAATGAACTACCTAACGATTCCGCGCCGGAAATACCGACAGAGCTGCCTGGTTCTCCATTAGCAGATCCCCTACCACTGGCGTGTCCGGGATGCCATCGTATACGGCACAATACACCCGCACACAGACGTTAAAAAAACGCCCGACGGGAAGTCGGGCGCTATAAAGGACGCATTGTTTGGGGAGACATACACCAACTCAAGGAGGGCCTGTCTAGCCCAATCCCTATACAGATACTAATCGCACCCTACAGAAGATGTCATCGGATTTTCTTTAATTTATAATAAGGATTTCCTGATATCTGATATCCCGAGGGGATGGTGTTCAAACATTAGCATTGCCAAACTAACCAAATGAGGATTGCCGGTTGTGTTCGCAGCGCGGTACGGCACGAATTCGACGCCAGGTTCGGCCCTAGCAGGCCGCTGAAATACCTCCAGCGGACGTCAGCGCGACGACTGGCTGAAGCGTTGCTTTGAGGATCCCATCCAATCCCACATTCATGCGCGGCGCAGATACCTTCACGGAAAGCTTGTTCACTATGCGGAGGCTGGAGGATTTCGTGCCGCAGTCCCATCCGCTGCGCTCGATCCGGACTATGGCCAACCAGGCGCTGGTGAAGATGGACCGGCTGTTCGCGCAGATGTACGAGGCCGATATCAAGGGTGGCCGCCCCAGTATCGCGCCGGAGAAGTTGCTGCGGGCCATGCTGCTGCAGGTGCTCTACAGCATTCGCTCTGAGCGCCAGCTCATGGAGCAGACGCAATACAACCTGCTGTTTCGCTGGTTCATCGGGCTGTCGATGGACGACTCAGTTTGGGTGCCCACGGTCTTCACCAAGAACCGCGAGCGACTGATCAAGCATGATGCGGTGATCCAGTTTTTCAACGAGGTGCTGGCCATCGCGCAGAAGAAGAACTGGCTGTCGGGTGAGCACTTCAGCGTGGACGGCACGCTGATACAGGCGTGGGCAGGCCACAAGAGCTTCGTGCGCAAGGATGGCGACGACCAAGACGATGACGCCGGCGGCAGCTTCAAAGGTCGCAAGCGCAGCAACGAGACACACGAATCCAAGACCGATCCCGATGCCAAGCTCTACCGCAAGGGCAAGACATCCAGTGAGCTGCGCTACATGGGTCATACCCTGAGCGACAACCGCCATGGCCTGGTGGTTAGCGCCATGGTGACCAAGGCGGACGGACACGCCGAGCGGGAGGCCGCAAAGGTCATGCTTAACGATGCCAGGCAGGTGATTGAAGACCTGAATGTGGAAGTCACCGTGGGCGCGGACAAGGGCTATGACGCGCACGAGTTCATTGAGGCCTGCCTGGAAATGAAGGTGACGCCCCACGTGGCGCAGAACACATCGGGTCGTCGCTCGGCCGTTCCTGATGCCATTGCTTCCAGCGCCGGTTATGCCGTCTCGCAACAAAAGCGCAAGCTGATCGAACAGGGCTTCGGGTGGGTCAAGACCGTGGGGCGCATGCGTCAGGTGATGGTGCGCGGTCTGAAGAAAGTCGATCAGATGTTTGTGCTGAGCATGGCCGCCTACCACCTCGTGCGCATGCGCTCGCTGGGACAAATCCGTCCGCAGTTGCAGTAATCGCGCTAATGAGGCCGGAATGGGCGCCAAAACGCGGAAAAAGCCGAGGCAGTGACGTCCGGCTTCCGGATTGTGAAAAACAGCGCTCCCCGCCTTGCGGGGAAAAACTCATCGCTAGCGCGATGAGTACTTCAGCAGCCTGATAGGCGGTCTCCAAGGTGCCTGATGCCACGGAGATAAAACCCTTCGAAAAGCAGTCCAGAAAATTCATGTTCGATTGTTTAACGCAAACCTGGCCAGAGCGAAGCAATCTCTTTGCGAGCTCTTGCCGCTTTCCCCGGCGTTGGCTTGTATTTGAACCTAAACGCATAACAATCCGCCGATTCAATGAGCGGCCCCGCATGCACGGCGATTGTCAACGTAGTTGTCACGTCACCTTACGCAACCTGCTTTAGTTCTGCTAGCTCCATCTGCTCCGGATTGAGCCAGACTTCGTCGGCCAAACTCCAGTTCCGCGTCGGCCCTGACCAACGCGCAGGCGTTCTGGCCTTAGCCTCAGCATAGACCGCTTCACGGTGCGCCAGCACCACCGGGGCGAGGCGACTGTGGCGCTGCGCCGGCGTGACGAATTTCAGTGCACTAGGCTTGTGCTCATGGTTGTACCAACGCACGAATCGCTGCGTCCATGCGCGTGCCTCGTCCACGCTGTCGAACGCCTGGTGCGGGTAGTCCGGCCGGTATTTGCAGGTCCGGAACAGCGACCCCGCGTAGGGGTTGTCATTGCTCACGCGCGGCCGGCTGAACGAAGCGACCACCCCCAGGTTTTCCAGGGTGGCCAGCATCGTCGCGCCCTTCATTGGACTGCCGTTATCCGAGTGCAGAACCAGAGGACGTCCAGCCAGACCTTCGGCCAAACTGGCTCGCCGCATGAGCAGCGCCGCCAGTTCCGCCGACTCCGCCCGATGCACTTCACCGGTGGCGCAATGGCTGGTCACCACCCGGGCCGAGGGCTTGCGCGCACGACCGCGGTGATGCTGCTGCGACGCGCTACGCAAGACACGATAAAAGCTCGACTCCGAGGCCACGTACTGGCCGCGGTCCGCCAGCGTCGGTACGATCTGGCTGGGCGGCAAACTGGCAAACTCCACGCTGTTGGCCACGGCAAGAATCTGCTGGCGTTCCGCCTCGCTTAGCTTGTTGGCTGGCGCTGGCCGCTCAGTGGTGGTGCGAGCATCTGCGACCACCTCGTCGCCTTCCCGAACCCAGCGCTGGAAGGTGCGCAAGCTCAGACCCAACTCGTCGCAAGCCTGCGCCAGCCGGCAGCCAGAGCGTTCTGCCTCACGAATCAACGATATACACAACCGGCGATCTGGGACGCTGATCAGTCGTCCTCTTTTTCTCCCCAGATCGCCTGGACTTTTTTTCTCAGGATCAACAACGCGGCCGCTTCCGCCAGCGCCTTCTCCTTGCGCTGTAATTCCTTTTCAAGCTGCTGGATACGCTTCTTGTCGCCTTTGGACTGGAGCAGTTGCTCTCGCGCCTGCTCACCGGCGTTGGCATTGGCCGAGCGACAGGCCTCGCGCCAAGCAGCGATCTGCTCCGCGTAAAGACCCTTGCGGCGGCAATACTCGGCCAATTCCGCCTCATTGAGCGGCGCGGTTTCCAGTACCACCGCAAACTTGTCTTCCGAGGACCAGACCTCGGGGTTCTTTCCATCTCCCGGCACCGGGACTCCTTGCGCTTTCATCTGTCGACGCCAAGCATACAGCGTCTGCTCCGTGATCCCCGTCTCCCTTGCCAGCGCTGACACCAACGCGTTCTCGGGAGGCATCATGCGGAGCAACAGCGCTTCCTTTCTCTCTGCTGAATAGGCTCTCATTCACTCTGACTCTACCGCCCCCAGACTGGGTCAATCGAAATCAGGTGACACGACAACAATTCTGACGCCGGGGGTGCACGAGGATCTTTCGACGTCTGCAAAGTTTTGATTCAGATCAATTCACGGGACCAGACTTATGTCTATCTTTCTTTTGGATACCCATCCCGTCCTTTAGACTCGCGTCACCATTGCATGGTGATATTGGTAGAATGTCCAATACTACGCTATCGGAAATTCGTCATGTTAACACGAAGCTATTGCAAGTCTTTGTTCTCGTTATGGAGTACCGTAACCTGGGGGCTGTCGCAGCATGCACCCAGCGCAGCGTGAGCACGGTGTCCTATAGTCTCGATCGCTTGGGCGAGATCACCGGTGACCCCTTGTTCTTCAAAGGAAACGGCATACTTGTGCCCACACCGCATGCGATACGTCTGGAAAAGATAGCGCGACAGATCCTGGCGATATGGGGAGATTTGGTTCGACGCCGAGAGGAGGTCACGACCAAGCGTCAGGAGGGTGGTAGGCGCGTAGCAATAGGCTTTTCGGCATCGATTGGCGATCCCCTCATCACTGAAATCTTGTTCGCCTTAGGCGAAGAGTTTCCGCAAGACACTTTTGTCACGCGGCCGGTGATTGCCGATGCGGTGCTTGCCAGTCTACTTGACGCCGGAGAATTAGACTGCGCCTTCGTCGTCGACAGCGGGCACCATCCCGAGCGTGTGCGCCAGCATAACATCGTGGCAACGCAGCGTCGGCTCGTCGGCGCCACGCGCAGAGTCAACGAGGATAAGAGCGAGAATGCCTGGATCCTATTGCAAGAAGACAGCGAACCCGGCAGCCCGTTACGTGCCTTCCTGAGCCGGCAGGCCGGTACGCCTGGCTACCGAGAGACGGTGGTGCCATCCTGGCATGCGCAGATAACGCTACTGCATTCAGCGGGTGGCATCTGCTCGCTGTTGGATTATAACATTCCATTGGTGACACGCGAGCCAGAAACGCAGCTTCTAGCACTCCCTTGTAGTTTCCCAAAATGGGCTGCCTTGAATTTCTGGGGGGCGGAACGCAGTTGCGATCAACGAGTGGTGAGCGACGTCATGGAGGTTGGTAGAGCTGTGCTGCGCGATCCGCTCAAGGCCATCGGCAGAAGTAACAACATGGCTCAACAGCAATTACTACGCAATATCTTACCGGAGGCAGGCGCCGTAGACACAAGTCCTTTCGGTTAGGGATACTCTGCACAAACGCGAATCGAGTGTGCTTGGCCGTTTAACAGGAAGCTGAATGCGCCACGACGCCAACCTATCAGCTCGGAGCGAAGCTATCTCGCACGCGCGAAGCAGCATTCGCGGGCTGCGCGCGAGGCATCGGCGTGAGCCAGAAACGCGCTCATGCCCCGGCAGCCAGCAGTTTGCCGCGCGCCATCCACAAGTTGGACAGTGCGAACAAGGTCATGAGTTGCGCGGTGTTCTTCCTCAGCCCTCGATAGCGGACCTTGGTGTAGCCGAACTGCCGCTTGATGACCCGGAACGGATGCTCGACCTTGGCCCGGATGCCCGCCTTGATTCGCTCGACCTGATCGACGAGCGCGCCAAGTGGTTTGCTTTGGTCCAGGACGCGACGTTTGCCTGGCTTCATCGCTACGTGCCAGTTCACGCCCGCCCGCGCGTCCGGACGCTTCTCCACGCCCTGATAGCCCGCATCGCCGAACGCGTCGGTTTCCTCTCCATGCAGCAGGCTGTTGCCCTCAACCACGTCGTTGACCTTGCCCGCCGTGCCCCGCACCGTGTGCACCAGCCCGCTTTCGGCGTCCACGCCAATGTGCGCTTTCATGCCGAAATACCACTGGTTTCCTTTCTTGCTCTGGTGCATCTCTGGGTCGCGTTCGCCCGACCCATTCTTGGTCGAACTCGGTGCGCTGATCAGTGTCGCGTCCACCACCGTGCCCGCGCGCAGCATCAATCCCTTGTCGCGAAGGATGTCGTTGACCAGCGCGAGGATCTGAGCGGCCAGCTTGTGCTTCTCCAGCAGGTGACGGAACCGCAGGATGGTGCTCTCGTCGGGCAGCCTCACCGTCCAGTTGTCCAGCCCGGCGAACTCCCGATACAGCGGCACGTCGTGCAGCGCTTCTTCCATCGCCGGGTCCGACAGGCCGAACCATTGCTGAAGGAAGTGGATGCGCAGCATTGCCTCGACCGCGAACGGGGGACGGCCGCGCTTGCCTTCCGGGGCGTACGGAGCGATCAGCATCACCAGATCGGCCCATGGCACCACACGGTTCATCTCGTCCAGGAATTCGCGCTTGCGGGTGCGCTTGGTCGACAAGTTCAGTCCAAGGTCAGTTTGTTTCATGCGCCACATGCTCGCTGGCTCGACGATTCATTGCAAGCACATCCGCCGGCTAATTGTGCAGAGCATCCCTAAGGTTTAGCAAAAAATTTCGCTGCGTGCCGAACTCCCAGATCGAATATGAATCTGATTCGAATCCTGGGAGATTTGAGGAACTTGCGGATGAGCACACCGGACTTCTTTCGCAGCCGCCTGGACGGGATGACTGATCTTCGGCATCCGCTGGCAGTGCTGGCGAGCCGGATGCCGTGGAACAGCATTGAGGCAGCCTTGGCGCCAGTGCTTGCGCGCAAGGCGAAGGATGGCAGCAACGTGGTCGGCGAGGACTTGTTCGGACCGATGTTGGCGGTGGCTGGTGCAGGCATCAGTGCCGCAGGCCGGCCTCGCCTTCCGATCCGGCTGATGGTCGGGCTGCTCTACCTCAAGCATGCCTTCAACGAGAGCGACGAGTCGGTGTGCGAGCGCTGGGCGGAGAACGTGTACTGGCAGTACTTCTGCGGCGAGGAGTACTTCCAGATGCGGCTGCCGTGTGACCCGACCAACTTCGTGCGTTTCCGGCAGGCTCTGGGTGAGGCTGGCGTCGAGGAACTGCTGGCCACCACGATTGCTGCCGCCGTGCAAATGAACGTGATCAAACCGGCTGAGTTCGAACGGGTCGTCGTCGACACCACGGTGCAAGAGAAGGCCATTGCCTATCCGACCGACAGCCGTCTGCTGGAGGTAGCGCGGGCCAAGGTGGTGCAACTGGCCAAACGCGCCGGCATCGAGTTCAAGCAGACCTTTGGCAGGGAAGGCAAGTCGTTGCGATTTCGTGCGGGTGGTTATGCGCATGCCAAGCAGTTCAAACTGCTGAGAACCGTGCTCAAGCGTCAGCGCACCGTGCTCGGCCGCGTACTACGGGACATCGAACACAAGATGACGGCGCTTGCCGAGGACCAGCAAGAGCGTCTGCGTCCCTGGCTCGAACGTGCCCGACGCATTGCGCAGCAACGCGTCAAGGACAAGAACAAGCTCTACGCCCTGCACGCACCCGAGGTGAAGTGTGTCGCCAAGGGCAAAGCCCCCCAGCCGTATGAGTTCGGTGTGAAGGTGAGTTTGGCAATCACTGCCAATCAGGGACTCATCGTCGGTGCTCGCAGCTTTCCTGGCAATCCTTACGATGGTCACACACTACACATCCAACTCGAGCAAACCGCTATCCTGCTTCAGGACCTGCCGGGATCGCGCAAGCCCCACACTGCTATCGTTGACCTCGGTTATCGCGGGGTCGATGCCGAAGTGACGCCGGTGAAGGTGATTCACCGCGGCAGAATCAAAACCATGAATCGTCGCCAGCGCAGAATGCTTAAACGTCGCCAGGCGGTCGAGCCTGTCATCGGCCATGTCAAAGCGGATCACGGCATGCGTCAGGGCGAAATCGGTAACGCCGTCCCCTATCCTCTGTGCCGCAGGCTTCAATCTCCGTTGGCTGCCGCGAGCAATTGCCCGCCTGGGCATCCGCGGGCGTTCTTTTTTTTCGTCTTGACTCTGCTCACAGGTATGGCTCGATCCGCCAGGAATGCAGCCAATCGACCTTGCCCGCATTGCCGCAGTCAACCGATGGGGCGACCAGAATCATCCACCCTCCAGCCACGCTGGGCCCTCAGACTGAATTTTTCAGGTCCGACTATAGAATCCGTGTGGCCGCCTGTGCTGCAATAAATGATGGGCTGGTTTGCTCGTGCGAATATTCGGTGCATTTTTTCTGAGTTTATTCAGCATGGCGGAGGCGTGCCTAAGGGCATGACCAGATTTGCGTGTTTGACGCTGGGTGTCAACATACTTGGAGGTGATAAAGCTCAAATGATCAGCTATCGAAGGCGTAATGGGCGCCATCTTTCAGGCAAAGCGACAGTGCTTGCTATTGCTATCTCCATTGGCTACCTATATGGCTGCGCGGGCTCGCGGTCGGCATCAGATGCTGCCAGAACACCGGAGGCTTTTCTCGCAGCGATCAATAACGTCATTGAGCATGGCGATTTAACAAATAGCGAACTATTGGCGGAAAGCTTTCGACTGAAATTTAGCCACGGAGAGCCGCATCAAGCCTTTCATCCGAAAACTAATGAGTTAATTGGAATCCGACGGGATTTCAAGATCGCATCGGCGTCTCAAGAAACTTTTCTTTATTCAACAACTCCCAGCGCGTCATATGGAACCCTTGCGCCGAGTGATGGAGGGCTGCCGAGGGTGTCATTTGGTGATTATCTTGATCGAAATAATATATGTATAACTCGTGGCGTGCTCTTTGATAAATTCGGTCGAGGTATATCACATAGAAATTATGATCACCCGGGTGAGGACTATTTTTATGGATTCAATTACAAGGAGAATTGGATTGAGTTGATAGTTGGCTTCTCTACGATTGACTGTGCAACAAATATCAGTTTATTTCAAAACAGGAAAATGGTTGAGTTACCATGACAAGTAATCAGATTATCACGGGCAATGAATCAATGTGGGGTAACGTCCGACTCTCAACGAGTCAGATTGCACTTATAAACAAGAGTCCAACTCTTGTGTCCCAGCTATTGGATTACCAGGCGGCAGTTGCTGCGGGATCATTGAACCCAATTGTTCAAGGGCCCGATGGCAGCATGTTCTTCAAGGAAGGGGGAGGAATTACGTTTGCTAGCAATTGGAAAACTTGGCCGGATGGCGAGGTCATCGGTAGCTTGGCCCATGAGATCGGTCATTTCGCGAATGTGAAAGCCGACACTGACTTCAAATCGGCGTATGCAGTTCCGTCCAGTAGTCCAGACGCCTATGCGATGAGCGCCATGGTCGGCCTGCATCAAGAGGGCGAAGCAGTCTATAACAACTGGGTGGTTCAGCGGGAGATTCTGAGCAATAATGGTCCGCAGATTTATTTGGCGGGCGAGTATAAGGCGAATCCTGATGGTAGCGTTAGTAGTACCGGGCTTCAGTCGTTACTTGATACGCAACATGCCACGGATATTCGCTCCAGTAGCCTTATCGGTTCTGATCGGCAGATTCTGATTGATAGTGCAATGGGCGTCTATGCGACCTTGCCGAACAGTGTTAACTGGCAGGCCTACTTCAATTATTACGGCGCAGCCAGTGGCGCACAGGCTCCCGCGCCTGGAACCCTTCAATCGGTCACCTTTACGAACAACAACGCGACCAATCAGATTGGTTCGATGTCGGAGAACTACTCATCCGGTAATACGATCCAGGTAAAGTTCACTGGAACAGCGCCGAGCACGTCGACCGTTACGAATCCATCTGGCAATCTGCTTACCGAAAATGTCTATACTAGTGCGACGGTCAATGCGAATAATGCAACCGTTAATCTTCTGAATGGCGCCACCGCTACAGTGAACGGCACTGGCAACACCATTAACGCCGGCAATAATGTCACGGTCACGGCGAACGGTACAAACAACACCATCAACACCGGTGCCAATGACCTAGTCTGCACCAGCAACAACGTCTTCAATGTGGGCGCCAACGTGGCAACGTGGCAGACCCTCAAGGTGTGGGGTGATACGACAGGCACCGGCCAGTTCCAGAGCGGGCAACTGTACACCCTCGACCAATTGGGTATTGCAGGGATCAACCTGGATGCCACGCACATCAGCCAGGACAGCAACGGCAACACCATCCTGGATGACGGCACGTACACGCGCGCCGATGGCACCACGGGCGACATTGCCGGGGTCAATCTGATGTTCAATCCGGGCAACGGCCAGACGCCTAGCGCGGCGGATACCTTCGCCCAAAAACAAGTGAATCAGTTGATTCAGGCAATGGCCGCGTATGCGCCGGACGCAGCCGGTAGCATCGTTGCGCAGGCGCTGCCCCAGGATCAAACCACACTGCAACTGGCGGCTCATTGATACGTCACCCCGACGGTAGCAGACGGCGCCCTTGCGAGGGCGCCGGTTTTTCTACGCTTGTCGATAGCCACCCCGTCTAACAAGAACAATTTCGCACTGATCCATGGGTTCGAACGAAAACCTGGCGCGTCTCGACGATGCCGGCTTGGCTGCGCTCGTGCTCATCGCACGATTTCATGGCATTGCTACGGATGCCGCGCAAATCCGCCATGCCGCCGCGCTCGGTGGCGAGTCCTTCTCTGAGGCCGATCTGGTATTAGCCGCTCGTGGCATGGGCCTGAAAGCCCGAGCAGTGGCGCTGGTGGCAGATCGGCTTGGCAAGACCCCATTCCCGGCCTTGGTGCTGGACAGTGCGGGCCGGCATTTCATTCTCGCCGGTTCCGATGGCAAGACCGCGCTGATACTGGAGCCCGGCATGTCGGCGCCCGCACCCAAGCCGATCGAAGAGATAGTGGCGCGTACGAGCGGGCGCATCCTGCTTTTCACCTCGCGCGCCTCCCTGGCAGGCGAGCTGGCTCGCTTCGATTTCTCATGGTTTATCCCGGCGGTGGTCAAGTACCGCCGCCTGCTGCTGGAAGTGCTCGGCGTTTCGATGGCGCTGCAACTGTTCGGGCTGGTGTCGCCACTGATGTTCCAGGTGGTGATGGACAAGGTGCTGGTGAACCGCACCTATAGCACCCTCAACGTGGTGTGCCTGGCGCTCCTTGTCAGCTCGGTATTTGAGGTGTTGCTCACGGGCCTGCGCAACCATGTATTCGCGCACACGACCAACCGTATCGACGTGGAACTGGGCGCGCGCCTGTTTCGCCATCTTGTAGCCTTGCCACTCGCCTATTTCGGCGCGCGGCGTGTGGGCGACACCGTGGCACGCGTGCGGGAGTTGGAAAGCATTCGAAATTTCCTGACCGGCCAGGCGCTGACCGCGCTCATCGATCTGGTGTTCTCTGTGGTGTTCCTCGCTGTCATGTGCCTGTACAGCGTCTGGCTCACGCTGATGGTGGTTCTGTCCTTGCCGCTCTACGGTGCGATTTCCGCCTTCATTACGCCGTTGCTGCGCAAGCGCCTGAACGACAAGTTCGCCCGTGGCGCGGATAACCAATCGTTCCTCGTGGAATCGGTGTCCGGGATCGAAACGGTCAAGGCCATGGCCGTGGAGCCGCAGTTCGTCAAACGCTGGGAAACCCAGCTCGCGGCATACGTCGCGGCGGGCTTCCGTGTGACCTCACTCGGCAACGTCGGGCAGCAGGCGATTCAATTGGTGGGGAAGCTGGTGACGCTCGGCACGCTGTTTTTTGGAGCCAAGCTCGTCATCGACGGCAAGCTGACCGTGGGCGCGCTGATCGCCTTCAACATGATGTCGCAGCGCGTGAGCGCCCCGGTGCTGCGCCTCGCGCAACTGTGGCAGGATTTTCAGCAAGTCGGTATATCCATGAGCCGCCTCGGCGACATCTTGAATACGCGCACGGAGCTGGCGCAAAGCCGGCAAACGCCGCCGTCCATCAAGGGCAGCATCGTGTTCGAGAACATCCGCTTCCGCTATCGCGCGGACGGCCCGCCGATCCTCGATGGCGTGAGCCTGGGGATCACCACCGGCCACGTCGTGGGTATTGTCGGGCGCTCGGGCTCAGGCAAGAGCACGCTCACCAAACTGCTACAGCGACTCTATCTGCCGGAGCAGGGCGCGGTGCGTATAGATGGCATCGACCTCGCGCTGGCCGATCCCTCCTGGCTGCGCCGCCAGATCGGCGTGGTGTTGCAGGAGAACCTGCTGTTCAATCGCTCGATCCGCGACAACATTTCGCTCACCGATCCCGGCGCCCCGCTGGAGGCAGTCATGCAAGCGGCGAAGCTGGCGGGAGCGCACGATTTTATCTGCGACATGCCGGAAGGGTACGACACGGTGGTCGGTGAACACGGCGGCAACCTTTCGGGCGGCCAGCGGCAGCGCCTGGCGATTGCACGGGCGCTGCTGACCAATCCGCGCGTGCTGGTGTTCGACGAAGCCACCAGTGCGCTCGATTTCGAGACCGAGCGAATTATCCAAAACAATATGAAGGCCATCTGCGCCGGACGCACGGTGATCATCATCGCCCACCGGCTCACCGCCGTGCGCCACGCCGACCAGATCATTGCCATGGACGGCGGCCGTATCGTGGAACGGGGCAGGCATGAGGAGTTGCTGGCACTGGGTGGCTACTATGCCCATCTCGTCTCGTTACAGGACAGCGGACTATGAGTACCCCCGGCGTATCCCAATGGGCGGCGCTGCGTGAGCCGCTGCGCCGCTACGCCAGCGTATTCCGGGCGGCCTGGCACATCCGTCGCGAGTTGGACGCGCCCAGTCGGACCCCGCACGAACTGGCATTTCTCCCCGCCCATCTGGAATTGGCGGAAACGCCAGCGCATCCGGCGCCCCGCTGGACAATGCGAATCATTGTGGCGCTAACCGGACTGGTGTTATTGATCGGCATCTTTGGCAAGCTCGATATCGTGGTAACTGCCAAGGGGAAATTTGTACCCAATGCGCGGGTGAAGGTGATTCAGCCGGCGGTGACCGGCGTCATTCGCGAAATCCTCGTGCGTGATGGCCAGCGCGTGGCGGCGGGCCAGTTGCTGGTGAAGCTCGACACCACTCAGGCCGCCGCCGATGCGGACAAGGCGTACCTCTCCCGCGTCGATGCCGGCCTCGGTGCGGCCCGTGCGCGGGCGCTGCTTGGCGCGCAGGAAATCAAACAACCGCCGCAGGTTGTGCAGGTGGATGGCGCGTCGGAAGACCGAATGCGCGAAGCCCAGCATCTGGCCAATGGCGCCTGGCGCGAGTATCAGGATCGCATCGACAGCGCGCAGGCAGAGCTGCACAAGCGCGAGGCGGCGCGGGACAGCACACGGGCCGAAGTGGCACGGTTACAGGCCACCGCGCCGCTTGCGCGCCAGCAGGCCATGGACTATAAGGCGCTGGTGGCTGACAAGTATGTGGCGCGTCACGATTACCTGGACAAGGAACAGAAGGCCCTGGACCTGGAGAACGAGCTGGCGGCCCAGCGTGCCCACGTGCTGGAGCTTACGGCCGGTATCGCCGAGCAGCGGGCCGAACTGGGGGCGCTAGCCTCGAAGTTTCGGCATGACCAGCTCGATGAGCTGGAGAAACACACCCAGCAGGGGGCGCAGAGCCGCAACGATGAGACCAAGGCGCAGACGCGCCAGGAACTGATGAGCCTCACCGCGCCCGTGGCCGGCACGGTGCAGCAACTCGCCGCGCACACACTGGGCGGTGTCGCGACCACGGCCCAGGCGCTGATGGAAATCGTGCCCGACGACACGCTGGAGGTCGAGGGACAACTGGAAAACAAGGATATCGGTTTTGTGGACGTGGGCCAGGCTGTCGCGGTCAAGGTGGAGGCGTTTCCCTATTCCCGCTATGGCTTCATCGAGGGCACGGTGCTCTCCGTGTCGAATGACGCTACCAACGACAAGAAGCTTGGGCTCACCTTTCCGGTGCGTATTCGCCTCACCACTAACCGCATCCGGGTGGAGAACCGCTGGATCGCGCTCACGCCTGGCATGGCGGTTACGGCGGATATCCGTACCGGCAAGCGCACGGTGGCCGAATACTTCCTAGGCCCCGTGATCGAGGCCGCTCAGGAGAGCTTGCGTGAACGCTAGACGCATCCCGCTCACCCTCATCCTGGCCGGGCTATGGGGGCTGGTCCAGGACGCGCAGGCCTTCGACCCGCTGCGCGCGGAGCAGCACCTTCCGGCCACCCCTGCCGGCGCGCTCATTCCGGACATCGCCGGATGTCGGGCCGGGCCGCCAGTCTCGCCGCTGCTCCTGGGCGAGGCCGTCGAACGGGCGCTATGCGTCAACCCAAAGACGCGCCAGGCTTGGGCCGATGTCAAGGCCCAGGCCGCTGGCGTGGGGACTGCGCGGGCAGGCTACTTGCCGACCGTGAACGGCACCGGGCAGTACGTGCGAGACGGGGCGAGGACGGATGTGACCAGGCATCCGAATCTGAGTTCGGCCACGCTCGCCAATGTGGGCACCGGCAACGTGGCATTGAATTGGGTGCTCTACGATTTCGGTGCGCGTAGCGCTGCCGTGAGCAGCGCATCGGCATTGCTGGCTGCCGCACAATCAACGCAGGATGCCACCGTGCAAAGCCTGTTCGTGACCACGGCCAAGGATTACTACACGGCCCAGGCGAGTGCGGGCGCCTTGGTTGCGGCGCGCGATGTGGAGGCGATGGCGGCGAACAGCCTCCGCGCGGCCTCGGGGCGGGTGGACAAAGGCGTGGCGCCCATCTCGGATGCCTTGCAGGCACAGACGGCCTATACGCAGGCGGTACTAAACCGCGCCAAGGCGGACGGCCAGTGGCAAACCGCCGTTGGCACGCTCGCTGCTGACATGAATCTATCGCCGGACGTGCCGCTCACCCTGCCCGGTGTGGGCGACGAGGTGAGGACGGACGCGCAGTTCACCCAGGCGGTTGGCGAGTTGATCGAGGGCGCCAGGCAGGCACATCCAAGCGTGATGGCCGCCGAGGCCCAGGTGGATGCGGCGGCGGCCAGGGTTGACCAGACGCGCGCCGAGGGCATGCCCAGCCTCGGCCTGGTATCCCGCTACAGCCTGAACAATCAGCCAGCTACGCTAGGGCTCGGCGTCCCGAGCTTTCCGGCTACCGGACGCGACTGGTATGTCGGGATTCAGCTCACGATCCCGTTATTTGAAGGTTTTGGCCGTTTGTACCGGATCCATCAGGCCCAGGCACAGCTCGAACGCGAGCACGACGGTCTGGATGCTGCGCGCCAGCAGGTGGGGCTGGAGGTGTGGAGCAGTTATCAGGCCGTTCGAACCGCCACGGACAGCGTGAAGTACAGCGCAACGCTACTCGATACTGCGCAGCAATCCTTTAACGCTGCCGAACATCGCTATCAGGCCGGCGTCGGCAATATTCTCGAACTGCTGAATGCGCAAACGGCGCTGGCCAATGCCAAGCAGCAGCGCGTACAGGCACTGGCCGATTGGAAAGCCACGCGGTTGCGGCTGGCGGGCAGCCTGGGGCGGCTTGGCATGAACAATGTACAGGTGGAACGATGAACGAAACCGCCACGGCATTTGCGAAGGGAGAAAGTAAATCCATGTCAAAGCATCTCTCTTTGCTTCTGGCCTTCGGGGGCCTTGCTCGTCGCGGCCTGTGCGCCCCTCGCTGAGAGGGAACCGAAGCAGCATCTTCCAGAGGTCGTGCAGAAAAGCGAGCGGGTGATTCTGGTGGAAGGAAATCCCGACGATCCGGTCAAGCTCGAAGTCACGCTGTACACCCGGCCGGGTCCGAGTCCATTTCTTGCGGTACTAAACCACGGCTCATTCCTGGAAAACCACACGATTTCGTTTTAATTTTGCGACGGGCTATTTGCTGTCGCGCGGATATGTCGTGGCCGAGCCCATGATGCGTGGCTATGGTAATTCGGAAGGCTACCTCCGTCGGCACGGATGCGATGCCGTGGCAAGCGGTATGGATGCGGCCAAGGACGTCAACGCGGTTATCGGCTATCTAAAAAAACAGCCCTATGTAGATTCCGCCAAGGATACTCATTGCCGAAGAGAGCGTCGGTGGATGGAAGACCTTGGTCGTTGGTGCGTTCAACCCATCCCCTTATACGGAAGTAGGACCGTCTCCGCGGCGAGGCTTGGAGCTTGAAGTCCCGGGAATTTCGAGGTAAGGGGGTTGTTAACTTCGCCAGACTCGCGTTTACTCTCGGATTTTCGCGCAGCAATGAGCAACGAGTCGGGGGCATGGGTGGACGAGGAATTCGAGAGTCTGGATCTTGGTGATCCGGGGCGGGATCGGCGCGCCAAGGAGCTGCTCAAGCGGTTTGCGGCTCTGCCGACGGCGAGCATCCCCGGCGCATGCGATGACTGGTCGCAAACCATCGCGGCATATCGGTTTCTCGGCAATGAGCAGATCGATTGGCGGGACGTAATGCAGCCGCATTGGGAGCGCACTGCAGCGAGGGCCGCGCAGTTTCCGGTGGTGCTGTGCATCGCTGATACAACCGAATTGAACTTTAATGGCCAGGAGATCGACGGGCTGGGTCCGTTGACCTATGAAGCCCAGCGGGGCATGTTTTTGCATCCGACCTACGCGGTGACGCCTGACCGCGAGCCGCTGGGGGTGATCGATGCCTGGATGTGGGCTCGGGAGCCCAAGGACGCCGATGGCAACCGGGGCGGGATCAAGGAAAGCGTACGCTGGATTGAAGGATATGAACGGGTTGCGGAGCAAGCCGCGCTATTGCCGCAGACACGGCTGGTGTATGTGACAGACCGCGAGGGTGATATTGCCGAGTTGATGGCGCGCGCCCAGGAACTTGGCCAACCGGCCGACTGGTTGATCCGCAGCCAACACAACCGCAACCTGGCCGAGGGCGGCAAGTTGTGGGATAGCGTCGACGCCAGCCCGGTACTCGGGGAAATCACCTTTATCTTGCCAGGGCGAGCAGGCCAGAAGGCGCGCGAGGTCAAACAGGAACTACGCGCCCAGCGTATGAAGCTGCCGGGTCTGGTCGGAGCGGAGTTCACCTGTGTGGCGGCAAGGGAGATCGAAGCGCCCGCAGGCGTCAAGCCAGTGGTTTGGCGATTGGTGACGAACCGAGAAGCGCAGGACGCTGATGCGGTCAACGAACTTGTTGAATGGTATCGGGCAAGGTGGGAGATCGAGATGTTCTTCCATGTCCTGAAGACCGGCTGCAAGGTCGAGGCGCTACAGCTATCGCACATGGATCGTGTGGAGCGGGCCTTGGCGTTGTATATGGTGGTGGCATGGCGCATTGCCCGCCTGATGCGGTTGGGCAGAACCTGTCCGGATCTGGATGCGTCGCTGTTCTTCGATGCCGACGAGATTCGGGGGGCATACGTGCTCTCCAAGAAAGCTCGCCCGAAGACACCGGTCACACTCAATCAGATGATTCGGTTGGTTGCTTCCCTGGGCGGGTTCCTTGGGCGGAAGAACGATGGCGAGCCCGGCGCCAAGACGATCTGGATCGGCATGCAGCGAACCATGGACGCCGCGCTCACTATTCAAACACTGAGGGAAGAGTCATGACTTCCGTATAAGGAAATGACCTCAAAGATGGGCAATTCCTTCGCGCTCTTGCGGTGCTAAGTGTGGCTAACAAAACCGTGTCGTCGTCATCTGCCCGTTGAGTGTGGCTATGCGTCATGGCACGGAAGAAGGTCAATAGCGAATTGTGGAAGGCAGTGCTTGCTGGCGTCGCCTTCGTGATTGGGACAGCGGCCTCTGGGAACGCTCGCCCTGGCGCGGGCTGACGCGATTGCGTGAGCATGACCAGTGGCGCGTAAGCTGCCGAGGATGTCGTTCTCCCAGGCTTTCCCCATTAGCCTCTGCAGGACGGTGGCACGGGGCCGTCTGTTTGCTGTTCACCATGGTTCCGATGTGGCTCAGCGCAAGGTCCGTGGTCGCATCCAGGTTATCCCGGAACCTCCGGGCCTTGGGCCTGTCAGTTTTTTTGTGTGCAGGGCAGGTAAAGGCTCACCGTCGATGGAACGGTGAGCCAGCAATATCTTAACGATAAGGGTGGGTGAAGCGTTCCTCGTAGAGGATCGCAAACTGGTTCATGGCAGCCTTCCAGTCATGGGTTGAACTGCCCCACTTCACCGTGATGTTTCGCAGCGCCAGCCACAGCAGCTTGGTCGCCGCCTCGTCGCTGGGGAAGTGACCGCGCGTCTTGATGATCTTGCGCAGCTGCGCGTTGATGCTCTCGATCGCGTTGGTCGTGTAAATGATCTTGCGGATCGCCGGCGGGAACGTAAAGAACGGGATCACCTGATCCCAGGCGCGACGCCAGGATGCGCCGATCGGTGCATACCGCCGACCCCATTCCCCGTTCTCGAAGGCCGCCAACTCGGCCAGCGCGGCCTCGACCGTGGGGGCCGTGTACACGGGCTTGAGCGCCGCCGCCACGGCGCGGCGCTCCTTCCAGTTGGCGTACTCCAGGCTGTTGCGGATCAGATGCACGATGCAGGTCTGCAGGGTGGTGTTCGGGAACACCGCGGCCAGGGCCTGTTCCATGCCCTTAAGGCCATCGGTCACCGCGATCAGGATGTCTTGGGTACCCCGGGTCTTCAGGTCGTTGAACACCTTCATCCAGAACTTGGCGCCTTCGGTAGTCTCGATCCACAGGCCCAGGATGTCGCGCGTGCCGTCGGGCAGCACGCCCAAGGCCAGGTAGACGGCCTTGTTGCGCACCACGCCGTCCTCGCGCATCTTGACCCGCAGCGCGTCGAAGAACACCACCGGGTACATCACCTCCAGCGGACGGGCCTGCCAGGCGGTGACCTCGTCCATGACCGCATCGGTCACCGAACTGATGAACTCGGGCGAGACCTCGGTGCCGTACTGTTCGGCCAGAAACGCCTGGATCTCGCGCAAGGTCATGCCGCGCGCATACATGGCGATGATCTTGTCGTCGAACCCGGTGAAGCGCCGCTCGTGCTTGGGAATCAGGATCGGATCAAAGCTGCCGTCGCGATCGCGAGGGATGTCTAACCGCAGCGGCCCGTCGTCGGTCAGAACCGTCTTGGCGCTCTTGCCATTGCGCTGGTTGGCCGTGCCGGCCGGGCGCTCGGCGCCAGCCGGGTAGCCCAGATGATGGCCGAGCTCGGCCCCCAGGGCGCGCTCGATCAGGGCCTTCTTGAACGCCATCGAGGCGTCCTGCACCGCCTCGGCGGTCATCGGACCCTTAACGAAATGGGCAATCAGGTCCTCGGGAATGGTCGGCAGCTCACGGTCGGCGGCCTGGCTGGTCTTGGTTTTGCGTGGCATACATGCTCCTTGGCGACATGTTATGCCCTAAACACAAAATTTCTGACAGGTCCCGGGCCTTCGGCTATCGGAACGGGGAATACGGGCCTCAAAATCCCGTCTTCTTCAAGAATCCGCGCCGCCTTCCCCGGTATTCCTTGCTGAACAAGAAACCAACCGGTCTGCGCCAGGGGAGGGGAGCCCTCCACTCGCTGCACAATCAGACAAAAAGCGGCATGTGGAAGGTTTATTCAGCTAACATTGGTGCGTTCTGATGACGCTGCCCTTGATAGATATCAGCGCTGCAGCTCTATGCCCTGTCAGCGTTACAAACAAATCCTAAAATCACCCTTTCCGATCTCCAAGAACAAACAGTTATCGGACCAGCCCTCCATTTCCGCTGCGAATGCAGGCATAGCGCCGAACAGCACGGTCGCCGTCATTAAACCAACGACCCCCAATTTTTTAATCCTCTTGCGCATGGCACTCTCCATGAATTAAAAAAACGAAATTTCATGACACTTTGATGCTAAATGCAGACGATCCTAGGCTAAATTGTGGGGTATGAATTCATGCAATCAAATAACAAATTTATGAAGCGTCATTTGTTCGTGCTTCGTCTCCTAGAGAGATAGAGATAAAAGTTTATATGCCAAGCTATGCGAAGACATAGGACGATCGACTTCAACTCGTCATTGCTTGATCTAAATCAAGATCTAATGAGATGAGGAAAGATCCTATAGTCAGGAATGTTGTGCCGAAGAACTCAGTTTGAAGTAGGTGTCGAAAGCACGAAAAAGGGGCCAAGGCGTTTTGGAAACTACAGTCATACAAATTTAATATTTCGATAACGCCATCGGAGCCTGAAATGGTCAAACTACCCAATAGATCATGGGGATTTTATGGCACATGAAATCGGGGGCTTGTCACCTCACCACAGTAAAGAGTCATTTCCGCTCAAGCAAGCTAGCAGGCCGCTGAAATACCTCCAGCGGACGTCAGCGCGACGACTGGCTGAAGCGTTGCTTTGAGGATCCCATCCAATCCCACATTCATGCGCGGCGCAGATACCTTCACGGAAAGCTTGTTCACTATGCGGAGGCTGGAGGATTTCGTGCCGCAGTCCCATCCGCTGCGCTCGATCCGGACTATGGCCAACCAGGCGCTGGTGAAGATGGACCGGCTGTTCGCGCAGATGTACGAGGCCGATATCAAGGGTGGCCGCCCCAGTATCGCGCCGGAGAAGTTGCTGCGGGCCATGCTGCTGCAGGTGCTCTACAGCATTCGCTCTGAGCGCCAGCTCATGGAGCAGACGCAATACAACCTGCTGTTTCGCTGGTTCATCGGGCTGTCGATGGACGACTCAGTTTGGGTGCCCACGGTCTTCACCAAGAACCGCGAGCGACTGATCAAGCATGATGCGGTGATCCAGTTTTTCAACGAGGTGCTGGCCATCGCGCAGAAGAAGAACTGGCTGTCGGGTGAGCACTTCAGCGTGGACGGCACGCTGATACAGGCGTGGGCAGGCCACAAGAGCTTCGTGCGCAAGGATGGCGACGACCAAGACGATGACGCCGGCGGCAACTTCAAAGGTCGCAAGCGCAGCAACGAGACACACGAATCCAAGACCGATCCCGATGCCAAGCTCTACCGCAAGGGCAAGACATCCAGTGAGCTGCGCTACATGGGTCATACCCTGAGCGACAACCGCCATGGCCTGGTGGTTAGCGCCATGGTGACCAAGGCGGACGGACACGCCGAGCGGGAGGCCGCAAAGGTCATGCTTAACGATGCCAGGCAGGTGATTGAAGACCTGAATGTGGAAGTCACCGTGGGCGCGGACAAGGGCTATGACGCGCACGAGTTCATTGAGGCCTGCCTGGAAATGAAGGTGACGCCCCACGTGGCGCAGAACACATCGGGTCGTCGCTCGGCCGTTCCTGATGCCATTGCTTCCAGCGCCGGTTATGCCGTCTCGCAACAAAAGCGCAAGCTGATCGAACAGGGCTTCGGGTGGGTCAAGACCGTGGGGCGCATGCGTCAGGTGATGGTGCGCGGTCTGAAGAAAGTCGATCAGATGTTTGTGCTGAGCATGGCCGCCTACCACCTCGTGCGCATGCGCTCGCTGGGACAAATCCGTCCGCAGTTGCAGTAATCGCGCTAATGAGGCTGGAATGGGCGCCAAAACGCGGAAAAAGCCGAGGCAGTGACGTCCGGCTTCCGGATTGTGAAAAACAGCGCTCCCCGCCTTGCGGGGAAAAACTCATCGCTAGCGCGATGAGTACTTCAGCAGCCTGATAGGTCTCTGGCGGCTCCCCACTGCAACTATGTACCTGCAGGGTATAAGTCTTGCAGCTCCAGGTTTTTTTTCGTTGGTTGAAGTCTCATTCACTTTTCCTTGGAAATCCGCGAGGCCGAGTCGTACTTGTACGTGGCGGACAAGTAGAAGGCCCTCAGGTCGATTTAGGGATTACTTTTCATCAAACACGACAAGGTCATCCTTCCTTGCACTTTTCCCGTTTGCAGGTCGCAAAAATACCGGATCACTGCGCTACATCTTTTGCGTCGTCATGTAGTGGTCAACGCATCAAGGCCTGCCTCTAAGACAAAGGGAGAGGTCGGATTCTTCTTGGCCATCGATAGCCGCAGATCCTCACGTGCTCTCGTCACTGCTACGTAGAACAAGCGACGCTCTTCCGATTCGGTGCTTTTCTCATCGGGCACAACGGTTTCCTCGGCCCGGATGATCCATACCCGATCCCACTCTAGCCCCTTGGAGCTGTGCATGGTTGTTAGGATCAACGCATCCGGCGCCGGCTCATTGTTGCTGCGGCGCAGGAACTCCAGCCTGTCGGAAAATGGACCATTGAGCCGGGACAGTACGTCGAACGTCGTGGTCGTGGCCCGGCGGGCAGGATCAGAGTCGGTCTGGTGCATCATCCATTCGTACACTCCTTCCAGCACCAGCGAATAAAACTGCCGGTCGCAGAGCGTTCGCCACTCGACAAGCCGTTTCATAAGTTCCCGATAGCGATCCGCCGATGCTTCCGAAAGGCCCAGTTCCAGAAGCTCTTTTCTTTGGCGCTGTTCTGTATTCGCGCGGCCCTTGCTGTGCAGGAGCCGTAGTTCTTGGGTATCAATCCCGACAAAGGACAGCAGCGCGTCCACACCGGTACTCTTCGTCCTCTGGACCAGTTCCAGAAGATTGCACATGAGGGCGGCCTCAGGCCGGTTCAGAATCGACTTGCCGGACGCCCGAAAATACTTGACGCCATGCGATCGGCATATCGCCTCGACGGGGTCGAGAATGCGGTTGGTCCGGGCAAGGACTGCCGCCGATTGGCCATTCCTTACCGCCGCCGTCAGATGCTCCATCGCTGCGACAGCCTCGGCATACTCGTCAGCGAACCGCTGGAACTGAACCTTCCCGCCGGGGCCCTTGTACGCAACCAGTTCCTTTGGGATCCTGTCGCGGTTATTCCGGATGATTCGGTCCGCCGCCCCAAGAATCTCTGCGTGGCAGCGATAATTGTTGCCCAACACCACTGACTGCGCGTCAAACTGACGAATGAAGGATTCCATTCCGCGGAAGCCCAACGCTGATCGGAAGCCATAGATGCTCTGATCATCATCGCCAACAACGGTCACAATCGATCCGGCCTGAGCATGCGAGGCGATCCACTGATATTGGAGAGGGTCAGTGTCCTGAAATTCGTCGACCAGGAGGTACCTGAACGGATACGGCTCGATGGTGCCGTTCTGCATGCCTTCCACGGCTAGCCGAAGCATGTCCTGAAAATCAATCTTGCCGTTTCGCTCCAGTGAATCTTGGTAGCCACGGTAAAGCACTTCTTCGGCGCTGCCGCTTTGCACTTGGCCGAAGTTGGTCTTAATCGCTTCAACCGCCGCGATGGCGTCCTCCACCTTCCAGTCCAACCCTAGGTCAGAGAGAACCTGGATCAGAAGCCCGGTACGATCGCCATCGGTGGCGACGTCTGGCGCGCTGCCGCCGTCGCGCCGTCCAAGCTGCTTATAGGCGAGAGAATGGAACGTACCAGCAAGCAGTCGCCTCTTCGTCGCTGATCCGGCAAGCGCGAGTATCCGCTCGCGAAGCTCGACCGCGGCGTCCTTACTGAACGTCACTGCGCCCACAGTCACATGCGGATCCGCAAGCAGGACTGCGGTCTTGGCAGCGATCGTCGCCGTCTTTCCAGCTCCAGGTACCGCCACGGCGAGGCAGTGCTGACGCAGGTCCACGACTTCGCGTTGGGCGGGATTAAGGACTGCTAGTACCTTTTCGAGCGACATTGGAATCCCGTTGTGGTGCTGGTGATAGCACGTGTGAGCAAGTGCCCCGAAGTACGACTACGAGACAGATACGAGGCAGTTGGGGCGCTGATGTTGGTGGGACCATCTGTCACGGGGTGATAGCAAGTGCCCCCACGGGACAACTTGTTGCCTCTGGGGTGACGTGCTCACACCAGGTGACACTTGGGCTTACATCCCGCGCACAGTCGTCATTAGCTTCAGGTGCGTGGTGTAGCTGCGCAGCCCCAGCGGCTGGAACTTGCGCAGGAAGCGAGTGACCTCGTCGTTGACGTCGCTCTGGTCACGGATGCCGTTCCAGACCATGAAGTCGAACTGGTCCATGGTTTGATCGAACTTGATCAGAACCTGCAGTGCGCGCACGGAGAACCGCGAATAGGCTTGAACCTCGAGTGAAAGGGAGGGGCGCTGGATTGTCGGCACAAACACGATCTCGCCTTGTGCGCGCATTTCCTGTTCCCGTTGTTCGCGGTAGGCTTTCGCCACTCGCAATTGCTCGTCCACATAATCCTCAATCTTCGAGAGTTCGCGCTCCAGGTAGTTTTCGAGTGTCGACAATTCAGAGCGCGAGAACGTGGCAGCTCCGAAGCGCTGCAGGTTCAACGACATCCGGTTCATGTACGGCCACCATTGCTCGAACAGCGGCCGCAGGCGGGTGTGATTGAGCTTGAGCGCCACTGGAACAACTGCCGCACCGGCAAGCTCGCGATTGAGGATCTGCAGGCCGAGCTCGCGCCGGCGTCGAACGATCGCTTGGCGGTCTTCAGGCGCCAGGTCCCGAAAAAGGTTACGGGTGCGCTCCACCTGAGCCTTGCGCTCCTCATGATCCGCTGTCGAGATCAGACCTTCCTGGCGCAGTGCGTCGGCCGATTGCTCCATCTCCGCGAGTTCGGTCTCGACGTCGCCAGAACTGTCAATTGCGCCAAGCGTTGGAGGTGTTGCGACGAGCGGCGCAGCAGCTACGTCGGTCGGCGCGGATTGCTGCAGGGTCTCTTCGGCGGGGGTCAAATCGGTCGTGGTCATGATGTTCTCCAATATGTGGCCGGGCACCGGCCTTGGTAGTCGTTACGGCACCGGCTACTTGCCGACATGGAAAGACGCCGCAAGGCGCCAGCAGAGCAGGCCAATCAGGCAGACACCAAAGGTCCACCAGGTCGCCAGCATGGGAAGGGGTAACAGCAGGGCAGACGTCCCGAAGCCGAAGCAGAGCGTCAATCCATGGGCCGCAACGTGGAATGTCACCGGATTGGCGAACCCAGCCCCGGCGGCGCGAATCTTTCGCGATACGGTCCCGTCGTTAAATAACGCAACGAGCAGGACGATCGCGCCGAGAACCCAGTGATGAGCCACCGCGGCCCGGTACACCGCACGGTAGATCGTCAGCCAGAAATGCTGCATCCAACCTCTGCCGAAGGCGGCGGCGCCCCCGTCGGAGAAACTGGTCTGGCCGTCGGAGCCGGTGAACGATGCCTTGACCGCACCGCTGTCGATGAACCATTTGTGAAAGCGGGCGTTGGCCAGCGAAACGACGATATCCGCCCTTTCCTGGCCGAGCACGCGTTCAACCGACGCCTGTTCGGCCTCACTGATTTCGAAGGCGCGATCGTTCTGCATGAACGGCGCCAGGGTGCAGATCATCAACGGCGAGACGATCAACCACAAGCGTACGTGCGAAGCGAACCGGCTGTTGGCCATGTCAGATCCAGCGCAGTGCCAGCCATAGCGGCAGGCTCAGAAAAGCGAACAGAGCGCCCCAGAAGATGGCCGGCTTGTCTACCGAAATCTTGACGAGCGCAAAGCATGCCGCGGCCGCTCCGCTGGAGAATGACTGGGGCATCTCCTGAGCAAGGTGGGGCGGCGCCGTCAACCACTCATGCATGTGCAGGGCGAGAGCGGGATCGACACCACAGAGCCTGGCCGCAAGGCGAGCGGGGGCCTGTTTGACTCGGATCGCCGCCCGGCGCGCGTCAGTGTGCAAAGTCGCCAGCGACATCGTAGTTCTCGAAGTAGCGGGTGAAGGTGTAACCCGTCAGGACCCGGGCAGCGAGCTGAAACGCTGCGCAGCGTTGCGTGATTGCGCCAGGTGCCGGTTCGTCGACGACGCGGCAGACATAGCCATCCGGCTGGCGCTGCTCGAACGCCGGAATGGATTCGTGAAACGGATACCAGACGTTGTACTTTTCGCCCTTGAACGCGGCATAGCGCTTGCCATAGAGCTCGTGAGCGCGGGAGAACAGCCCCATCATGAAAGCGACGTTGGGATCGCCGTGCTTGCGGGCGGCGCGCCACGCCGTGATGCCGTCGGCAAGCATTTCCTTGACCAGCGGCTCCTCGCGGACGCGGAAATTCACGCCGATGTAGTCGACTACCCGCGTGCAAATGTCATCAAGGTCCGGCGATAGCGAGAGCACGGGCGAGAGCTTCGCCGAAAGCTTGTATTCCTTGACGATTTGTCGGAACAGGCTGCTGCGCATTGGTATTAGTCCGTGATAATTGGAATTCGACCCTGGTAGACGGCGCCTCCAGAGATTCGCAGGAAGTACTGCAGGTTCGGCAGTTGCATGACCAGGTCGTGCGGAATGAGCGGCGCCTTCTCAAGCTGGGCCGATCGAGACACAGAGCCGCTGAACTCGCCGACATGAGCCTCCGTTCCGGTGCTGGTGCTGCTTGAGACGACCAGGTTGCGGATGGCTGTGGTCCCGGCTTTCTCGGAGAACCACTTGGCCGTGTCGATGTCTTCCAAGCGTAAAACGATCTGGTTGTTCAAATTCCCCAAGACTTGCTGCATTTTTGCCACGTTTCCGAGTTTGGCCGTGAAGTCGGAGCGGGTCTGGTAAGCGACGAACGCCTTGAAGCCTGCCCCGCGGCCCTTGTTCAAGAGCTGGAGCAATTGCTCGTTGATGGCCTCGGCCGCTTCGTCGACAACCAGGACAATCTCGGGCGGCTTGGCGTAGAAGTTGTAAATCGCGCCGGCGACCGATGCGATGTCGGCCAGCAGCATCGACATGACCGCCTGCGCCACCATCGAATTGGATAGCGAATCGGCGCCGACATAAAGCACAGCCTTCTGCTTGATGACCTTGTCGATATCCCAGATCTCGCGGTCATCCTCAAAATCGTCCGCTTTGGGCGCCAGCATCAGTCCGGTCTCTCCGGTGGCAAGCATCTGCAGAAGGGGCAGGGCAGAGGCAATGATCCGGCCATAGTGGTCGCGGTCATGCTGAAAGGTTGAAATCAGGCCGTCGATCGTCTCGTGCCCCTTGCCGAGCTTGGCGAATCGATCGATGTACATACTGACCATGGCATCAAGACGCGTGCCACCCATCTTCTGTGCGACCTTCTGCATGTACGCCGTGACTTCCTCTTCCCAATCAGGCTTGCCGGCCTCAGGGAAAAAGCGCTCCAGCGCTCGCTCGAGCAAATTGTTGATGCCATTCTGAGCGTACTGGAGGATCGACCGGAGATTCGGCTTGTCGCCCACGTACAGCTCGCCCTTGACGGATCGGTCAATAAACAGGAAGGCAAACTGGCGAAACGGACCTTCCTCCATCAGTTGGGCGATGCGAGTCGGAATTTCCGACGGCTGGGACCAGTTTTCCAACGGGTTCAGGCGAATGGATCGCGAGGGCGCCGCCTGTTTCCAGTACAAGAACTTGCGTCCGGTGCGCTCGCATTCACGCTTGCACCGTGCGACCCAGTCGGGATCGTTCTTGGGATCGATCGCGATCAACACGTCATTGGGGTTGTGGATCACCTGCGTCGAAATCAGCTCGAACGTGCGTGTCTTTCCCGACCCGGTAGTGCCGCTGATTGACGTGTGACCGCCCATTGCCTTGTAGTGAAAGGGGATGGGGCCGCGCTGCGATTCCATGCCCCCGATCCAGGATTTTCCCTGTGGCGAGCGGTCCGCAATGCTGTGCTCGGGGGCGAACGTTTTCTCGATCGCCTTGACGGTATCCTTCGGCAGCCATTTGGGCAGCCCCGGAACATCGCTTGATGGCATACGCAGGATGTCGTGGGCGATCTGACAGTGCTTCTGCGTCCATTCATATCCGGTACCCAGATACATGGCATCCTCGTCTTTGTCTGCGGAGCGCAGCTGTCGGCTCTTTGCAAGCAGGTCTTCGATCCTGATCAGGGTCAGCCATTTCGTGGAGATGGCAAGCCGGAACCGCAGCGCCCGCCACACCTGTGTGGAACGAACGAGCAGGAATGCCAGGCAAACCAGTGAGAAGTAGGCTCCGTTTGGCATGCCGCTCACGAGCAGCACCACGCAAGCAAGCGCCCAGCCGACGGCGGCCCGGAACTCGTAAATGGGGCGGAAGTGGTTAATGTAATGATTCATGCGTCGGATTGCGGGCCAGGCATGATCAGGTTTCCTACTTCGTCGACCAGCAGGATGTCCTGGCCAACGATCTTGTAGAGATGCCTGAACTTGCGCAGATGCTCAATGAGTGTGTCGGAGGCAATGCCATAGTTGCCGAGTGAGCGCTTGCTGATAGCAACCTTTCCCTCAACACGCGTCACTTTCGTCTTTCCAGCGGCCGCGTCCTGCGAGAGCGCCTTGAAGAACTCGCGCATGAGGTTCGAGGTGCCAGCGAGTGCCTTGAAGGGATCCTCGGGCGTCGGCTCCTTGCGCAACGAACGCGCTCCGTCGAGTTGCACCACGTTGCGAGACGTCTCAACTCGTGCATGCGGCTCGCTGACCGCCGGCGAGCCGTTGGCCGTATCGGGCGAATCCGGTCTGCTACCTGCCGCTTGGGGTGGCGTCTCTGCTTCTGTCTTCGCAGTATTCGCGTTCGCCTGGGGCAGGTTCGCTGGCGACGTCGGGGCGTCGGCCCCATCGGCGGCCAGGCTCTGCGCCGCCGGCGCTGGGGTCGCGTCCGGGGCAAAGGCGGCACGGCGAGCCTTCACCTCAAACTGGGTTGTGGTGTCGATTGCTTGCCGCACAACCTTGTGCAGTAGCGTCTCCAGGCCTGACGGTCGTGGATCCGGGTTGATGGCGCCGAACAGTTCGGAGAGCACGTGGCTGTCGAAAGCGCCCAACCGTTCGGCCCCGAGGATCTCTCGCGCGAGCAGCGCCGTGCGCATCCGTTCGATCGGCAACGCTGCCTCCCGCCGCGTCACCTGGTAGGTGTCAGCGCCGAGCCAGCTGCCGAACGCCCCGTGTGCGGCAGGAACCCATTCCGCTCCATCCCGATGCCGAAAGAACTGGAAGTGGCGACAGGGCTCGTCCAGCCGCGAACAGCAGGCAGCCAGAAAGAGCGCATACAGGTACTGAGGTTCAAGCTGGCGCCGTCGTTCCGACGTCTGGTCTGCGGCAAATTTCTGAGCGCCGGAAAGGCGCATGGCGAAGTAGGCCGCTTCGACCGTGGCACGAAACGCCCCGCCGGGCTCGGCGTGTTCGGCCGGCCGAAGCGGCATGCTGGAGAACCATGCGGCGCAGCGTTCCAACACGCTCAGCCACTTGCTCTTGATGTCTGCCTCGTTCGTTTCGTTGGCGTATTGCCGAACCAACGCGAGGCGGCTGTCGTGGGCTGCCAGCAAGTCCGCTGCTGGCAAGGGGTGATGGACCGTCATTTCTTGCCCTTCTTGGCGAGGAACCCACCGATGCCGCCAGCTGCCTTCATACCCAGGCGAGCCGCGGCGCCACCGCTAAGACCACCCCCCGATCCAAAGACCGCACCCGACATCTTGGGAATCTCGAGTGCGACCAGCAGCATGAACAAGGCAACACCAAGGGCATAGGCGGCGCCAGCCAAAGATTTCGTGCCAATGCCAGTCTGATCAGCGATCGTGGAAGTGAAAGCGCTTGAAACGAGTCGCGCCATGATGGTTGAGATGACGATATACATCGAAGCGCCGATCATGAAATCGAGCCACGACATGAAATAGCGCCGTGTGTAGTCGGAGAACGCCAGGGCTACTGCAAGGGGGCCGATCACGATACCCACAGCGGCCTGAATCTCACCCAAGGCGATGAAGAAGCTGTACATCAGCGCTGCCACCGCGCAGACCACGAACGTAAAGAGAAGAGTCAATCCCGAAACCGCCACGCCGAGCTTGCTCAGACCGCTTGCCGCGTCCATCGCCTGGTTGTACGAGTCCAGGAATCCCGCGCCCACCGAGATGAGGGTCATCGCCGGATTGCTGGACCGCGTACCGGCGATCTTGTTGGCGAGTGTCGTGAACCAATCATAGATGCCCGGCGCAAATTGGCTGTATCCCACATAGATCGAGGCGAGAATGCCGAGCACCATGATGGTTTCCAGGATGTCGTTCCATGCGCTGGTTGGATCATTCGTGGCGGCGAACCGGATGGCGGCAAGCGTCAGCGTAATGAGCGCCAATCCGTATGCCACCTTGTCCGTCTCCGATCGTATGCTCTGACTGAGTGAGGTGGCGCCCCCAATCAGGCCGGTGCGGAAGGAATCGAACTGCCCAATCCAACTTTTGAGGGATTCGGCAACAGTGCCCGTCGGACCCGAGAAAGACGGCGGGGTCTGGGCAGACTCCACGGACTGGGAAGGGGACCCGGCTTCGGCACTCGTTGACTGAGCAAAGGCCGGGGCGGTGTGCAAGAGCACCGCGGTGACAAGCAGAACCAGTAGGCGCAGCAGCATGGCGTTCATTGCAACCGGATCAGTCAGCTTGCAGCTTGCGGGAGAACACGCGGGCGCGCAGCTGCTTGAGTTCTTCATCCTGCGCGATCGTAATCGCGCGCATGGCCTCGGCGCTTTGGGATTCCTTCGCGACGCTCTGTTGTTCCTTGTCCGCGTCGGCTTGAGCGCGAACGCTCATGAGCTGCAGCAGATCCGAGTTCTGGCTGGCGAGCACGTCCAGCATCTGGTTGGTCGTCTGCGCCGCGGCTTGCGCGGTCGGCGAGAGCTTAATGCTCGATTGAATCTTTTGCCGGCGCTTCGCCACTGACTGCGTATTCTTGTAGATTTGCTCGCCCAGGCTGAACAGGGCCTTGGCAGTCTTGTCGCCGTTCCTAAACAGATTGCGCTGGTCCTCGAACCATTGCTCCTTGGTTTTTCCCGAAGCGACGACCATGCTATGAATCTTCTTCAGGTAGTCGGCGTTGTCCGAAACCGTGCCGTAGAGGTCCTTGAGCGTGGTGCCGTAGATCTCGTACTTACCGATGTCATCGGCGATGGAGTCCAGTTGCTCCGTAATGGCGGCCACATCCAGACCTGTGGCCTGCAGAAGCTGGTTGGCCATCATCTTGTACTGATAGATGATGTTGGTATTCTCGTAGACCTCGGTTTTCAGCGACTGCATTGCCGTCATGGTGGTTTGCACGAGGCCAACCCAATCGGTGACCGGCAGGGCAGCGTGGGCAGACGAAGCCCCGAAGACCGAGGTTGCGATGGCGATGTTGGCGATCCACTTCTTCACGTTGTTTCTCCAAAGTTATGCTGCGCGCGCAAGCATTTCGCGCACATAGCGGTCCTGCCAATCGGATTCACCCGACGCGTAGTGCTTGTCGCAGATTGACTGTGCGACCCCGTCCGAGCGCAGCATGGCCACCATCTCGTCGGAGAATGCCGTCTGCAGCATTCGTGTCTGGGTGTTAGTGATCAGTAGGTAGTCGCGGTTAGGCACCGCGTCTGAAATCAGCTGCACTTGGTCATCGGTTAGCCCGAATTTCTCCTTGTAGAGTTCGGGACTGGTCTTAGCCTGGCTGTTAGGCAGGTAGATCCAGTTGGCGATGTTTTCCTTGAGGATCTCGAAGTTCGCCACGCGCGCAATCTGACGCAGGGACTGCGTCGCGCACCAGATGGCGCCGTTGAGCTTGCGGATGGTGGTGATCCAATCCTCGTAGCGCCGATAGAATCGCTCGTTCTGGAAGAAGAAGCCGCATTCCTCGACCTCGATGATCGTGTAGCGGATGCCATCCATCGACTGACTGATCCGGTAGAACGCATAATCGGTGAACAGCACCGCTGCGCGTTCGTACTTCTGGAACAGTTCACCCATCTCGATACACAGGTTGTCACTAACCGAGAAAGCGTCTTCGGCGTGATCGAAGAAGTGCCCGTACTGACCACCCTTGAGCCAGATCTGAAGCCGCCCGCGCAAATCCGCATGCAGCATCGTCGAGAGCGAGCTGAGGGTCCAGCGCTCGCGAGGGTAGCCAGCCAGCAGCTTGACGGCCTCAAAGAGATCCTGCACCTGCTGAGGCGACAGCGTGAAGTCGTCATCCTCTAGGGAGAGCGTCAGCCACTCCGTGATGTAAGTGAAGTTCTTCGGGTCGGCCAGCAGCGACAACGGATTGACCGGCGTGCTGGTCTGAAACTTCCCGGTGACGTCAATGAAGGTACCTCCGCTCAGCAGCGTCGGAATGCGTGTGGAACGGTCCTTGTCGAAGCGAATCCGCCGCGCCTTGTGCCTGTCGCCTTGCGACACCAGGAAATTCAGGAACACCGATTTGCCGGCACCGATCGGGCCGATGACGAACAGATGGCCGTTGCCGCCGCGCTGATGCATGTCGACGCGCTGAATTGTGCGGTGGCGCGTTGGCAGGCAGGTCAGGGGAGGCACTTCCGCTCCGGTCTTCTCGCTTAGCCACGCGTTATAGGACGGGCCTTCCAGGACCGAGCGAACCGGCGCGATGTCGGACACGGCCGGCGTTTCCACGAACTGGAGGCGGCGTTGCTTGTCCCAGCGGCCAGGCAGGGTACTGTTCCAAGCGGGCATCAGGTTCGCCTTCTCGCGGATCGTCCCGAAGCCGGCGTTGGTCAATGCGCCGACCACCTCGCTGACGGCGTCCTCGCATTCACCTTCGGAATCCGCGTAGACAATCACCGAGATATTGGCAAAGCCGTGCTGGATCCCCTCGGCGGTGAGACGCTTGAGTGCGTATCCCGCCTCCTTGGCCAGTTCCTCGCGGCCTTCGTCGTTCTCGCTTTCCTCCTTGGAGACGTACTGCTTCATCATGGAGCGCAGGTTCACCGCCGCCATCTTGTAGAAGCGGCGCACCTTCTCGATGTAGGCCGTGGCGCGCGCGGTGTCCAGAAAGCGGTACATGATGCAGATATCCAACTCGGCATCCACGTGCATCAGGCTGTCAAGCGCCGCTTCCTGGAAGCTCATCCATTCCTTCACCGCAACAACCGCGGCATAACGCTTGCCGTGGGCGGATTCGAATAGCAATCGCTCGGCGCCCACCGTGACCTCGGATTCCGTCAGGTGCGTGTCGAGCAAGGTGACAGGAAACCGGATGCGGCGCGGCGGCACGCTAGGATTGGCGACCTGGTGAAGCGCGGCATAGCTGTCCTGCATGGTGAGCCGGGTCGGCTTGATGCGCGGAATGCCGCCGGTAAATGCATCGAGCATGGCCTCGAAGCGCCGGGTATCCGCGTGCATCCGCTCCATGTCGAAGGCGAAAGCGCTGCGAGAGAGAACCGTGTCTTTTGCCGCCTCAACGATGGCGCCGTACACCGAGCGCCCCCCAACCGTCATGTGATAGCCAATCTTCTCGAAGAACTTTGCAATGCCCGACTCGGGGGTGTAGGCAATGCTGAGGGCGTGCGTGTTCCGGAAGTACCGCCCGGTGGTCATATGCGCACGGTTCAGTGCGTTCAGACGTGCGTCGGCGCTGTTGCTGAAATCGCCGTCGATGAAGCCGGTTGTGCGGCGGTGGGACAGCCGCCACCAGGCGGTGATGCGGTTGTCGAAGGATCGGCAAGCCTGGTCGAGCTGGTCGCGGGCCGAGGTAATGTCACTGGCATCGGCGCTATCCGCGTCGACACCCCGAAACTCATAGGCCGCCAGAAGTGATCCATCCTTGTTCAGGATCAGTTCCGGCGTAATGGACGTGAGCCACGGCACGATCTCGGCCAGCGGCCGGCGTTTCAGTTTCAGCATGGCAGGTCGCTGTCAAAGCCGTAAGGCCGGCGAAAGACCGAGTGAGATTTCCCGTGCCAGGGGACGGACTCGTACAGGTCGCCGTACATGTTGTAGATGTTGAGAATCTGGTTCCACCATGGATCCCGGCTTGTCAGCCAGGCCAGCAGCGCGTGGTTGCAAAGACCGCTGACGAATATCGCCGCCGGGATCTCCCAGCCACTGCGGTAAGTGACATAGATCAGCAGCGCGACGATGGTGCCGTTGGCGATGGCCAGTCCGCGTACCGCGCCGGCGATCAGGCGCGGCATCGACAAGCCGATGCTCACATGGTGCTTGCGCATGTCAGAAGCCGGTGCAGGCGGCCACAATATTCAGCGTCTTGAGGATCGACGGTGCCGCCGCGGCGAGGCCGACGCCCACGCACGCCCCCGAAATGAACTTGGACAGGCTCGACTCCGCATTGGCATAGGCGTACGCGCCGAGCACGATGACGATCAGGCCAATGACGAAGAGGTACTTGGTGTTGATGAAGGTGGCGATGCCACAGATGAAGTTGCCGAGATTGCCGAGGAACGAATCGTCCGCGGCGGCGGCGGAGGTGGCCACCGCCATCATGCCGACGAGCAACAGGACGGAAGGCGCGTACTTGCGTGCGGTGGCGCGGGCGCGCAGGGAGAACTGGGGGGTCATGCGGAGGGACTCCTGAGGTTAGAAAACGCGTTGGAATTCGTAGTCGTTGTTGCGAAATCCCTTGATCTCAATGATCTCGGAGAGCACACGCATGTCGCCCGATCGCTTCATGTGCACCACGTAGTGAATGCAGTCTGCGATGAGCCGGCGCATGTCCTCGACCTTCCAGCCGGAGCCGGGTGGAATGCCGAGGAGCGCCATGCTTTCGAGACGGGACAAAGCCATGCGTGGGCTTGGTGCGTGAAGAGATCCCATGCCACCGTCGTGGCCGGTGTTGAAGGCCTGGAGCATGTCGTATGCTTCACCGCCGCGGACTTCACCAACGAGAATCCGGTCGGGCCGGAAGCGCAGGGAGAGCGCAATCAGATGCTGCGTGGTGACCCCCTTGTCGGCGTTGGATAGCAGGCGCACAACGTTCGGCACGCTGGGCTTGAGTTCGGTCGTGTCCTCGATGGTGATGACGCGCTCGTCCGGCGGGATCTCCCCAACCATGGCGTTGAGAAGCGTGGTCTTGCCAGAGGACGTACCGCCTGCGACCAGGATGTTCTTGCGTTGTCGGACAAGCTCTCCAAGGGCCTGGGCGAGCGCTTCGTCCTCGACGCGACCGGTGAAAATGGGTGTTTCGGCTTCCGTGCGCGCGTGTCGCGAGGAGAAGGCACCGGCCTTCACGTAATCCGACAACCGCATGTTCTTCTCGCGATGGCGACGAATGCTGAGTGCGTGACCCTCGATCGAGGTCGGCTGCATCACCGCCGCAATCCGCAGGCCCTTGTGACCTGCGTTGATGATGCCTTGTGATGTCCCACGGACTGCGGACTTCTCGACAGAGGAGGCCAGTGACCGGATTGCCCCTTCGACCTTGAAGGGGTCGAGCACGACATCGAGGCGGGTCATGACGCCGCGCCGCTCGACCCAGATGCTGTTGTGGCGGTTGATCATGACTTCTGCGACATCATCCGCATGGATGACGTCGTGCAGCGGCGCCAGCGATTCGAAGAACATCGAAACGGCGCTATCGGCCAGCTGCGTGAGCTGCAGAAGAGGGTGGTTGGCGGACGCTGATTCCATGCCCGCTATTGTTGGCGGGCAAAGCCTGACTTTGCGGACCGAAAGCTAGGCCATTTTCAGGAGCTTTCGATCGAGTCTGCAGCGTGTGGCGGCACCGTCGTCGCGAAAAGGAACATGTTCCCTCCAATATCAGCGAAAGGCGCGGTCAAATCCTGAGCATTCGACGGGGGATGCGCCAATGCTGTCGCTCAGCATGTGCAATCGGCAGAACCGGCATCGGAAGCTCGTTCGCTCGTTAGCATTGAAGGCCGATGCGACAAATATGGAAAGCTCTGCAAAATGGCATAGCTTTCGAGGCCAGGTAGAGGGCAATTCGCTGATTCAATTAGCGGCATCCCAAAGTCCTGCCGCCACATGCTCTTCTCTCGCAAATCCACCGACAAAGCCAAGCCCCTGACCGTCGCGCCGGGCATGTATGGCGAAGAGCGTCCGGAGCAAGTCGTTTTCGATCGGACCACGCGCATCACCGTGGACCGCAACCACTGGAAGCTCGCTACCGCCGGCGCCGCATGCCTCGCGCTCGTCGCGATTCTGACCCGGGAGCCGCCGCCGTCGGTGGTGAAGGTCGTGGGCGTGTCGGCCGATGCGACGGGCAAGCCCATCACGCGCGAACTGGACGCATTCCACCCGGATGAACGGCAAGTGCAAGCTGCACTGAAGGATCTTGTGCAGCGGTGGTTCACCATCGAGCCCATCCTGACGCCGCAGATCGAATCATCGCGCATGGCGGCGAACCTGCGTTCGGTGCGAGAACAGATGCTGGGATCGGCGAAAGAGCAGTTCAAGGCATGGGTGGACGAGGATGAGCCGTTCCGGCAGGTGATGGCATCGCCGACGCTCACACGCGAGCCCCGGTTCACCAACATCGCAAGCCTGCCCGACAGCACGGTCGTGGTCGAGTTCGTCACGACGACAACCGAAGACGGATACAAGCCGCGCAAGCAGCGGTACGCGATTACCTTTCGCTACCAAGTCAAGCCGGCCGACAAGGAGGCCATGCTCGGCACGAATCCGTTTGGCGTGTTCCCCATCTTTTTCTCGATCCAGAAATCCGCGGCCTGAGCCGCGACTATGCCCATGGAAGCCCGTACCCCCTCCCGAGTTCTCCCGCTGGTCATCGCCCTTGGCCTGGCACTGTTGCTTTCCATTCCGGATGGCCACGCTGCGGACAAGACTGGGCGCCGTCCTGGCGCTGGCATTGCCGGGCTGGGTATCGGCGACCTGAGCGACGCCATGAATCCGGGGAATCCGTTCAATGGCGGTGTCGATCCTATCGCGCTGCCGGGTGACTCTCGGCTCGTGGTGTTCACGTACAGCCGGGACCAAATTTTCCGGGTGCTGAGCGCGCCATTGAAGGTCACGACCATCGAGTTTCCGGACGACGAGCAGATCGTTGGCGACCCGGCCTGGGGCGAGAACGTACGTTGGGACTATGACACCGATGGCGCCAACCATCTCTACGTGAAGCCGCAGGCGGCGGGCCTCGTCAATACGCTGTCGGTGAACACGAACAAGCGCAGCTACGAGTTCACGCTGGTGTCGTCGCCTCTGGGCGGTATCTTTTACCAGAAGGTGCGATTCCGCATTCCGACGTCGATCTCGGCCAAGGTCAAGGCCCGCAATGACTCGCGTAGCGAGCAGGCGGACAATGCGAAGGCGACAGAGGGGGGCGATTCGCGTAACGTCGACGCCGTGGCGGTGCCACCGGACCAGCTGAATTTCGAATACGCCATTTCGGGAAGCGCCAGCTTCAAGCCGGAGACCGCTTTCGACGATGGCAAGGCGCTATGGCTACGGTTACCTGCCGCCGCGCTTCAGAGCTGGCCGGTCGCCCTGGTGAAGGACGGCAGCGACTTCGTGGTGGTGAACCAGATCCGTCGCGGCGGCTATCTGGTGGTCCAGCGTCTGGCCGATACCGTTGTGCTGCGCTCCGGCGACGATGAAGTCAGGATCGAGCGTGGCCGTCGTCGCGTGTTGGGGCTGTTCTGATGCGCGGCGCGAAAATGGATCAGGTCACGTCCGTGACCGACGCGCAGGAGCGCACGGTCAAGGGGAAACTCCCTCGCAATGTGCTGTTCGCCCTCGGTGGCATCTCGGCGGTACTGGTCGGTGGGTTGGGCTACTACTTCCAAACCATCACCGACGATCAGCTCGAAGCGAAGGCGGAACAGGCGCGCGCGGATCAAATCAAGCAGCGTGCGGGCAACGCCGACACCGGCCAAAGCCTCGAGGCCGCGATCCGCGCGCAGGCAGACAAGGCCCGCGAGGAAGCGGAGCGGCAGCGCAAAGCCGCTATTGCCCCTGACACGAAAACGCCGGTCATGACCGCATCGGACCTGGGCGGCGGGGCGAAGGCCAGCCCCACCGTGGACCCGAATAAGAACGAGCAGGATGATCTCTACACGGCACCGGTGTTCAAATCGGGCGCGCGCAAATCGCAACTGAATCAAAGCCGGACGCCGCCCGGCATGGCCGATGTCACGGACCCGGCTCAGATGCGTGCGCTGCAGCAGGCGGTGGCGGCACGCCAGGGCGCTGCGAACGCGGCCGCACTGGCACAGGAAGGCGCGACAGCGCCACAGTTGCCCGGCGACCGGCAGTTCCTGCGGGACGCCGGCGGCACGACGACGTTGCGAACCGGCTTCGATGGCAAGTTGCCAAAATGCACGGTCAGCCGGGGCTTCGTCATCCCAGCGAACTTTGCCGGCGGACTCAACTCGGACAAGCCGGGCGAATTCCGCGCCACCGTGTCACAGGACGTCTATGACACCGTGCAGGGCAACTGCAAGGTCATTCCTGCGGGCAGCACGCTGGTTGGCATCTATAGCGCCGACATTGCGGTCGGCCAGGAGCGCGTCCTCACGGCGTTCGTGCGCATGCAACTGCCGAACGGCAAGACCGTGCCGCTGATGGGCATGCAGGGCGCTGATCCGGATGGCACCGCCGGCAATAGCGGCGACGTCAACAACCACTTTCTGAAGATCTTCACCGGTGCGCTGGTGATCGGTGCGCTGTCGCTTCGATTCAACGATAACCCAACCACTACCACCGTCGGGCCGGCGGGGCTGGTCGCCTATGGGAACGCTGCAGGGCAGATTGCCACGCAGACGGCGCAGACCATCCTGAACCGTAACCAGAATATCCGTCCGACCATCACGACCGAGCCGGGGCAAAAGATGCTGGTTCAGGTCAAGCATGACATCGTGCTGGAGCCCTATCGTGACTAAGCGGCTTGCGGGCATGCTCTGGTTGGCTGCCGGACTCATCACTGCCGGCGCACAGGCTGCAACGATCGACGCGGTCATTAGCCCCACTGCCATCGTGGTGAAGGTGGACGGGCAGGCCCGGTTACACACCATGGAAGGAAAGCCGGTTCTGTACTGCGGACTCGATGCGTTCCTTGCTTGGTCGGCACGTCTGCTGGGCGCGCAGGTCGATGCCGGGGCGGAAGCCGGCCCGGTCGTGACACTGGCTGGCAAGCCTGTGCCGATCACCGCATTGCTGGTGCGCGAAGGTTGGCTGCGCCCGTCCGCGCTGAACGATGCCGCTCAGGAAGCCATCGCGGAGCGGCGCGGTGGCTGGGCGTGCGCGCCGAAGACCGAGCCGTTCGCGCAGATGGGCGGCCGCGTGGATCCCAAGATTACAGCGGGCATCGCCATGAACGAGTCGTCTTACCGCGGCCGGCCCTGGCCTTGGACGCTTAACGTGGCAGGACGCGGCATGTTCTTCTCGACGCGCGAGGAAGCCTACGCGGCCATCAACCGGCTTCTGGCCAACCAGCGCTGCGATTTCGATGTCGGGCTGATGCAGGTGAACTGGTGCTACCACGGCAAGCGCTTCGCCTCGCCATGGGAGGCGCTGGCGCCGGCGACGAACATCCGCGTGGCGGAAGACATTCTGGCAGAGAACCTGCAACGAAGCGGCTCTCCGATGAAGGCGGTGGCGTGGTACCACAGCGCGAACCCTGAGCGCGGTGGGCCGTACTTCTCCCGATTCATGAAACACGTGGCGCAATTCCAATGATCAGGTCGTTCATTCTCTCTGCACTGGCGTTGGTGGCTGTACAGGCCATGGCCGCCGACACCGACCCGCTCGATTTCGACTACCAGGTCATTGCGCGCGCCGCCGATCGTCCCGCGATGGTGTTCAACGATGGACTGTCGACCTACATCCAGCCGCGGCACGGCCAGGTCGTGCAAGCCGACGGCGCCATCCAAAATGGCCCGTACTGGGTGATCGACGGCGTGCCGGAGGTGGTCCGCTACTCCGTCAGTGGTCAGCCGGTTGTCGCGCGCTGGAAGCGAGCCAACGGCTTCACGTCCGAGCCGGCAAATCCGGTGGGAGACATGCCACGGAGTCTCGCCGCGATCTCCGGACGACTGGCGATGATCGGCAACTACGCCGGCCAGCCGTTGGTGCGCGCTGGCCGTTCGAACCTGCCGCTCGCGCAGATGATCAAGTCGATCGCGCCGGCGGGGTGGACCGGCACCGCCCAGAAGGATATCTCCCTGACCGACGACGTGGCACTGGATACCCGCGGCGGGGAGAACTGGCTGCAAGCGCTCGCGCGGGTGCTTGAACAGCGCAATCTCTACGCGGAAGTGGACTTCACGCGCCGGAACATTGCGCTGCGTGCCGGACCGCCGAAGAGCTTCTCCGTGGCCGAGACCGGCTCAAGCGCCGCGACACCTGGCGGCGTGTTGCAGGCCGCTCTGACGACGCCGGGCAACGTGGCTGCAGCGCCGAAAGAGCCTGCGGCGCCGACGTTGCCGGTGGCTGGCACGCCGCTGCCGGAAGGGCCGACGTTGGCCTCCGCCTTCGGAGCACTGGCGATCCGTGACAACAAGCAAGGTCGGATCGAGATTCGCTTCGAGCAGGAGCCCAAGGACCTGGTCCTGCGTGACGAGACCGATAGCAAGATCTGGACGAGGTGGGACGAGGCCCAGCGCGTGTTGTCCTTCGCGACCGTTGACCGGTTCACTGCGACTGCGGACGGCAAGGCCGTCGAAGTCAGGCGCTCGCCGGAGATCGATTACGAATTTCCGCGCGAGAACAGCGCCGGCCTGGAAATGGTCTTCGAGAAAGACGGCGCCACCTACCTGAGCTTTGCCAAGTCGTTGGTGAGCGTTTCTGTGTTCGGTGATGAGCATCAGCGCAACGGTGAACACAAGGACCGCTACTACAAGTTCAACGGCATTGCCGCACGCCTGACGGTGATCGCGGACGGCAATGTGGTCTACGTGGACCGCTCGCCGCAGGTGCGGTTCAAAGAGCAGCCGGGCAAGGTGGCACTGTGAAGATCCGCTGGATGGTGGCGCTCACGGCATCCGCCTTGCTGGCCAGCGCAGCTCGTGCCGACTGCCTCGATGATGCCGCGAAGTTCCATGGGGTCAGCCCCTCCTTGCTCCGGAGCATCGCGTTGCAGGAGTCGGGCATGCGGCCGTGGGTCACGAATCGCAATGGCAACGGTTCGGAGGATATCGGCCTCATGCAGATCAACTCGATCCACCTGCCGCGCCTGGGCAGGTATGGGATCACGCGCGCCCACCTGTTTGATGGGTGCATCAATGCCTACGTCGGCGCGTGGATTCTGCGCGAGAACATCCAGCGCTTCGGACCAACGTGGAAGGCGGTCGGGGCCTACAACGCCTCCTCGCCCGACAAGCAGTTGCGCTACGCCAACCAGATTCATGCGCGGTGGCAGGCGCTGCAGCGCGCCGCCTTGCGGTAGTTCCTTCACCTCAACCGAACGCATAGTTATGTGCCAATCCAACCGAACCGTTCGCATTGCCGTCGCCGCAGCATCACTCTTGAGCGGCCTGATCCTTGTGCCGGCGGTGCACGCCTCGCAGCTGTCGAACGACGGCTGGCAGCAACTGCAGGCGCCACGTGCCGCCAAGGCTGCTGCCAGCCAGACATTGCTGGCCGCCAATACACCATCCGCAGGCGCAGCGCCGAGCAAGGCCAGCACGCCGGCCGTGCCGAACATCGCGCCGGCGGCCGGGGCCGTGTTCCGGCTTGTCAAAGGGGAGGCACTTCAACAGCAGCTTCAGAACTGGGCGAGCCGGGCCGGGTGGACGGTGGCCTGGAACGTGCCGGACGGCTGGATCGTGCCCGGCGACAAGGACTACGGCAGCGACTTCGAAAGCGCAGTCAAGCGGGTGGTGGAGGAGCTGGCCAATAACGGCGCCGACGTGGTGGGGGATAGCTGGCGCGGCAATCGCACGGTGATTATCAGCCAAAACGGGATGGTCCAATGATGATGAAGAAGAGCAATGCAGCGCGCTACACCGCGTCCGCCGTGGCGGCCGCCACGCTGCTGTCGGGCTGCGGTGTGATGGAAACGCGCAACGTACAGAACGCCATCGGCAACGAGGCGCACGCCGCATACGCCGATGCGCCTCGCAGCCGCCCGGTGTTCCGGGTGCATGAGGGCGCCTGGCTGATGGGGGAAAAGATCCGCGCCAGCAAGCCGCAGCCGGACATCTACAACAAACACGTGGTGTTCAAGGGCACGCTTGGATCCTTGACGGAAGCTGCAAACTGGATCGCGCAGAGCGTCGGCGTGCGCGCGACCGTGGACGCCTCAGCCGTGGCGTCCGCAACGGGCGGTTCGGCACCAGCGCAACCTGCCGCCGGATCGCGGCCGACTGGGCCAATTCCGATGGGTGGCACGCCCCGAGTGGACCTGGCCGCCCCGTTGGCCGGCGCTTCCGGCTCGGGCCAGGGTGCTGGCATGGCGATCACTACGCCCTTGACCCTCCGTTACGAAGGCAACTTCAAGGGTTTCCTCGATGCCGTCGAGGCGTATTTTTGGGTCTGGTCGCGTTACAACGATGGGACGGTGTCGTTCTTCCGGACGGAAACCCGGACCTTCATGCTGCCGAGCCTCGCGGATGCCTCATCCATGAACGGTTCGATCACCACGTCGGACAGCAGCTCCGGGGGCATGGCCGGCGCCGGCGGGAACGGCGGCAGTTCAGGCGGAAGTGGTGGCCGTAGCGGCCAGTCGATGAACATGTCCGTCGAGATGAAGCCGTGGGAAACGCTGCAGGCGACTGCCAAGGCCGTCGCTGGCGCGAGCGCCGAAGTCGTGGTCGACAAGAACCTTGGCACCCTGACCGTGACGGGCGATCCGGTGCAATGCGATCGCATCGAACAGTTCGTCAAGAGCCTGGCGGCCATGTACGGCAAGCAGGTGGCGATCGACGTGCAGGTCTACGAAGTCCGCGTCACGCGTGAGGACAACTACGGGCTGAACCTGTCGCTCGCCTATCAAAGCTCCGCTGGCCAGACCGGCGTCGCGTTCAGTTCCGTCAGCACGCCGACGATCTCAGGCAGTGCCACCCCCATGAATCTGGGCGCGACCATCATGAGTGGTCCTTTCGCCGGCAGCAAGGCCGTCGTGCAGGCGCTCTCGACGCTTGGCAATGTATCGCAGGTGGTATCGCGCTCGGGCGTCACGCAAAACGGCAAAGTCCTGGCTTTGCAGACCGCCACGCTGCAGGACTATGTCGCGCAGTCGCAAACGACGCTGGCTGCCAATGTCGGTTCCACCAGTTCCATCCAGACCGGAACGGTGACCTACGGCTTTACCAGCAACTTCCTACCCAAGGTGGTCGATGGCCGGATTCTGATGAACTTCGACATGACGCTGTCGGACCTGCTGCCGCTGCAGCGATTCAACTCGGGCGGGGACGCGAACCAGACCAGTGTGCAGCTGCGCACCATGCCGACCAACCGGTTCACGCAGTCGATCACCTTGAAGCCGGGTGAATCGCTGGTGCTCACAGGCCTGCGCAACCAGAAGGCGTCTACGACCAATAACGGCGTCGGCGAGCCGTGGATGGCCGCACTCGGTGGTGGCGTCGGTGCGCTCAAGGGAGACACGGTCATCGCCATCATGATCTCGGCCCGCTTGCTGTAACCCAGAGACAATTCCATGCAGAATCGCGCATTCAATCATCGTTGGCCCCCTGCCGCGCTGGCTTTTGCCGCTACCGTCGGCCTCTCGGCTGCCGCCCCTGCCAATGCGGCGTCGGCGATGTCGAACCCTGTCGCAGCGGCGATCGCGTCGGCGGGAGGCAGCCCAGGGACGTCGCAATCTGGCACCGCTCCGTCAATGCAACCGACGGCTGCCGCCCCAGCGGCGGGCGTTGCGAGCCCCACAGCGACGAGCACGCCCGCGGCAGAAGCCGTCCAACCGTTGCGTCCCACTGACGCGCCGGAACTCGCGGCTTTGCAGTCCCAAATGGCTTTGTGGAAGGCGCGCGCTGAGATCGCCAAGTACAAGGCAGAGGCCAAGCGGGCGGAGGATTCGCTGATTGCAGCTCCTGCCGGTGCGGCGGCGGGCGCCGGTGTGGCATCGATTTCGCTGGCCGGTCCGATGCCGGTCGGCGGCGTTGCAGAGCGCGCACCGCGGCTCGCGCCGGAGGCGCCCCGCGTGGTGTCGCTGCGCGCGTTCGACGGTCACTACAACGCGGTTGTGGAAGTCAGCGGTCGAACCATCCCAGTCCAGGCTGGCGACACGCTGGACGGCGGCTGGAAGGTCGTCAGCATCGACGACGGTGGGGTGAAGCTTGCCAACGGCAAGCGCGTGCGCACGCTGAGGCCTTGAGCGATGGCTGAGATCCTGTCATTCCCCGGACTGAAGGGCAGCTTCGCCATCGGGCTGACCTGGCAACACGAGGAAGCCCAGCCGAGCCAGGGTGTCCTACGCGCGCGCGCGCTGGAACTCGGCCGGAACGTCCGCTGGGGCCTGGTGCATCAAAGCGCGGAAGGGGCCATCCAGACCGGATTCTGCGAAGCGATCGCCGGCGCGAAGCCGGCCGGGCTGAAGCCGCTCGCCGCGGTCGTTGCCGGCCAGCACCGCCAGCCATGGAGGGGACTCTTCCACCTGCAGGGCAGCCTCTACTGGTACATCGCCGTCCGGCAGGGCCACGCCGTCATTGCCGGTGGCGACCGGGTGGGCACCCTGGAGGAACTGGCACCGATCCGGGAGCGGCATCGCGCCCTTGGGGAATGGACGGAGGTAGAAGGGACGATACGGGATCTCGCCAACATGGCGCGGGCTGCAAAGGGCGTGTCGCCTATGCGGGACGTGCTGACTGGACCTTGGAAGTCGACCTCCTATGCGGTGGCAGCGGCAATCGGCGTCGTGGCGCTTCTCGTCGGAGGCTGGTACTGGTACGACCAACAGCAAGCCGCTGAGCGTGAGGCGCAGTTGATGCGACAGCGCGCGGTTGCCGCCGCGCAGCTCGCCAATGAGGCCGCAAGGCAGCGGGCCATACCCTGGGTCGAGGAGGCGATGCCGACCGCCTTCCTGCAGGCCTGTCGCCGCGCCTGGGACCGGCAGGTCCTTGCGGAGGCCGGCTGGACGCTTGCCAGCTGGCGCTGCAAGCCGGCCACGTCGACCGCCCTGACGATCGAAACCACGTGGAAGCGCGATGGCGGCTTGGCTGCCAATGCTCCCGGAGCGCTTTCCACGGACGGCAATCAAGCGACGGCGACGGCGAATGCGCCGGCGGCATTCCTGCCTTCCCCGCGCGCAGTCAGTGCGACAGCCGCCGCGCAGCGGTCGATGTGGACGTACGCACAGGGTAACGGCGTGAGCTTGCAGTTGACCTCGCCGCCCGCGCTGCTGCCGGCAGACGGCAACACCCCGGTCGATCCGTGGCTCGCCATGACCGCGGACATCGGCTTTGGCGCGCCGCCGTGGCTGGGTGTGGGCGAGGGACTGGATGACGTGGCAGGCCTGCGGCTGACCGAAGTCAGCTACGAAGCAGCTGCCCAGTTATGGAAGGGCACCGGAAAACTGTACGCAATGCGGGACGGTGCAGTGCCGCCCGCTGGGAGTCAATGATGGTCAAGACCCTATCGCGCCTGTGGCGCAGTCCACGCAACGCCTCGACAGGGGGCGCCGCACTGGCGGCGCGCGCCGAGCCGTCTGTGAAGTCCGATGCCCTGGCGTTGCCGAAGCCTCCCGAGGTGCTTGAGCCGCATATCCTATACCCGCGCAACCTGCCCGCCACCTTCGACCGTGTCGCCTTCAACCTGAACCATCTGACTGCCGAGCAGGCATCGGCGCTTCGCCAGCGCGCCGCGGAAAGCGGCCTGCATGTGGAAGATGTCGCCAAGGAGCTTGGCCTGACCGATGACAACGTGCAGCAGGTGCTGGCTGTGCACGGTTGCGATATTTATGTGGATGCCCGGCATTTCGGCACGCCGCGGCTTCTGACCTGGGAAGCCAAGCTGCGGCGCAGCGGTGCGGCGCCCCAACTGCGCAAGGTGTCCGCGCAGGAGCTTGCCGTGTTGCGCCAGCAGCGCGGTTCCGGTCAACTGCAGGATACGGACCTGCAGACCCTGACCCTCGCGCGCCGGCTGATCGCGGATTGCGCTGTGCTGATCGCCTCGGACATTCACATCCTGGTTCGCGAGCACCACACCGAGATTCAGGTGCGGATCAAGGGAGATCTGCGCACGGTCTCCGCGCTATCGATGCGCCGCGAGGAGGGTGAACGCCTGATCCGCGCGATGTACACGGGCCTCGCCACGGTGAAGGCCGCGACCTATAACCCGCTGGACGTGCAAGACGCGCAGATCGCCGGCGACGCGCTGCCGGGCACCGGGCTTTCGAGCGTGCGGATCGTGCGTGGGCCCGCTTACCCGGTGGAGAGTGGTGGCGGCTTCCTCGTGGCGCGGCTGCAATACCGGGAGCACCATGAGGGCGCGCTGAAGGCGGACGCGGTCGACGCGGCGAAACGACTCGATCTGCGCTCGCCGAAAGCGCCTGGCGGCGAATTCAAGCTCGGCCAGATGGGCTACACGCCGCTGCAGGTGGACCTCATCTCGCAGCTGCTGCGCCGGCCCATGGGCGTGATCGTCGTGACCGGCCCGACCGGGAGCGGCAAGACCACGACGCTCTTCGAATGCACACGGCATCAGGCACGCCTCTTCCCGGAGAAGCGGCTCATCACGATCGAGAATCCCACCGAATATCCGATGGACTGGGCGATCCAGCTCACCACGGAAAGCGAGCGGTTCCCGGAGATGTTGCGCATGACGTTGCGGATGGACCCGGATGCGGTGCTGTTGGGCGAAATCCGCGGTGTCGAGGAAGCGATCGCGACACTGCAGGCGGCGGCGACCGGCCACCAGGTGCTCACCACGCTGCACGTGACCGACCCGTTCGAGACGTTCTCGCGGCTGGTGATGCTGGACCATGTTCGCCTGGCGATGGAGGTGATCGCCAATCACAACCAGATCATCGGCCTCATTGCGCAGCGGATTGTGCCACTGCTGTGTCCGAAATGCTCTGTGGAGCTGGACAGGGCCCCAGAACCACTGCCGGATTACATGCTCAGTGCGATGCGAACCTGGGGCGATCTCTCGGAAGTCCGAGTGCGCGGCGCGGGCTGCGGTCACTGCCACGGCGAAGCCATCATTGGTCAACAGGCGGTAGCTGAAGTTGTCGTGACCAGCGAGCAGCTTATGCAGGATTGCATCAACGACGGCGTATTGGCAGCGCGGCGCAATCATCGGCGCCGGGAGGGTTCGGACAAGCCCATGATCGCGCACGCGATGGACCTTGTGCTGGCGGGACGCCTGAGCCCTGTCGATGCGGAGCGAAGCGTAGACGCCATTCCGATGAGGGATCAACTATGAACGGGCTGTCTTGGACGATGCGCCGGCGCCTGTATCAACAGGCATCGAGCCAGTTGGAGAATGGGCTGACTCTCGCCCAGGTCATTGAGGACTTCCGGGAGCGGCAAGCACGGCGAGGCCGCAAGCGCGCCGCTGAGGCGGCGCACGAGGTCGGTCGGCAGGTGCGCGATGGCAAGACGCTGATGGCGGCGATGGGTACGAGCCTCAGTGATCTGGAGCGCAGCGTGCTGGACGCCGGCGAGAAGGCCGGGCAGTTGCCGGACGCTATGCGGCTGGTGCTGGATGTGCGCGAACTGACGACGCGTCTGCGGCAGAAACTGCAGGCCAGTTTTTTCGCGCCGGCCGTGTACCTAGTCACGCTGTATGTCGTCCTGCTGCTGATCGGCGGCTACATCGTGCCGCAGTTCACCGATGTGCTGCCGATCGATAAGTGGACGGGCTGGGCATATGCCATGTACGGAATGGGCCAGTTGGCTGTGGGATGGCCGGCGCCGGTCATCTTCGGGAGCCTCGGTGCCTACGCAGTCTGGAGCTGGTGGGCGTTGCCGAGGTGGGCTGGGCCGGGCAGGCGATTCTTTGACCAGCATGTGTTTCCGTTCACGGTGTACCGAGAGATCACCGGATTCAGCTGGCTGATGTCGTTCGTCGCGCTGCTGCGGGCGAAAGTGCCTGACATCGCAGCGCTGGAAGGCCAGATCGGCACGGCATCGCCATGGCTGGCCTCACGCCTGAGGCCGATTCGACTCGGCCTGGCCGATGGCCTGGACCTCGCCGAAGCCATGCGGCAGACCGGGAACGGCTTCCCTTCGCTGGATCTGATCGATGAAATCGGCGCGTATGCCGGCTTTGACGACTTCACCGAGAAGATCACGGTGGCCGTGCGGCAGAACGCCGAAGTCATCGAGCGGCAACTGCTTGCGAAGGGGATGGTGATGTCGGCGACCTTCACCGGACTGATGTTCCTCGCCTTCGTTGTTCTGCAGCTCGGCTCCAACTCGCTCTCGGAGATCCTCACATCTTCCATGGGCAAGCTCTGACAATCGCTTTCGCAATCTCACAAGGAGTATCACATGGACGGAATTCTTGGGCGTATCGTCGCCATCGTGTTGGGTCTGCTGGCTCTCGTTGGCATCGCCTATGCCGGGTACAACGGCTTTCAGAGCCACAAGGCCGGCGTGGTCGCAACCAATATCACGCAGCTGATCACGAATGCGCGAGCAGGGTTCTCGCAGGGGAACAACGGCTATACCAATTTCACTACCGCCAATATCGCTTCGATGATTACTGGCGGTATGTTCCCCTCGGACATGGTGCGCGGCACGGCACTCGTCGACCCCTGGGGCAATGCAGTCACGCTGGCCGCTGCCAACAACGGGTCCCAGGGTGTCATTACCTTCGGCGGCGGCAATGCGCAAACGGCAAAACAATGCGTGAGCACAGCACTGGGCCTGAAGGACTACGTGACGTTGGCGGTCGGCTCGACCACGTTCAACCAGACCAACTTGCCTGACCAGGCCACCGCCGGCGCTGCCTGTAGCGCCACAGCGACCTTCACGCTGACCTTCCAGTAAGCAGGCAAAGCGATCACAGCGACGAGGCGGAATTTCCACCGGCATCACGTCCACGGTGGAAGGCGATGAAATCAGGACGTGGACTTTAGGGAAATGACATGGATGGGATTCTCGGGCGCATCGTCGCCATCGTCTTGGGCCTGCTGGCACTGGTGGGCATCGCATACGCGGGCTACAACGGTTTCCAGAGCCACAAGGCTGGCGTGGTCGCCACCAACATCGCGCAACTGATTACGAATGCCCGCGCTGGATTCTCGCAGGGGAATAACGGCTACACGAACTTCACCACGGCCAACATCCCGGCGATGATCACCGGCGGCATGTTTCCGACGGACATGGTGCGCGGCACGACCCTGGTCGACACGTGGGGAAATGCCGTGACCTTGTCGGCCGCAAACAGCGGCTCGCAAGGCGTGATCCGGTTCGGTGGCGGCGGTGCTCAGACAGCCAAGCAGTGCGTGAGCACCGCGACCTCCCTCCGCGATTTCGTTTCATTGGCCGTTGGGACCACGACCTTCACGCAGGCGAACCTGCCAGACCAGGCCACCGCCGGCGCCGCATGCAGCGCGACCGCGAGCTTCACACTGACTTTCCAGTGAGATTCCACGCGGCCACCAAAGTCTGAGGAGAAGGGCATGGGCTATCTCATCCTGCCGATCGCGACCGTCCTGTTCTGTCTGGGGATTGTTGCCCAAAGCCGGCAACTATCAGAAGCAGCACCTGGGGCCGGCGTGGCTGGCCGTATGGAATCTGTAGCGACGGTCACAGCGCAGCAGGCGCAAGCATACGGCTCGGCCTGTGTGTCGACCGCCGGTGCAACACCGGGGCTGGTCGGTGCGAGCGTGACGCCAGTGCTGCCGTCAGGGATGGTGGCGCCGGCTGGTGCCGGCTGCATGGCCGTCGCCAATCCGGGCGGCGGGCGCGACGTCTACGGATACGTGCGCGTGTCATCAGGCGCAAGCGGCGCGCTGCTCAGCAGCACAGCGGGCAGTCTCGCGTGGTTCCGGGTCCGCAGTCAGGGCACGGCCGTCAATCTTGCTACCGGCATCGCCTACAGCGTGCCGGCGACCATTCCCGTTGGGGCGCTGGTCAATTGGGTCCAGTTGAACACCTGAGAAACGCATGGAAGCCATCCTCGGATATCTCGTCGCGCTGATGCTCTCGATGCTGAGCCTTGCCGGCTTCGCGACGTGGGCAAAGGCCGGCGTGACGAACGTGCAGACCGCCGCCGCGGCGAGCCAGATGCTTGTCTTCGACAAGGCCGCCCTGCAGTTCGTGCAGGACGAATCCGCCACGCTGGTTGCTCAGGCAACTGCAAGCGTGCCTGTCAACGTTACGCCGGCCATGCTCATCAACGGCGGCTATCTGCCAGCCGGGTTCTCGGCGACCAATGTGTTCGGCCAGACCTGGCTGCTTCAGGTTCTGCAGCCGACGCCAAACAACTTGCAGGCGCTCGTCACGTCGCAGGGCGGGCGGCCGATCACCGACACCCGCCAGCTCGTGCAGATCGCTGCGCAGGCGGGTGCGCAAGGGGGCTTCGTACCCTACGCCGGACAAAACGGCGATCCGACGATGGTGGCAACCCGCGCCTATGGGGCATACGGCGCGTGGCAGGTGCCGCTTGACAACTACGCGAACCCGGGCAGCGGCCGGCTCGCGTCTTTGCTCGCCTTTACCGGCGCGCAGGCCAACAACGGCTATCTATATCGGGTGCAGGTTCCGGGCCATCCGGAACTCAATCGGATGCAGACGTCGATCGACATGGCAGGCAACGACGTCAGCAATGCCGCTCGGGTCACGGCAACGACTGCCTTAACCAGTGGTGGCGATACCTATCTAACAAGTACCGGTGCGCCAGGTACTGCGTGCGGCGTCGAAACGTCGACCCGCCGAAGCACCACTGGCACCGGGCATGTGATCTGTGCCGGCGGCATCTGGCAAGCGGTAGGCACGGCCGTGGCAAACATCTATGAAGGGCTGTGGTGTGGGAACAATGGTCAGATAGCGACCAGCGCGACCAATGTTGGATTCATCTGCAAGAGCAACAGGTATATCGCGCTCAACAACGCGCTGGGCAATATGACCGTTACTCGGAAAATTGAGAACGTTACAGACGGTATGACGTTCTCGAAGGACAACTGCCCGGGTGGTACCGCATGGGCGTTGTACACCCCGAAGCAGGAAATGGTCAACATCACTGGCAATGTGATGCCGCCGATTCAGGGCACGTACTTCTCCATGAACGACTGGGGTACTACATGGTATGCGCAAGCAAGCGCAATCTCTCCTGCCGCATGGTACAGCGGCAACGATACTGGGGCGCTCGGGGGGCGACTCGTGGGCACCGTTACAACTGGATGCACCTTCTAGGACCGGGATTGATTGATGAAAAGAATTCTTTGGGCATGCATTCTCGCAGCTGATTTCTCGGCAGCCAACGCACAGTTGTACTCGTTTCCGGCACCGCCGATGACCGTGGCAGACTGTAGGCAAGGGCACCACTGGTATCGGGAGCCAGGTAGATTGCCGTACTGCAAGGTCGATGATCCCCCGCCGCCCCCGCCGCCGCCGCCCCCTCCAACATTAGTGTGTCGCTACGAGTTTTGGAAATTCATGATCGCGATTGGGCCGGGCGGTAACTGCAGTGCGGATGGTGGATGCGACGGATATGGATACTCCGTTTATGATGGCGTCGCCAACAACCCCACGGTTGCGCGCACTTGGAGTTCCTGGGATGCCGGACCCATTGTGCATGATCCCTCGGCGATGTGGCCGCTTATCCAGGTTGATATGCAGTCGCGCGGCTATTACGCTGGTGCCACTAAGACGTCAACACCTGGCAACGGGAATTACCCGGGCACCAGCTACTACGAGGTTTGCAAGTATTGAGATCCCAGGGCTGAACAGACAAAGAACCCCGTCGTTGCGGGGTTCTTTGTTTTTAGAGGGGTAACATGTTGCTCAGAACGCCGTAAAGCTCCAGGACTTGCTGATAGCAACACCATTGCGAGCACCTGCGAATGTTGCTGTGTGGGTGCCCCCTGTGAGGGGTTGCGTCGGGAGCATGAACACCACGCCAGCGTAGAGGCTCGTGTTCTCGATCGCGCTGGCGACGGAACCGGCCTTTGCATTAGCCGGAACCAGCACTCGTACCGGAACCGCTGCTCCGCCAGGGCCAGTCAGCGTGAAGCTGGATACGGTCAAAACGTTGGAGGACGACGGTGCCGCCATCCGGAACATGATCGGATGTCCAGCACTGGCAAGATCCGACGCCGGATTGGGGTTTTCCGTAGCTGGGTAGAAAGTTCCGAATATGGAGTCGTTGTCAGCAGGGTAGTATGCCACGGCATTCGCAGCGAGCTGCTGACCACCCCATTGCGCGAGACCATAACCGCCACCCTTGGCGCCGGTGACTATGCCAAAGTTGATGACGCAGCGGTTGTCGCGCACCGAAAGACCGACCGTCTCTTGATTGCTGGTGATGGCTTGTAAATGGTAGACAGACCGCTTAAAGCCCGCGAGGCAGCTCTCCGCGTCGGGCGCCCCGCTAGACACAGCTTGGCCAATCCATTGATCCTCCGACCCGCCCGCTGCAACCACTTGATCATAGGGATTCGCACCAGTGAAGCCAGCATTTCCGGCTACTTCCAAATGGCCTGTAGCGCTATTTGCCTTCATGTAAGCCAGATGGTTATCGGCGGCGATGTCGAGCTTGTCGTCTTGCTTAAGCGCGCCGACGCCGATCTTCAGGCGGAGTGAGTTCAAAGCATCATAGGCCGCAAGCCGCTGATCTCCGTTCGGATACGTCGATACCGGAGCTGTGGTCGCCGGCGGCACCGACGTCGGCTCCTGCGGCGGCGTCGTCGGAGTTGTAGGCGGCGTGGTGGGATTCTTGGATCCACCATCGTCACCGCCACCACCGCCGCATGCGGCAAGAGCGAGCGCCATGGCAGTGGCCAGAACCGAGAGAGCGAGTTTGGAGTTTTGCATGCTTTTCTTCCTCTGACTTTGACCGGCCGGGGATCGACCGTTACTTTTAGCTTACCTATCGGCGCGCGAAGTCAAGTGCCCGCAATCCCCGGCCGGACGTGAGAATACACGAAGGCGATCAGCATCTAGTCGACGAATTGGAGCCAAACTTGACCCCCCGGAAAGAGGGGTGTCCTGGTAATCGTTACGGCTGGCGGACCCGAAGACCGCGTCAAGTGCACGTCACCGCGATCGGTAGAGCGATGTGCCGCAGCTATTGCAGATGTGCCACTGATGCGCGGCAATGAACGGCTGCTCGCGCCAGAGGCGGATGCTTCTGGATCCGCACCGATAGCAAGACATGCCGCGCTCGGTCACGCATGCTGGATACTTCCGCGCATATTCGCTCACCGTCGGCAGGCCTTTGCGCGTCAGCGCAAAGGCGATCAAGGCGAAGTACGAGAACATGAAGGAGGCAATCGCCCATGGCCAGGCCAACGCCCCTCCTGTCTTGCCCACTTGAACGCCAGGTAAGCTGGCAAAACCAGAAAGACCGCGATCGTTATCCATTCCATCGTTGAATCTCCGTTGTATGTGTTTCGAGGCCTGCCCCGCGAAACCGTCCGGCGGGGTCGTCGGCGCGCTTGGGCTATCGGAAAGTGGAGGCTCCCGGCGTAGCAGTCCTGAAGGTCCAGGAGATACTCACCGGCTTGCCGGCCCGAGTGCCAGAAAACGAAGCCGTGTAGGCCTCGCGGTCCGCCAGTGGCGCGAGCGGGACCAGGAAGGCCGCGTTGTTCCGGAGGTATTCGTCTGCCATACCATTCGAGCCATCCGCCTTCGCCGCCGGGGACACCAAAACGCGCGCAGGCAGCTCCGCGCCGTTGCCGTCAACGAGTTTGAAGGCTTCTACGGACAGCACCTCCGCGAGCGCACCATTCGCGTAAATCATCAGGGGGCGGCCTGGCGCCGGCAGATCCGGCGCAGGATTCGGCGACTCGCCGGCGAAGTTGAAACCGGGTCGCACGTCGGTGTCGCCGTCTGCTGGCACAGTGACGAAGATTTCAGCATCGATCTGCTGGCCTCCTCCATAGGGCACACCGTTGGGTGTCGGGCCTGGTTGTGTTGCAGTGTTCGTGCCGAAGTCCACGACGCAGTGATTCAGGCCCAAGGCACCAGTATCACTGAATCCAATTCCCATGGATTCCTGGTTCGTGACGAGCGACTGCAAGTGGTAGACGGTGTGGTACCACTGATCGATGCAGCCTGCGCCGATCTCGCTATCATCGGGGCCTCTGGCTGCGCCCACGATTTCGGCCACCCATTGGGTGTCGCCGACACCGGCCCTTCTGGCTCGTAGCAGAGGCGTGGTTGCGTAGAAATGCAGAGAGCCTACGGATTGGTCATGCTGTGCCACGCTGTGCGCGCTGAGATAGACAGCATGTGCCTGGGCGGCGGTGTCGAGCGCGGGGTCTTGCATGAGAAGACCGACGCCGAGCTTCCGGCGCAAGGCGTTGACACCGTTGAAGAGCGCGAGCTGTCCCGAACTCTTTGCGTAGGATGGCTCCGGCACGCTGGTCCGCAGCGCAAGGGAGGGAACTTCTGCCGGGCCAGGAGCAGCCGACGGAACACTTCCGCTTGCCCAAGCTTCCTCATTGCCAATGAGCGCCAGCAACAGCAACGCAAACCATTTTCTCGTCTTCACGAATTCTTCCGATATAGCAGGAGAGATGTCATTGCCTATTGCCGGCCTGTCCCGCAGTCTTCGCTGTTGCTGCTACTGCCAAGCCAGCACGGACAGCAGATGCTCTGTTCGGAGCAAAAGTGGTGTCACGAAGTCTGCTAGCAGGCGCCAACGCTTGCGCGAACACCATTTCTCCGCGGTGAGATGAGGCAATGGGATCGCGGCTGGATTCGAGCCGCTTGATTCCAGATTAGCGACATCGTGCCGAAGTCAAGGCTCGCCGAACGGGAGGTTCCGACACTGGCGTTAAGGATGGTTAGTCGGCAAGATTTCGCAAAGGTTGAGCCCAGTTGGTTGGGGCGCAGAGCATAGGCAAAAAAAGGGTTCTTCGCAGAAAACCGTGGCCCGAAAGAGCACATTTTGTATGCTGATGTCTGTTTCTTCAGGTATCAGGGGGATGTGTGCTGGATCGCAAGACGCTGCAAGCACTGGGTTGCTGGAAGGGCTACCGGCTGGAGCGCGTGGAATGGCCGGAGGGAGAGAGCCGTACGCTGTCGTTGTACTTGAAGCCGGTCAGCAAGGTCATGCATTGCGAGGAGTGTGGCGCGCGCTGCCATCAGGTGCATGAGACAGTGGTCAGGCGAGTCCGGGACCTTCCGCTGTTCGAGTATCGGGTCGTACTGCACGTGCCGCGCCGGCGCGTTTGGTGCGACCGTTGCGGCGGTCCGAGGCTGGAGCGGCTGGAATGGCTTGGGCGCTACCAACGCGTGACGGCCCGCTTGGCCCAGGCTTGCGGCCACTTGTTGCGCCACTGTACGGTGCAGGCGGTGGCGGCCTTCTACGATCTGGGCTGGCACACAGTTAAATCGATCGATAAGGCTCGCTTGCGTGAGGCAGTGGCCGAGCCGGACTGGTCCAATATCCGCTACCTGGCCATGGATGAGTTCGCGCTACACAAGGGGCATCGATATGCCACGGTGGTAGTCGACCCCATTGGGCGGCAGGTGCTCTGGATCGGACAGGGGCGCTCACGCGAGACCGCCCGAGCCTTCTTTGAGCAGCTCCCCGCCGGCGTTGCGCAGCGCATCGAGGCCGTCGCCATCGACATGACGACCGCGTATGAGTTGGAGATCCGGGCGCATTGCCCGCAAGCAGAGGTGGTCTTCGACCTGTTCCACGTGGTAGCTAAGTACGGGCGTGAGGTCATCGACCGAGTACGGGTGGATCAGGCCAATCAGCTGCGGCACGATCGGCCGGCCAGACGGGTGCTCAAGTCCACACGCTGGCTACTGCTGCGGAATCGGGAGAACTTGAGCGTCCCCCAGGCGGTTCATCTGGATGAGGTCCTGGAGGCGAACCGGCCATTGCTGACAGTCTATCTGTTGCGCGACGAGCTAAAGCGGCTATGGTTCTACCGCCGCCCGGCGTGGGCGCAAAAAGCTTGGGAGCAATGGTGCGAGCAGGCTCGGCAGAGCCGAATACCTGCCCTGGAGTTGTTTGCGAAGCGCCTGCAAGGCTACTGGCATGGCATCTTGGCCCGCTGCCGCCACCCATTGAACACCAGCGTGGTCGAAGGCATCAACAACACCATCAAGGTCATCAAGCGCCGCGCGTACGGCTATCGCGACGAGGAATACTTCTTCCTCAAAATCCGCGCAGCCTTCCCCGGAATTCCTCGATGAACCAAAAAAAGACGGCGGCCCCAAGAGGAAGCCGCCGTATTGAGAAGGCCGAGAAGGGTCAAATTTCTGGCGCTTGCGATTCTTGGCTATGATCGCTGAAAAGACAACCCGTCAATCGAAGGGTACGGAGAGGGGTGCTTCGGCGACTGTTGCTGATGCGCGGTCAGTTCCGACGCCTGCCCCGTGAAGCCGTCAAAGACCCGTTGCAGCAAGGGCACAGAAATGACTGCGAAAGCTCGATCTTCGCGGAGGAGTTCGAAGCCAGGTACGGCGTCCCGCACTTTCGGCAGGGCCAGACCGCGAGCTCTTCGTGCATCGACATGGAGCGGGCCAGATGCAGCGACCGCTCGGGTGGCACCTTGCAGTCGTCCGAGAAGAACGCGCGATGGATGTCAAGGGTCGCGACGAAGCTTTCGGGTGTCGACACGTCACAGGCGATCGCCGATCGAAACAGCCAGATCTGGAAAGTCGACTGAACGCGGCGCTGCGCGGAATCCAGGTACCACATTAGCGATGACGGCGGCTGGCCGGGTGGCGATGGTTTGCCATGCAACCTCTGATAGGTCTTCCGCGTGGTCTCGATGGTGATATTGAACAATGATGAGACGCTCATGGCGCGACAACTGAGAGCCAGGAATGCCTCGGAGAGGGCGTCGCGCACAAACGTTTCGAGCCGGAAGTTGCCCCAGACGCCAGAGTGCGCCAGGCGGTCAGTCCGAAGCGGCGACGTTTCCATCAGATAGTGGGAGATCATTTCCCGCGATAACCGGCCGGAGTGACTCTCCAACCAGAACATCTCGTCCGCGAAGCGCCAGTGGAATAGCGGCACCAGCCGCTCGGTGATAGCCACGTCGAGTTCGTGCTGAGGAACCGACCGCATGTACGCGGCCAACTCGTTGGAGATGCCGATCAGAGGCGCCGCCAATACCGACATGTTGAGAAGGTCGTACATGGCATTGATGTACGCGCGGTTCGTATGCTCGAGCGCCAACCGGTCCACCACTGACAGATTGCGGGGCAGGCCAGTCTTGAGCCGCTCCATTGTGGCGGTCGGCATCCGTCCTTCGATGAAGGATCGCCAGTCATCGATGGTTGTGAGCGTTGGTGCGTAAGCGAGGAACGGCGTTCCCAGAATCTTCGCCGACTGGTACAGGTCGTCACGCAGCGAGCGAAGGTTTTCGCTCGATACCCTGAAGATGCTTTCCAGCGTTGGATGCACCGTAACGGCATTCAGGACGTAGTTGTTGATTCGCAGATTGGCCGCAAGCACACGATCGCGCACCCAGGCTGGCAAGACGAACTGCTCGTAGATAGAACGGGTCGGGGTGGTTTGCATGTCAGGCTCCAGTGATGGCGATCAGTTCGTTGTGGAAGGCTTCCACAGTGCGGCGCAAGGACACCAGCGCGGGGGCATGCTCTTTGACCTTGATGGCTTTGACGGCGCCTCGGAATTTCGCGAGCGCATCATCGAGATCCGCTTTCAGGCCGTCAATGCGTAGTGACAGACTCCGCGAGTCGGCCGACTTGGCTTCATGGCGTTCGATCTTATTGTTGACAGCGGAGAGGCGCAGTTCGGCATCCTTGATCTGCGCATTGAGCGCTTCAAGTTTGCCGCTTCCGTCTATGACGGCATCGGCGATGGTCTTGTACTCGGGAGGAATGACCTCGACCTTGATCTCCTTCACAACCTCCCGGATCTTCGACTCGGCCAATGCCTTCTGCAAGGCCTGTCGTTCGTCCGTCAAGCGCTTAATGGAATGCTGCAGGCTTTCCATGGCCCCAGCCTGCGACGAGAGCGCCGCGGAGGTTCGGTCAAGCTGCTCCTTTTGCGCCGCAGATTGCGCGTCGGAGGATGTCATCTGTTCGCGCATGTGGCGCATCTGGGCTTCGAGATCGCGCTGGCGCTCCAGGCTCTCGTTCAACTGTTCTTCCGCCGCCTCCAGCGTCGCCATGACGTGATTGAGTTCCTGGTGGGTGCGTCGAGACCATTCGATGTATGGGACGATTTCCTTGCGCGAATAGGGTTCGTCGTCCTTGCGAGCATCGATGAACCGCTGCACTTCCTCTGGCGTGATGTCCGACCGCTTGAGAATCGTCAGCTCCCCCAGGTTCAGAAACGTCAAGGCATCGCTGTTCTCGGAGAAGTGATGAAATGCCTGCAGATACTTGATCGCAGAGGCGCGGGAAATGCGCAGGGCGCGCACCGCGAAGTTGTACAAGTTGTCATCGGCTTCCTGGCGAGCGCGGGGGGTGTCGCCCAGACGCTTCTGCACACACGTGAGGATCACGTGGTAGATCTGGAATAGGCGAGAGCCGATGGCGGTATGTTCACTGAGGATCCGCTTGCGTGAGAGTTCGATCTCTTGCGCGGCTTGCACGATCCGGCCGATCGCGCCGGCATCGACATAGTGACCCAGTTGCTGGATCGCCAGCTCGCGCAATACGGGCGGCTTCGGGTCGATGAGATTGAACTCGCGTTTCTCTTCTTCTTTCTTCTTCATTGTTGCCCTTACGGAAAGTTGTTGCGGCCCCGGCGATCGCGGCAGCCACTTCAACGTACACGCTAGGAGCAAGTGTCAAGCTGATGAAACGGGTGCAGCGATCTTCGGATGGAAGCTTATGCCGAGTTTGAGCATCGGAATGTCACGAAAGCTCAGGAAAATCAGGTGTCTTTCGAAAGTCAAGCTCAAATCAGCAGCGCTTTGCCTCACTTTTTATCGACAGACATTAACTGGATTTGAGGTAGCACCCCCTTAAGATGGGGGCACTTGTATATACAACCTGGCCTTGAGCGAGGGTCGTTGGAAGGAACATGTTCCTTCCAAATTTGGCGAAAGCTCAGGACGTCGGCTTGTGATTTGAAGGCAAATCGAAAGCGCCGGGGCGGCGCTTGTCATGCTTTCCCAAGCCGTGTAGAGTGCGGATACCTCTAGCGTCTATGACGCATCGACATGGCGGTCAGACCAAACTGACATTCCGCGTGGGCCTCACTGGCCTTCCTTTGCGCGGCCCGCCCCATCCCCTTTCTTCGCACGCGAGCAGCGTCCTTACGACATGCATGACATGTCGCAAGCGCGTTGCCGAGCAGTCGCGCCTCATTGGATTCCTTGCTCTTCCGAGCATCGAATAATCGCCTGGCATCCGCCAGGAAATCCCTTTAAATCGTTTCTCGTGAGAAACCATGGAATCCTTTGCCAAAAACATGATCGCGCGCCCGCTCAAGCTCTTTGCTTTTTGCATGGCGCTGTATCTGGCTTCGCAGTCATTCATTGTTGGTGTGTTTCTTGCCGCTGTCGGCTTCTTCTACCTGAAGGAGAAGGTGCTGCAGTGGGGCAAGGCTGTACCAGCTGCGCCGAAGGTTTCGATGCCGGAGCATGACTCCAAGCCGAAACCGACGAATGACCAGGTCGCCGAACCGCCCGAGCAGAATTACGCACGCTCGGCTGTGGTGACGCCAATCTGTCGCACTGGAACGCACGATCGTTCCTGACCTCCCTCGCCGCCCGGTTCTCGGGCGGCTTCCACCTGTCGCGGGAACCCGTTACCCGCCGACAGGTGGGTCTCCGGGTGCCTGTCCGGAGACCATCATGGAAACAATGACAGCAGGGTGGCAGCTGGACTTCTTCGATGAAGCGGCTGCCATCGTTGTGCCCCCACCCAAGATTGACCCGTTGCCGGACCCTTCGCTCTGGAGCGACTCGGTACGCGAGCAGATGGTCGACGCGCTCATCAGCCTGGCCTGTGACAGCCGCCGAGGCGACAACATGCCCGAATCCCTGATCGACTGTGCTGAGCTCTTGCGAGCCCGTATGCGGAACAAGGCGCTCGATTTGGAGGAATATTCCATGACGATCGGCTGGATCTTCGGATACTGGGACGGAGCGCTTCCCTACACCTATGTCTGCGCGGTTTGCGGGGTAAGCCCGGAAGTCTTGCAGGATGTGATTCTCAACAACGCCCGCCTGAAAGCAGACCTCGAAGGAGTAAAGCGGTTGTGCTGCGGGTCTCTTCTGTAACCAATTACCATGACTCTCTTCGGAGTACTCAAGCGGGCAGTCGCCACTATCCTGGGCCAACCGCCAGTAGTGGCGTCTCGGGCCGCCAATGAAGTTCCCGTCGGCACGGGCGCGGACAACGAGTTTCAAATCCTCATCAATGGCGTCCCAAATCTCTTTCGGGACGAAGGCGACCACGTCGTTCACTTCGTTGCCGTGTTTGATCGCAGCATTCAGCACACGGCGTTCGGCCACAAGGTTCTTCCCGAGGTCGTTCCGCGCTGGCACAAGCTCGGCAGGTACGATGGGGAATGCGTGACACCGCAGTCCGTTGCCGAAGCCGTCATGCGCCAGGCGAAAGAGGGGGCGAGCGCCGCTCCGCTTCCACAGTCGAAGGGTTCGGATGAGTCAAGGGAATCTCGGGGACCGCGGACTGCACAGCATCAGCGCCCAGACCACCGACCTGCCAAAACCGAACCTCGCTCTGACGGTAACGCGTCGCGCTCGAACTATACCGTTGGCAAGCTGGTCGAGTGGGGTGAAATGGAGTTCCCGAACCGCAAACCTGGCGGCAAGGCGACATACACCTCCTTCGCGGTGAAGTTGGACACCCACGCCGGCGAAAGGACATTGCAGGGCGAAGGTTTGAAAGATGCCCTGGCCGACGCCGCTTGCAAAATCGGCGACCGCGTAGGCATCAAGCGCTTGCACAAGGAGAAGGTGCCCGCCTTCAACCATGCGACCGGCCGCCCTGTTCTTGACCCCGAGACTGGGGAACAGAAACTCTGGGACCGTTGGGTCTGGCAAGTCAATCGCATTCATTAACAAGGAAGCAACATGGCATCCGTGAACAAAGTCATTCTCGTTGGCAATCTCGGGGCAGATCCTGAGGTTCGCTACATGCCCAGCGGGGACGCTGTGGCCAATATTCGTATCGCTACCACCGATCGCTATAAGGACAAGCAGAGCGGCGAGATGAAGGAAGCCACTGAATGGCACCGCATTTCGTTCTTCGGCAAGCTGGCTGAGATCGCAGGGCAATACCTGAAGAAGGGCTCCTCCGTTTATATTGAGGGACGCATTCGCACCCGCAAGTGGCAGGATCAGTCGGGCCAGGACAAGTACAGCACCGAGATCGTTGCCGATCAGATGCAAATGCTGGGTGGCCGCGGCGGATCGTCGAACGATGACGGCGACGATGGCTATGGCCGCCAGTCGCAAGAAGGCCGCCAAGCCGGCGGCAGTGAGGGCGGCAATGGTGGTGGCCGACGCGGCCAAAGTCGCCGCCCGCAGCAGGCGCCGTCGCATGGCTTCGAAGATATGGATGATGATCAGATTCCGTTCTGACAAGCCATAAGTGGCAGCTATATGCATGCTCCCGCGAATCCGCGGGAGCATGCACCTCATCTTCGGCTTCGCGCCACACCCGTTTCTCCCCCCCGATCCAATCGCTGTGCTGAAAAGACATTCTGGCGCCTCACGCAGCCGGGATGTCCTTTGAGCAAGCGTTCCTTCGCCTGTCTCAGGCATCGACCACTCTCCACACGGAGCCATCCCATGAAAAAGCTGAGTGATATCGTGAAGAACTGGACGCCCGCTCACTGGGACGCTCTGGTTGCGCAGTACCTGCCCGCCGACGTCCTCACAGACGCCTTCTGGCGAGGTCGCCCTGGTCCGTGCCCGATCTGCGGAGACGGCACAGACAGATTTACCTACGACAACAAGCGGGGCCGCGGTGACTGGGTGTGCCGCAAGTGCGATGCCGGTGGTCCCAAAGCGGGCGACGGCATCGAGCTGGTCTGTCGCTACACCGGCATGTCGTACCTTGAGTTGCAGCGGCGACTCAATGGGGAGGGCGGCGAGCCGTTGCCAGCGAAGATGTCTGCCATCAGGCCGGCATGCCGGCAGCGCAGCAAGGGAAGCGCTTCCGTTTTGATGCGCCGCGTCATAAAGCAGGTCACCAGCTCGACTCCGGTCGCGGCTGGTGACCATGCCATGCGCTATCTCGCCGCCAGAGTTCCAGGGCTGCGCGCTCCGCTGCCACATGGACTGCGGCTGGCCGTGCAGGATTACTGGCACAACGGGAGCATTGTCGGGCGGTACCCAACGATGATTGCTGAGTACCAGCTGCACGACGGCCGGATTGCTACGGTTCACAGAACATCGTTGCACCCGGCCAAGCCAGAGAAGGCGATAGTCGTGTCGGAGGACGGCGAGATCCTTCCAAGCAAGCGAAATTATCCGGGCGCCTTGCCGCTTGATGGCGGCGCTGTACGGCTGATGTCGCCTCGCGATGGAGCGATTGGCGTTGCGGAGGGCATCGAGAATGCCTATGCGGCGTACATGCTGTTCCGGATTCCGACCTGGTCGTGCTTGAACCGCGTGCTCTTGAGCAAGTTCGTAGTGCCAGACGGTATGGGCATCCATACCGTGCACATCTTCGCCGATTTTGACAAGGTGGACCCGAGGACTGGCAAGTCACCGGGTATGGCCGACGCGCTCGCCCTCCAGAAGCGCTTGCGCGCCAATGGCTTCACCGTTGTGCTGCATCGGCCGAAGGTCCGAGGCACGGATTACTGCGACGAATGGCGAACCGTACACCGGTTGCGTCTGATCTCCCAACAGGCAATCGCTGCCTGACATTTTCGCCACCCGAATGGTGGCGTTCCTTTCAACTCTGCCCGGTGGGTTCGCCCCACTGGGCGGAATCCCGTGTGGCAGGACTTCAGGAGAAGCACCATGCCACAGAAGGGTTTTACCGCGATCGTGAACAGGTTGCACATTCACGCAATGCGCAGCACCGCCACCAGCGAGGTCCAGGCTGGTCAGTCCGATGCCCAGTTCTTCCACGTCTACCGACGAGAAGCCTCGGGCCATCTGACGTTGCTCGAGCGGAATCTGTCGTTCGATTCCGCACTCGATTATTGCCTCGCGCCAGCCACGCTTCACTGAGCGCAAAGTCCTCTTCAACAAAAAGCCCAGCAGACATGCTGGGCTTTTTTGCTTTCTGGGGTGGGAAGGCGTCAGCCAGCGTCCTTGGGGGCGCGCCACCCGCGATAGACGACCATAATGGCTTCCAGAATGCACCAGGCGATCAGCGCGTAAAAGAGGAAACGGTTCTGAGCCTGGGTGGTGGAAAGATACTCGAAGAATTTCATGGTGAAGTCCTGTCGTCCGTTGTGATGATTGTAGATTGCCACGAAGTGAGCGCCAGTCAAGCCGGAGCGAGTCAATCGAAGAACCGCGACATCGCCGAGTTCATTGCACTAAGGTCCAGTGCGCTTGGGGCGGGCACGGCGGGCACCTCGATATCCGCTGGCGCATCCCGGGAGATTTCCTCCCTGACGAGTTGGGCTCTCGGGGTGGAAGCAGCGGACTGCCCGACCGCTGCGACATTCTGGGGCGGTACGAACGCTGCCTCGGAGCGGTACATCAAGGTAGTCAGGAGTGCACCTGCAGGCGCCGGCGTTGCCGCAACGCCTTCTTTCGCTCCCATGACCTGCGCGCCGACCTCTGCCAAACGGCGGAAGACCTCGGCTCGCAGGCGCGGGTCGTTGACCTGCGCAAGCTGCGCGTAGAGCTGAGGCGTCGTCATCGGGTTGAGGGTGACTTTGATGGCGAGCTTCCCCATAGTCGTTACCCGCGCGCTTGCCGTGCGCTACCGATGTCGAAGAATCCGCGGACATTGGCGTAGCAGGGCGATTCCATCGCGACGATATGCGAGCGCGGGAAGGCGGCACGGATGGCGCCGGAGTACAGCGCGCTGCCGCCACCGGTGAGAACGATGGCTGCGATGTCTTCCGTGCGGCCCACCCGCGTCTGCATTTCCTTGACCGCGGTTTGACATTGGGCCTTGGCGACTTCGAAATACGGGCGCAGGTCGACCATCTTGTTGTAGTAGCGCATGAGCTTGCCGTCACGCAGGGACTTGTCGATGCGCTCGATGCTGCCAGACGGCTCCCCGCCTTCGTCCGCCGAAAGGAGTTGGGCGACTTGTTGGTAAATTCGCGACGATCCGCCGGGAACGCCGCCGCTGCGGGTGTCATCCATCATGTAGCCACGAGCGACAACCCAGTCGGTCGTGAAGTAACCCACGTCCACGATCAGGCAGTTGTCATCCGGGTCCAGATCCTTGCCGGATTGACGCATAAACGTGACCAGCGATCCGAGTGGCTGGGGCAGGGCGACGACCCGGTTGATGCTGACGCTGCCGGCGCCGAAGTCATGCGTGCCAGCAAAGCGTTCCTGCAGGACGCCGGCGTACTTCTGTAGGGTATGGACGGGAAGGCCGAGGATGAGTTGGCCAACGTCCCTGGCCTGTGAATAGTGAAGCGCGCCGAACAGCAACGCAGCATATTCCGGCGTCGTGACGAAGTCCTCGGAGAGGGTCCGCCCGGTATTGCCGTATGCAGAGGTGATCGAGACGTCCGGGCCCACCTCGTATTCAGCGCCGTCCACAGTTACGTGAACGACATCGCGCGACTGGAAATAGCCATCCCCGTGGTTGGCGAGGCTCGAAGCCGATCGAGTTGGGGCCAGCGAAAGAAACATGCGGGTTGCAACGTCCGCACCCAGGGGGAAGGCAAACTTGGTGTTGCCGTAGCCGACATCGACCGCAATGGTTTTGGTGGTGTTCATCTGAAGACTCTCCTTGGCTTTGTTGAAGGTTGCCGGAGCGCAGTGGTGTCACATATCTGACTGTGATCTGACAGGAATGTGTTAGGTGGTGTCACCAGGTGTCAGCGGGCGTCACCACGTCGCGCTGATCTCACACCTGCTCACACAGACCTGACACTTGCTAACACGTATCTGACACTGCGATCCGATCCCTTTCGAATCTACCCGGTGCGATGCGAAGTCAAGTTGTCGAATGCTGGCGAATTTGACGGCGATTTCGTTGCGACGCGGCTGAGTTTCGGTTTATCCTTTGAGCACCTTCAGCGTCCCCGACGCATCGACCTCGCCGCCAGTTGGTGGCAAATCCCAGGCAACCACGACCTCAAGGAGGACGTGCGGACGCCCAGTGTGCAGGCCGGAAATTGATCCGGCATTTTTTTCAATCAAATCAAGCAGACAGTGGCCGACATTGAGGAAGGCTGCACACCGCGATAACACTCGATCTCAGCGCCGATGTGCGCGCTGTAACGCAATGAGAGAGATTTTGGGGCGCACAGTTGCACAGTCCCAAGGCTCCATCACGGAAGACACGTCCATTCAGCGAGAGAGCTGGGTACGGTTCAGGCGGCCCGAGACACTGCGGCCAAGGTGAACTGACTTTGGGACGGGGGATTGGATGCGATCGGGCCAGACGGCTATCGCGGATCCCTTCACTTGACGACCGGTAGGCGCAGCCGGCACAGAAATGCGCAAGAACGATTTACCCAAGAGTCTTGCGATGGTGGACCACAAGGGTCGCTATCGCAGTCGCGTCGATCGACGCAGCGGCTTGGGTATTCGCGGGGACGGGCTCGGCGTGAGCCGGGCCATGGACTACGCGGACGGTCGGACCACAGTTCTTCCCTGTGTCTGGTCGATCGAGTGCTATCGCTAAAGGCAAGGAAGGCAGTCCCCCAAATCCGGTGGGGAGAAGTGACCGGCAGGTGTCGAACGAACGGGGCGTTTGACAGTGTTGGAAAAGGGTCGCACCGTAAAGCGCGCCCCCGCCGTGGTGATATCACGGCTGGCCAGGACTAACGAGTATGGGTATCAGGATCGATTTCCGGGGAAAGATCAGGAGCTACGCGTTCCCCGCGCGGCTGGAAGGCGAACTCATCGCGCTGTTCGAGGACAACGTCGACCGCGTAATCAGTAGGTCGAGGCGCAGCAGAAATGCGCTGAGCATCAAGACGCAGGAGTATCGCCTTCTCAATGTCTGCGCCGCAGTGCGCGAGCTGCGGCAGGAGGGTGGCTATGCGGTTGAATCTCCGTGGTCGATTCGGAACAAGCACGTCCAATGGTTGGTGGATAACTGGGTTCGGAAAGGGCAAACAGCGGGAACGATCGAGAACAAGCTCACCTATCTGCGCGCGATGGCTGAGTTCATGAACAAGCCGTATCTGGTCAAGACGCTTGCTGAATACGGCGATCGCACGGAGCATGGGCTCGTTCGCCACTATGTTGCCCAAGAAGACAAGTCCTGGTCGGGGAATGGCATCGACATTGACGCGAAGATCAAGGAGATTGAGAGGACCGATGAGTGGGTAGGCGTTCAGCTTCGCTTGATGTGGCTGTTTGGCCTACGGGTTGAGGAATCCGCGAAGCTTCAGCCGGGCGTGGCGGTGCGCGGCGGCATGCTGCACGTCGAACGCGGAACGAAGGGTGGGCGAAAGCGAGAGGTCTTAATCGACATGCCGGAGACGCAGTACCCGTTGCTTGCCAGAGCGGCGTCGCTGGCCAATCCCAGGACGGGGTCAACCACCCCGACGGACTATACACTTGACCAATGGATGAGCCATTTCTATGAGGTACTGCGAAAGCATGGTCTGGTAAGGAAGGTGACGGGCTGCACTGCACACGGCCTGCGCCATGAATATCTCCAGGGGCTGTACCAGCGCAGTACCGGCGATGCTGCGCCGGTCAAGCGAGGCGCGCGGCTCGCCAGTCGTGAGGTGCATGAGGAGGGACAGCGCGTCGTTGCCCGAGCCGCTGGGCATAGTCGTCCTACTAAGTCGAATGCGTACTTAAGTACATACGCCGTTCAGGAGCGCCTCTCCAAACCTGTTGTCAAGCCTGGGCAGGCGGCCTTGGCACTTGCAGCAGCCAACGGCAACAAATCCCACGCTGCGCTTGCGCTTGGCATCAGCCGCCGCTCGCTGTACCGGCTCTTGGACAGCTACGCCGCGGGAGATCAGTCGTGAAGGTGGAGGATCAGGAAAGCTCGTTTAATTGGCATAGCTTTTACCGGAAAGTTGCGGCGTTTATCCCATCAAAATTGCTGCGGGACGCATTCTGCGCTGCAGCCGTTGGGAAACGCTGCCGAGGTCGCAATCGCCGTTCCGACAACAGTTCGCGGTCGTCCATACTGGGTGACCGCCGTACGCCTACTCTGAGAAGGAAGAATGCATGACGAAATCCGAACTAATTGACGCGATCGCGGCCGGTGTGGACGGTCTTACCAAAGCAAAGGCAGAACAGGCACTGAACGTGACCCTGTCGGCCATCATGGACACCGTGGCCAGGGGTGACGCACTGAACTTGGTTGGCTTCGGCTCCTTCAGCAAGGGCGAGCGTGGCGAACGCATTGCGCGCAATCCGCGAACCGGCGAGAAGATCACGGTGGATGCTGCCAAGACAGTGAAATTTAGACCGGGCCAGAAGTTCAAGGATGCCGCCAATGCGTAGCGATTCGAAGCCTGGGACCTCGGGTAGCAACGACGGGACCTACCTCCATTCCGTTTTCATCGTTCTTAGGCGGGTGATGCAGGTTTTCATTGTGTGATCCCCGCGAGCGTTGTGGGTGCGGTGCTATTTTTTTTTTTTGGCGCTCACGGGACAGGCACCCGTCAAGACTGCCGTGCTGGCGGTACACACTTGGGCCGAGGCGTCGGTGCGGCCTGCCCCGCAAGGGGCAGGCCTGGTAGCAGATTGTGGGGCGGAGCTTGAGGGGCTTTCGAAATTGCGTCGCCCGGCGATATTTGCCCTAACACTGCGATGAAGGTCGTACCGACTGCTGCTGCAGATGCGGCGAGTCGCGAGGTGAGCGCGCTGTATGGGATTCTCGTGTTGATGTCCTTCGGGCTGTTGTTGGCTATGAGGCCAGGCCGTCGTTTCTTCGGAATACCATCGCATTCTTGAGCGGGAGGGCCTGTGATGGCCCTCACAGAACGAAAGGCACGTCCAAAGACGTGCCTTTCATGTTTTTGGAAGGAACATGTTCCCTCCTTCTGGCGTCGCCGCTAACGGGCATAGGCGAGAGCCAACGTGGCCAGCGCGCCTGCGTGCCGTATGAGATGACCGAGCGATTCCGCGTCGCGATTTGCGCTCACAGCGTTGCCGGATACCAACCATGCGAACGCGACGCGGCGGGCCGGCTTCTCCCCCGGGTGTGGGGTGGGTGGCGGGAGGTCGATTGGCGTCGTCCGCGCGTCACCAGCCAATGCTGGGAAGGGTTCGAGACCAGTGAAGTGGGCAAGCTCGGCGATGCTGATGACGCTGTACGCCGGCGTCGCATCGTTGCGAACCACATAGGCCGCTGCGCCGACGCCAGGCACGTAGATCGCTTTCCACAGATACCCAGGTACCCGGACACGTCCGTTGAGCGTGGGGCTGTCCTTGGCGAACGCAGGGCCGGTGACGACCTGGATGGAGCCGTGCTCCCGAGCAAGTTTGCGCGTGGACGTCTCAATATGACTCCACGTCCGGCGGTTAGACATACTGTGCTGCGGGACGATGTTGGCAAGGCTGAAGCTCTCTGCCTGCGAGGCCTTGTCGGCAAAGTCCCCGCTCGGTGCCACCGCGGTCGTAGCCCGATCGAGCGAAGTCCTGCAGTCTGGCCCGGTCCGAAGGCGGCAGCCGGTCTTCCTCGTAGAAGTCGCTGTCGCGCGGCAGCTTGCGGGCCGCCTCCACCGCTGTGGCCGTCAGCCGCTCGGCCGACCACAGCGCCGTGCGGGTGCTGGGCGAGTAGAGCACCGCATAGGCGCGATAGCAGAGAAGCCGTGTATCCCGCGCCGCCTCGCGAACGGCCGGCTGGCCCGCTGATAGCACGTGCGGGCAGGGCGCGGCGTCTTTAGCGACGGCTGCGGTTGCTGCGCTCAGGGCGAGCAAAAGGGCGATGAAGGAGCGGACCATGGTCAGGGAGGAAGGTAAGTGAACACCGTTCCAGCTTGCCAGCCCAGTTACAAAGTCAAGGCGTCACGGCTGCCAATGGTCCGGCACGCCATCGATGGCCTTGCCGATGAACTCGTGCAAGTCGAAGAGCGGCCATTCCCGGTCGGCCAGTGCCTCCTCTGCGATCTCGGCGCACAGCGCCGGCACTGGCTCGAAGCGGACCATGGGCGCGCCGTCGACGTAGATGATCCTGGCGCGCTGGAGCAGCTTCTGATAGCGGGCAGCCTGCGACACCACGGTCTCGGGCGGGTCCACGTGCTTGAACTCGTAGCCCGGCTGGGCGAGAGCCGCGGCCATGGCGGCGAACTTGGGGCCAACCGTCTCCCAGTCCGAGGTGGTCGCCGCGAGCAGGTTCAGGAAGTAGGGGATGTCTGAGCTGGTGAGCGCGCGGCGCGACATCATCGATACGGCTTCCTGGTCGGCAGGGCGATGCTCGACGCGGCTATTCCAGATGGCGCTTAGCCGGGTGAAGGCGGTGTTCTTGTCCGCATCCATGGTGACGGGAGGCGTCGAGATGCCGCATTCTTCACAGACGATGACCGCCTGGAGACGGCCGGCGATATAGGTGGGGGCGCCATCGCAGTGGGCGCATTGTAGGAGGCCGCTGGGCATGGGAAAGGTCAGGGTCGGAAATGCCGGCATTATGCCTGCCCCGAGGGCGGCGCCCAGCGGTCCAGTGTGATGAAGCGTTCGAACAGCGGTCCTGCTATGCCGCGTCGATGGCCAGATAGCCGGCTGTGGTGTTCAGGACTTCCTGGCGCGCGGTGTTCTCGAAGCCTGCAGGATCTCGGCATGGTCGCGTAGCGCGGCTCCGATCTGCCAGAATTCGTTGAGCCAATGGCCGGGTGGGCCCATGGGGCCCCCCAACTGGCCGGTGGTGATCGCTCCCCGAATGGCGAGGACGGTTTCCGGTTCCGGGTATTCGCGGTCGTTGTCGTTGTACTGAGGCATGCCTATCTCGGTTGGGTGGCCCATTGTAGGGCCGGGTGCATCTGGAATCCGTCGGCTTGCCGGAACAGTTCGGCGGCGCCTCGAACGTACTGCAGAATCCATTCCGTGGCGATCCATCGCCTTCCCAGGCGCTCGGCGGCCAGGCCGGTGCGGATCGTCCCGCCGAAAGGATCGACCACCAGGTCGCCCGGCCGGGACAGGAATCGCGTAAAGAAATCCGGAATGTCGGTCGGCTGCATGGCGCCGTGGGTCGGCAGGCCGAGAGACTGCGCGGCGCGGCGGTAAGCCCGGGTGTCCGCGCAGTTGTGACCCCGCTCGATGACATTGCGGGGCAGGCGGCCCGCAGTCTGATTGCCGAAGGCGCTTGCCCGGATGCGATAGGCGCCGTCGCCATACACCGCGTTACGAGTCTCTCCGCCGGCGGCCATCAGTTGGCGGTGCCGGGCGGTGTGGGCCTCGAGGAGCTGGCGGTTGTCCGCGCGCACGCACGACGGATCGTTGGTGAACCACAGCACCGGTTCGTAGGCGGAGGCGAGCTGGACACGGTCGACGCAGGCCCATCGGGTCGGCCCGGGCGGCTTGCTGTAGTTGACCCAGGGGACGCGGCCCATCAGGGAAAGGCCAAGCCGGTCATGCAAGGCCAGCGTGAGGCGCTCTATATAGAGCGAGCGGGCTGGGCTGCGCGGCTCGAAGATGTCGTTCGACACATTGAGGACAATGCTGCCGCCTGGCACAAGCCCTGCGACGATCGGCTCGAGGGCCTTGCACAGGAAGTCGACATACTGCGCTTCCGTGGGATTGCCGTAGGCCCGGGCCTGGCGCAGCGGGTACGGCGGCGAGGTGACGCACAGCGCAATCGGTTCGCCAAGGCCGCGGAAGATTTCCTCGTGGCGCGCCCAGACGGCCACACCCAGGGTGGTGCTGAAGGCGACAAGCCGAACGCCGTTGGCGGCGCGGTCGAGCTCGTGCGTAACAGGCTGCGTCAGCCGCCAGAATCCGGCGCGGTCCGGAATGCGCTCCACGACGCCCATGGCCTTCAGCGTCTGCTGATGCCAGCGCACGGCGCGCTTGAACGGGCTGTGCAGGGTGCCAGCGGCGCCGATCGGGACTTTGGCCTGAGCCTGGGCGAGATCGATCCCGACCGCGGTCGCCACGGCATCGTAGAGCTGGGCGGTGGCGATGCCTTCGGCTGGCGCGTCGGCGAACGCTGCTGCCACGTGTCCGAACAGTTTCAACTGCTCCATCATGCAGCGCCCCGTGCAAGCGCACGCTCGCATGCTGCCGCGACGTCGAACGACGTCACAGGGAAGGCGTCGTGCACGGCGCCGTCGAGCAGCCGGCCCACCGCTTTCTTGCCCACCGCGTGCATCACCGTCACGGGGAACCGGCCCTCGTCGCGGGCGCGCATGAAATCTTGACCGCGCTCGAGCTGCGCGCCATGCCTGTCGAGGCAAATCCCGCCGGCGATCCACGTCTGCGCCTTGTTGACCCATTGCTGAAAGCTGGCGAACTCGCGGAAGACCGGCTCACTGGAGGAACGGTCCACGACTGCCGTATGCCAGTGCCCCCATTGTTTGAAGAGGAAGGGCACGCCGGCTGCCGCGCATTGGTCACGCAACGAGCGCGGCCATGCCGGATGCATCGGCCGGGCACCCGTGCCGCTCTCACCGCCCACGATGATCCAGTCCAGGGAGCCCGGCGCATAGTCGTTGCCGGAGGTATGCAGCAGTTCACCGGTCAGAGTCGAGAACACGTCGACATGCCCGAGCAGCGGTTCCATCGAGAGAAACCGCGTCTTTGCCGGCGCGCGCAGAAGCTTCGGGATGTCGCGGTCGGCTTCCACCTGGTTCACCACGGTTGCGCCCAGCCAGATATCGGCGGGGGCATTGCCGGCGATCCACGTAGCCAGCCACGGAACGAGGGGATTGTCCGCACAGTCGTCGCACAGCATCAGCGTGTTGAACGCATCGCCCAATCGCTTCGTGGCGTTGCCGATGCGCTTGGTCAGCACGAGCTTGTCCAGGTTCGGCGTCTGGCGCCAGACATCGAGCATATCGATGAACCACTCGATCGGCACCTCGTTGTCGAACACATCGGCCAGACTCGCGCAGAAGACGCGTTGCCGGCGCCCGTGTACCGCGGCGAAGGCGTCGTGCGCAGCGTTCCAGTGCAAGGGCTTGCGCCAGTTGGCGGCGGATGTGCGCCGGCGGGGCGCACCGGGGCCCCAGTTTTGGGATTGGCCACCGCCGAAGCGTGCGTTGCGGGCCTCAGCGTAGCAGTGGTCGCAGCCGGGGCCAACCCGCTGGCAGCCTTCCCAGGGATTCCAGCTGTGGTCGGTCCATTCGATCTTGGTGTTTTCGCTCATTTCGTTTTCTCGAACATGTCCATGGTTCGGGTGTCCCGGGTATGGGATGGAAAAGCAAAATCCCTGGCCTGCTGATTCGCGGCTGTGCCGGTGTCTGTGGCAGAAGGGGAATCAGCCACCGAGGACGATTCGTGCGGACACTCGCAGTGCTGCGTGAGCGCATGTACAAAATGCCGGGCGTAGGTTGAGACGGCACGCCAATACGCCGCCATGGGGCCTTTGCGACGGCGCCAGGACAATTCGGCTTCGGCGTTCGATGCCTCGCGCAGTTCGTGGAGCACCGCAGCGATGGCTCGGCGTTGCTCTGGTGGGAGGCGCAGGAGCTGCTGTGCAGCGGGTAGACGCAGGAGGGGATTGATGTAGCCCATCGGGTCGGTGGAAGGTGAGGGATGCTTCCAGCCTATCCAATCGCGGGCAAAGTCAAGCAGGTGTAGGGAGGCGCGTCACGTGGGGCCGAAAGGCCGAACTTCACCGCGGCGGCTCTGAGTGCGTCCACGTCGATTTCGCCGGAGGCGATGACAGCGAGGACCTCTTCGGCAAATCCGTACAGTGCAGTGAGCTCGTCAGCGACGATTTCGCCCACGTAGAGATAGAGTCCGTTGGGCATTCGCCGGACCACAGTGGTCTCTGTTGCCATGCGCGCCAGCAGCGACTCGGCGTGCTCGGCGCCGATGCCGAGATGCCGCTGGACAAGCGGGACAGATGCGGCGCGGTACTGGTGCACCAGCTGAACTGCCTTCAGATACGCACGGTTCATGCCCAGTGGTGCCCGGCTGCTCATGCAGCGCTCGGCCGGGGCAGCCGGACACACGTGATCTGCTGGTCCTGAGGGCGCCATTCGATCACCGGCACGCCGTTGGCGCGGTAGAACGCCTGCTTTTGCGCGAGCCTGGCGTCGTAGTCCGCATTGCCCGTCATGCCAAGGACTTCGATGACGGCCTCAGGAGCCACGTCGGTCAACACAAAGTCGGGATGCACGGCGGCTCGGCCAATGTGGCGCAGCGGTTTGCGGAATGCCCGCTGCAGGCCGACCAGATAGTCAGCCATGGCAACCTCGTATGACGAGTCACAAGGCAGGAACTGGCGGTTGGCCAGCATGGCCGCGGCATCGACCACCGTCAGGTAGCCTGATTTCGACCGCTCGACCAGCAGGACGGCGACGCAACGCTGTTCTGCCTTGCCGATGCCGGACAGGGCGCCCCCGAACGACACCTGCAGGCGCGCGTAGAGGTCGGCGGCCATGAAGAAGCGCTGGGTACTTTGGCGCAGCACGAACTTGCCACCGAACTGGGTCGTGCCGTGGGATTCGATTTCGCCGATCACGATGCCGCGCGGATTGCCGGCCGGAGTGGACGTGAGCCTGCCCTGCCATGCTTCGAACTCCGCCAGGATCTCCGTCCTGCGGCTCGGGTCCCACCGTTGCATGACGTGCAGCAGCCCATCGGCCGGCTTTCCGTTGATACGGCATTCTGCCAGCTCCGTTGTCAGCTGTGACCAGCAGGCGTTCCAGCCGCGCGAACCCGTTCCCGGCCATACGTTCAGCCCTGCTTGCTCCCAGGCGTATTCCAGAAACGCAAGCAGCCCCGCCGAACGCCGTTGCGGCTTCGTGCTCTGCCCTTTGGGGAGGCGCTGGACGGTCTTGGCTGGGGTGTGCGCGCTGACCGAGAGCGAGGCATCGAGGCGGATGTCATGGTGGCCGTCCTTCATCCGGAACGGGTCCAGGTTGTCGCTCGCGCCCGACTTGGCCAGCGCCTGGCGGTTGAATGGGCAGCCTGCAGCATGGTGGTGTGCCTGTTCCGGCCAGCGCGCGAGCAGGAAGATGTCCCGATGTCGGCGAATCACCAGCTTGGGCCGTGGGCGCCGAGTGCTGCATTCGCATTCCGCAAAACCCTGGACCGTCTTCGCGCGCTCGAGGTGACGCGCGTAACGGCCGGGATCTTCCAGTACATCGTCGAGCGGAAACTCGTTCCCGCCAATGCGCACGGTGATCATGGATTCCTCTCCTTAGACGCCGGCTTCCCGGAACATGGTGTACAGATCGCGCCGGATCTCGCTGACGTCGAGTAGACGCTTGGCGCGGGTCATGGCGACGTAGAGCAGCCGCATTTCTTCCGGCGCCATGGTCAACTTGCCGTCGTCGCCGTTCCTGAATTTGAAGTCGCCGGCGAGCTGCACGCGGTCCCACTCAAGGCCCTTGGCGCGGTGGACGGTGGACACGATGTAGTCGGCTTCGTCCTCTGGGGACACGCGGGTGAGGATCAGGCGCAGATAGTCCACCCCCTCGTTGTCGATCAGCTGCACCAGCGGCTTCAGGTCGCGGCCGGCGAACGACTCGGCGTACTCCTGAACCTCCTCCCAGGTCTCGAACAAGGCGAGGGTGGCTGGGTAGCCAATGCGCTGGCCGCGCATCAGCTGCTCGGCGCCGTCGGCGAACGCCCGGAGCTCGTCGACGTTGGCCCGTCCGGCGACGCGGTCGCCGCGGCCGATGCCCTCGGCCAGATGGGTCAGGACCGTGGCGTTCTTGCGGCAAAGGATCGCGTCGAAGCGGTCGTGGCCTGAGGTCGAATCGTGCAGAATTCGGGACTCGACGTGGTCCTGGCCGCGCACTGGCGTGTCCTCATCCATCAGCCGCAGCACGCGGCTGGCCAGCTGTGCAATGGCCGGGCCGAACCGGAACGACTCGGTCAGCGCGCATTCCGGGGCACGGATATGGTCCATGGCGTTGACAGCGCCGCGCCACTCATAGATCTGCTGGTAGGGATCGCCCACGTAGATGACCTGCGCCTGTTGCGCGCGCAGCACCGACAGCATCAGGCCGTCGGCATCTTGCGCTTCGTCGAACAGGATGAAGTCGGCGCCGATGCGCGGCCGGCTGCGCTCAAACAGCTTGACATAGACGTCGTGGGCGATGGCAGACGGCGCATTCGGATCAAGATATTCATCCCAGAGCCGCTTTACATACGGCAGCAGCGATTCGCGCAGGTGCTCGGCTTCCTCTTCCTTGACGATCGCCTCGACCGGGATGTGCCAAGCGAGCGGCTCTGCCTGGGCGGAGCGGCAGAAGCGCGCGGCGCCGTCCATCACCATCCGGGCGACCTTGCTCGGGCTGAGTTCCAGATCCTTGCCGATGGTGGTGGGGCAGGCGTAGTTTACCGAAGCCGTAGCGGATCGCCAGTTGATGGGGTGGCTCGACCGGATTCCTGAGCTTGCGCGTGATCTCCGGGCGCGTGGCGCTGTAGGCGAGCGAATGCACGGTGCGGCAACGGGTGTTCTGCGGAAACTTGCGGGCCGCTTCGTTGGCGATCTCCCGATTGAAGGCCAGATACAGGCCACGCGCGCGGCCGCGGGCCTCAGCGGCCATGCGCAACGTGGAGGTCTTGCCGGCGCCGGCGTACGCCTTGACCTTGACGGCGCCACCGGCACGCACCGCCTCCACGACACACTCTTGTTCGGCGGTAGGAGTCATGCCATCTCCAGTTGTTCCGGCAGGCGCGCAAGAACCCGTCGCCGGATGGTCAGCGCGTGCGCGCGGGAGGCCTCGGCGCGCCGTGCGGCCTCGCCGCTAACTTTGTCAACGATATAGGCGAAGTAGAGGGCGCTGGTGGGCCCGGTCCAGGCCTGCCACTTGGCGCGAACGTCAGCCCGCTGCTCGGCTGTCAGCGAGAAGTAGACGGCGCGTTTCTCGCGCCAGACGCGGGCGTGCAGTCCGCGCATCGTCGTTTCGAGCCTGTCGGAGCGCTGCTGGCGGCGAGCCAGTTCCTCGTCGGCCGAGTGCTGTTCGGCGGCCACGTGTTCCGCGAAGAGCGGATATCGGTCGCGCTCGCGCTGCTGCTTGCGCGCGAAGGCGGCCTGGCGGCGGGCGTTAAAGTCGATAGGGTCGTGGCGTCCGAGTCGTGTGAATCGCATGGGCGGCAAGGAATGGAGTGGTCTAAGACCAAGATACCGGCCCCGCGCCGAAGTCAAGGCGGCGGGCGGGCGAAGTTCGCCGCCAACCATTTTCCGAGGTGTCCTGCCGGCGTAGGCGCCGAAAGCGTTAGAATTTCGGGCGTCTTTTACCGAAATCCCCCATGTCATCCCGCAATCCGACTTCCCGGGAAATCTCCCTGGGCAACCGCCCGAAGCACGAACCGGAGTTCATCGCGCCCGGCGAGCCGCAGTACGGCGAGATCGCCCGACTGGATGCGTTCACGTTCAAGCGCTACCTGGACCGGGTGTTCTGGCATCCACGGCCGGAGGTGCTGCGTTTCGAGGTTCGTGCTATCCCATCGCCTGTGGGCAGCGTCTACGACGTGGTCGCCATCGTGGGGCAGGGCGAGGGAGAGATCTGGTTCTCCGAGGCGGCCGTGCCAGCGCGGTGGGACTATGTAGCGATCACGGAGACAAGCGATGGGCTGGGTCGCATGCAGCGTGAGAAGGCCAAGGCCGAAGGCAAGCTGCCCCAGGACTACAAGCCCTTCGTGGGCGAGGGGCCGGTGCAGGACTATGCCAAGCTCGAAAATCCGGAGGAGGTCGAGCAGCGGCGCTGGGCAGTGGTCAATCGCATCCGCGAGGCCAACCGCCGGGCGCGCGAGGCGGCAGCGTGCGCGCGCTAAGCATCCGATTCTTGTCCCGCGCTGGCAGGCAGGGTAAGATTCGTCCGATTCTCCGCGCATCAGCGCATCGACCTTGCCGGCGTACCGGCCATCTTCATTTCCACCCATTGGGGTTTTTCCCAATGGGGAAGGCTCCATTTCAGGAGCCCTTCCATGCGTATCTTCTCCCGTATCACCGCGCTGGCTGTCCTCGCGACCGTCATCAACCTGTTCGCGGTCCTCTTCTTTCTTTGTACTACCGAGGACGATAGCCTTGCTGCCATGCAAGTGCACATCGTTGCGGAGATCGAGTTTCTGGTGCTGATCAGCTGGCTTCTCGCGAAGCTGCTGGGTCTGGACCGGAAGCCTGCTGCCGCCGCGTGACCGCTCAGGCCAGCGGCCGATTCCACTACCCACCGGGAAATACTCTCCGGTGGGGCGTATCCCGCCTTGCGAGGAAACGTATGACCTCCAGGCGTTTCTCCAATCCGGGCGGCAAAGGCGAGACGGTGTTTATGCATGGTGTCTCCATGTATAAACTCGTCTCTACATTCCGACAGGTGGTTGCCATGTCCAAGTCCGCAACACTTACGATCCAGAAATGGGGCAGCGCCCTCGCCGTGCGCATCCCCACCAGTGCGGCGCGTGCCGCGCATTTCACGGAAGGCCTTGCCGTAGAGGTCGCAGTGGCTGACGTTGGGGTCACTGTCAAGCCGGTCGGCCATCGCAGCCTGACGCTCGCCGAAAAGCTGGCATTGTTCGATCCCGCGAAGCACGGCGGCGAGGCTATGCCCGCAGCGCCTCGCTATCCAACGTCTACGCTGCGGCATGTGAGCAGTTGAACCAGGTTATCGCCATCTAGGCACACCAATCCGGTCGCATTCGCGCTTCCGGACTCAATCACCCATCGGGAACGCCCCCGGTGGGGGCGTTCCCACTTTCTCGAGGTAACGCCATGTTTAAACTCAACACCATCGAAATTGAAGTCGGCCCGGTGCCGGCCGAGGAGGCGTGCGCGCAGGTTGGTCGCGACGACTACAGCGAACGCTCGCGGCGCGAGTGCGCGGTGTACATCCGGCAGCTGCAGCGCATCTTCGGCAATCCGGATCCCACAGTCCTGCGGTTTGTCCGCCGCGGCTTCCCGCATGAACTCGGCCGCTATCACGAAGTGGTTGCCGTTATAACCGCGGAAGGCGCCGACCTGTTCAACGAGTCGTTGTTACCCAGCGAATGGGATCACATCGCTCGCGCCGAATTGACCTGGCTGCGCTTGCAGGGGAAATGGCGCGAAACGGTGAGGGCCCGCCCCTCGGCGATCGAGCTTGTACCGGACATCTTCCAGCGTACGGAGATTCCTGATTTTCCGAATCATCCGGCTGCGATGTGGTGGGCACTGGGATTCATGCCCATGCCGATCGGCCGCGCCATCTCGATTCACTGAGGGGCCACGCCATGACCAACACCCTTGCGAAGCCGACGATCGTTGTGCATCTGGACGGCGGCCTGGTGCAGTACGTTGGGAGTGACTCCCACGTCCCCGTGATCGTCGTCGACCATGACCTCGAAGGTGCAGGCGAAGACGAAGTCAAAACCCCGCCCGATGGCGGCCGCGCCACTGTCCGTCTGGAAGCCTCCACCGACATGAGCCGCGAGTCCGCCCAGCGCTGGATGGAACTGGCCACTTAAGCGGTTCCGTCCGCCCTGATTCACCGATTCATTCCCTCGGGAGACCATCCCGACGGGGCGGTCTCCCATATTCCTTGAGAGACCGACATGTACAACCAGATCATTGAGAAATTCATTGCGGCCCAGCGTACGGCCCGCCAGGCTTACCAGGATGCCGCGCAGTTTGAGCGCGAGGCGCTGGCCAGCACAGGCGCAGGCGAGCCGTTCTTTGCAGTCGGCGTGCGTTCCGAGTACCGCCAGGACGACGAACTTGAGAAGTTCTGCTTCGCGCTGGCTGGGAACGTTGTCAGCCGCGCGCGTCGCGAGTTCGCCCCGGTGGGGGCGCGACTCGATATCGACAACCAGGCCGAGTTCGACCGCGCCGGACTGGATATCGGCAAGGCGCTGAAAAAAGGCAATATCCCCGATGTCGACCAGCTCTGGGCATCCCTCAGCGCGTACTACAACGGCGACGGCGGTGCCACCACCGCGTACCGGCAAGCTGCGGCACGCATTGTCCGTGGCTTCGGCTTGCACCGGAATGCGGAAGTGAAGCGCACCGCGTCCGGCGTCGTGCTCAAAAAGAGCGTCCATTCCGAGGCGGGGTGGAAATCTGCCCGCCGCAGGGTTGGTTACTACAGCACGCAGCCCACGGCAGACTGCCTGTCAGGCCTGGCTACCTTCGCCGGAAAGGCGGGTAACGCGGTGCTGGCGAGCATGCTGCAGCGAATCGATCTGCATCAGCTGGAATACACCTCACGCGAGAAGATGTCCATGCCGGGCCTCGACATCACGCTCTACAACGACAAGTGGGAGTTTAAGTTCTCGCACGAGTTGGCTGAACCGCTCATGCTGTTCGTGGGCGAGTACGGCCAGGACGCCATGCAGGAACGGCACTGAGATGTACAACGCGCTTGTTGAGGCGTTTCGCTCGGCGCAGGGCGCTTCGCTCGATGCCTATGACCGGGTCTGCGCGCTTGCCGCGCAGGTCCGCGCCGATGCGACGATCGTTCCCGTGCCTATCGACCAGGCTGGCGACTTTCGTCGGTTCCTTCGACGCCTCGTTGCGAGCCTGATCGATCGGGCAAGCAAGGAGTTCGGCATCGAAGGCGCACCCGTGTGCATCGACGAGACGCGCATTCCGGTGAACGGCCACCCGAACATCTGGGAGGCCATCCGCGCCGGCGATACGCCCGATCTCGACCGCTACTGGCGGGTGCTTGCCGAGCGGTACCAGGCCAGCGGCCGCGCGTTGGCGTACCGGCAGGTCGCCGAGACGCTCGCTGCGGCGCTGCAGTTCGATCAGCCCAATGCCGTGCGCCGGCACGCCAAAGTCGTGCGGCTGCGGCTCAAGGCGCCTTCGTTGCCTGTGGCTGCCGCGCGTCCGTCACGGCGCGTTGCAGCAGACGCGCATGCCGACGTGCGCGCGGCCTTGCTAGCGCTGGCCGCGTATGCGCAGGATGCGGGCGAGCCCGCCCTGGCAGGTTGCCTGCGCCAGTTCGACCATGGTGAGGTATTCGCTGCGCAGCAGCGGCGGACTTTCCCAGGGTTGGACGTCCTGCAATACAACGAGTACTGGGAATTGCGGTTCGCCGCGCGTCTCGGATAAGGCCTTCTAGCCTTCGTCGCCCAGCACCTGCAAGAGCCGGCTGCTGCCTAAGCAGCTTGGCACCTTCTCCTGCCCCGTCGACGACGGGGCATTTTCTTTTTCAGGATCCCTATGACTCACTGGTACGAGCCCTTGCGGGCCATCGTCAGCCTCGGTTCGCAGGCAGACAAGATTTCCCACATGGGAGAGTTGCATGCCGCGCGTCAGAGGCATCTGTCGCAATTCTTTACCACCGATGCCATCGCCCGACAGATGTGGGGCGTTGTGGACAGCTGGCGCCCCGACCGTAAGGTCTCGGTGCTGGACAATTCTGTCGGCTCCGCCCGGCTGTTGCAGTTCGCGGATCCGGCGGCGCACACGCTGTATGGCGTCGACGTGCATGAGCCGACGATTGCCGCTGTCCAGCAGTGTGTAGAGGCCGCCGGCTTCGAAGGAAGCTTCCGCATGGCTGGGATGGAGGAGATTCACCCGCGTCACTTCGACGTAGCCATTATCAACCCGCCGTTCTCGATCCACCTCGAATCGCCGCATCTGCAGCCCTTCTGCTGCACCACGTGGGGCCGGTTCGGGGCCAACAGCAGCGCCCTCAGCCATGAATATGCGCTGGCCCAGGCGCTCGAGGCCGCGCAGGTGGTGGTAGCGTTGTTGCCGACGAGCTTTGTCGATCGCTTCGCGAACGTCGTGGATCACCGGGATGCGCACAGCACGGCCGCGCGCCGCGTGGTCGGCATCTTTGATTTGCCGGCCTCGGCCTTCCGGGAGGAAGGCGCCACGGTGCACACCTCCATTGCGGTGTTCGGCCGCTACCGGATGGGGCGCGTCGTGCGTCAAGCGCACGGCGATTTCACCGTCCCGCTGCCCGGCCTGGACCTGAACGTGGATGACCGTCATTACCATGAGCCACGCCTGAACCATCAGGTGCTGGACGATACCGGCCCTGCCATCATGCGGCCGGTGACTTCGCAGAAACGGGTACGCATTGCCAATGATGGGCGTCGAATCGTCCTGGGCTTCGAGTGCGGATTCGTGGAGGCCATGGTGCTCAACCGGCTGTTGGAACGGCGCATCCTGCCATTGGATGGTCAGCGCCTGCCGCACGGCATGCGCTATGCCGGCAGCGGCCGCCTCGATCTGGAAGCCTATCTCGTGCAGGACGACCCGATGGCCGCGCTGGGCAGCCTTCTGCGGCTGATCCGTGACGCCGGCGGCGTGCCCGAACTGGCACCGGGCTTCTTGGAGCATTTTGGGAAGCGGCTGCGGCGTAGCGCGCGCCAGGCGACGCCCCTGCGGCACACCGTCTGGACGACTGGCGTGAATGCCGCGGAAGCCATCAGCGGCGTGGCCCTCAAAAGCCATGTCGCGGATCCGCTGAAGTGGGGCAGCCCCGTGATCAAGGCAGGCGAGGCCGTGGCATTCGTTCGCCAGCCGGACGGCCGCTACGCTTATCAGGCGGGCAATGCTCAGTTTGTGCTGACTCTGGACGAGCTCATGAGCCGCTTTGCCGTCAGCCGGTCGGCCCAGACATGGGAGACCGTGCACGAAGGCCTCTCGGTGAAGTATCCGGGACAGGCGTTGGCGCTGCGCCTGCGTATGCAGGCGCTCGGCATCGATCGGTGGCTGAACTGGGAGTTTCAGCAAAATGACCTGGTGGAACTGCTGCAGAAACCGTGCGGCGCGGTTGCCGCCTGGGAACAGGGTTGCGGCAAGTCGAGGCTCGCCGCGGCGCTGATCCTGCTGGCCGGGGTCAAGCACGGCTTGATCGTTGTTGAGGCACGCCTGGTACCGGAAATGCGTGCCGAGCTGGCGCAGATCCTGCCACCGGCGGCGGTACACGTCATCGACTCGCCGGAAAGCCTTGGCGCGCTCGGGCAGATTAATCTCATTGCCTACGAGCGGCTGCGCATGCCGGTGTGCCGGGAAGCGTCTCGGCGCGTCACATACGCCCATCGGCTCCGACGCCGGATTGGCCTGCTGGTGGCCGACGAAGGGGAACGGTTGTCGAACCCGAACAGCGACCAGAGCCGCGCGCTCTGGCAGCTGTCGGCGAGGCGCCGCTACATCCTCACCGGGAGCCCTATCGCGAACTACCCGCGCGATGTGTTTGGCCTTATCGCATTCACGGGTGGTGATGGTACCGCCGCTCAGCCTTATGGCTACCGCCGTGGCTACCTGGATAGCCAATGGCTGGCCACCGTGCAGCATGCCCAGCGCGGGGTAGACCGGTTCCGGGATGACTTCGTCGTGCTGGAATGGGTGACATGGGAGTTTGCCGAGAGCCTGCAGGACGGCGCAAAGCGGGAGGTGCCGAAGATCGGCAACTTGCCGCTGTACCGCCAGATGCTGGCGCCGCACGTCAAGCGCCGGCTGGTTTGCGAGCCAGACGTGGCCAGGTACATCCAGATCGATCCACCGGCAGTCGAAGTGGTCGAGACGGACTGGGACCCGGCGCACCTGTCGTTGTATCTGCGCACGGCCGACGAGTTCGCGGAATGGTATCGGGAGATCCGTCGCACCGACGGACGCTCGAACAACCTGATCGCGATCCTGGCTCGGATCCGCGCGGTGCACTTCGCCGCCAACTACCCGCAGTATGGGGTGGACGGGGTGGGGACGCTGGGGCAGCTGACCAGCAAGCAACGCGCCGTGATCGACCGCTTGAATGCCATCGCCGAGGAAGGAAAGCAGGCCATCCTGTTTGCCGAAAACCCCCGGGTGATCGACCTGATAGCGGGGCAGCTCAAGGCTCGGGGCGTCGAGACAGTCCCGTTCCATGGCGGCATCCCGATCACGAAACGCGTGGCCGACAAGGACAAGCGGTTTGTGAATGGCTCCGCCACCGGCCTGCTGTGCACGAAGGGCTCGGGTAGGGCAGGGTACAACCTGCCCAATGCCGACTACGTGCTCTTCTATGACCGTTCGTGGACGTGGCGCATCGAGTATCAGGCGATGCGACGCGCGCTGCGGTGGAACCGGAAGGGCCAGTTGAAGGTGGTGTATTTCCACCTGCCGGGGAGCATTGATAAGTACCAGGACCAGATGGTGGCGCACAAGCGCGACGCCATGGAAGCCGGGTTGGACTGGGCGACGCCGGAACTGGAGGACGAAGCGTTTCTGCACATGGATACGCTTCTCGATGCATTTGTCGAGGACCTGGCGGCGCTACACGGCCGCGAGAATCGCGACCAGCGCCAGCTGCTCAAGGAGGCCGCATGAAAGCGAATGAATGCACTGTCACCCTGGGTGAAGGCGTGGCGACGATCAAGCGCCGCGGAACGCGCGGCACGATTGTTGCCAACGTCCTCGGCACGGTGGAAGCGAATGGGGTAGAAGTCATCTGCCTCGATCGCCTTGTCCATGGCATTTTCGAGAGCGAGCTGGGCGGTTGGCAGGTCAGCGGGGCGGTCACCACCCTGCTGGCCAGACCGATTGGCCCGGTGCCGGAGAAAGGCACTCAAAATAGCTGAGCTTTCGGGACAATGCGACACCCCAAACCGCCATAAGATAGTTTCCGTAGTGCCCGCTACGGAAACTCTCTCAGTTGGACCCTTCTCCCAGCCCTCCCTTCGTGGAGGGTTTTTTTCGGCTGATCGCCGAGTTCCGAGGGCAATGGAAGAGCTGACGGCCGAGTTCGTTTAGGGTTGTTCGATGCCTGCCGTCATCCGCAGGAATGTGAGTGTGCCACCGCGCCTTGCTGGCAGGCGTCGAACAAGCCTAAACGGTAGCGGAAGTCAGGGTCAGCGGCGAGGCCGGGTAGTCGGGCGATTTCCGGATTCGGCCAGAAGGTGAAAGTAGCCCGCATCGTCGGCTGGGCGTGCAAACGTCGGAATCAGTCAGTAAGCGACCATTCGATGCGCCACAACGAACGTTGCTTGCTTGTCTTTGAAGACATCCACCCCAATCGAGTTGAACGTCTACAGGCAGACAATGCTGTGTCGCGAACGGACCTACACGCACCCATGCACACCCGGCAGGCAACCTGCGAAAGCGAAGCGTGCGAAGTAGTCAAGGCACGCCGTGACGGGCCGCCTCCTGCGCGATTTTATTGCATGCTTTCTATCGCCTAGCAGATCGCTGCCAATTGTTTGGCGACATAGACGCGCGACGCACAGCCAAAGGGGGCCGATGTGTTCTTTTAGGCCTGCTTGAAAGCCGCCGAGCGTTCAAGAAGCTCCCGACGGCGGCGATCGGTGTCGTCGTTGAGCTTCTTCCGAGTCGCGAAGAACACTCTCGCTGCCTCGATGTCTGCTCGCAACTCATCCGCAGTCGGCGGGGTCGTGTCGGTATCCGCCGCGGTATCATGCGCAGCGAAGTGGGAGCAGCGCGCCATCGCCTCGTGGAGCGCCACGTATTCCTCATCGCTCAGCGCCACGGCCCGGAGCCGTTGTGTCGACACGCCGGGCCGAAAACGCACCACCGTCTCGCACAGAATTGCCTCCTCCACTCCTCGCTCCCAAGTCTCGCGCAACCGTCCATATCCAGTCCGGACGAGATTCTCGCTGTGATCGACTTCTCCCGCATCTAGAAGGCGATCGGCCTCCGTCGCCATATTCTTGATGCGCTCCAAGCGTTCACCAACTTTGATCCCTGCAAAGGGAAGCTCAGGGAAAACCAGCCCCGCGCGCTGCCTGATGCGCCGCACGCTCATTGCGCTCGCCTCGACTTTTTGGGCGCTCGCTTCATCGGCCAAATGAAGAGCGAACGGCAAGTCGTGAGTGAACACAATCACCTGCCGGCTCGACGCTTCTTGAACGAGGCGGCGGGCGACCTTTTCACGATGCGCGTGATCGAGCGACGACATGGGATCGTCGAAGATGATCGCGCCATGCCCCTCCATCAGCGAGACTTCCGCCATGAAGGTGGCAAGCGCAAGCGCGCGTTGCTCGCCCTCGCTGAGGACTTCGCCCACCCGCTCGCCGCCAGAAGTGGCAAGCTTCACCTGCTGCTTCGCCTTCCCCCTTTCCGTTCGCGTGGTGCTGCGGATCGGCACATGGCCGACGCCCAGCGCGGCGCACTCGCGGACGAAAGCCGCTTCTGCGTCAGCGGACAATGCTTCGGCGTGAAGCGCGCTCATCTTTCTCGAAACTGGGGTCGAATCCGCTGCTCGATGGGCAGCTTGAAGCTTTTTCTTCAAGGCCAGGTCCTCCCCGATCTGCATGATCTGCGTGAGCCTACCCAACAGTGCTTGCCGCGACTTCAAGTCGGCGAGCGCTTGCTCGCTCTTCTTGCGCCCGTCCGCCGCCGCGAGCTTGTCAAAGCGCGCGGCCTCTTCCTCGATGGCGCGAGACAAATCACGTAGCTCAGTGGAATGCAAAGAGATCGCCGGGGCCGCAGCGTCGAACCTTTTAGCAACCCAAGCTTCGGTGAGCGCGGCCTGCCTGCTCGACAAGCGGTCGGCCGCTTGTTGCAGGACCTGGCCCGCTCCCGGCTTGGCCTGTTCGATCTCGTTCACAAGCGCATGGTCTGCCCACAGGGCGGCCGGATCTACCGAGGCAATGGAGGAGAATGCGGCGCTGGCCTTTATCCTAGCGGCCTCCGCGAGCTTTTGCGCCTCTTGCTCAATGAACGTCTCGAAACGTCGCATGCGCTCGGCTGCCGCGGCAGTGAGATTTTGCTGACACAGCACGCACTGGCTGCCATCAACGTGCGGAAAACGATGTTCCGGGTAGGCCAACGTCGTTGAGTAATGCCGCGCGGCGCTCAGCAGCGCGAGCCACGGATCTGAGCCTGTTCCCGGCAACAGGCCGCCGTCCGCAGCAAAAGCCTCCGCTGCAAGCCGGGCTGCAGTTTCAGCGGCAACAACCGCCGCCCCATACCCAATCGCGGCTAACGCCTTATCATCGGAGAGCGCCGCTTCGCACCGCTCCCACCGCGTCGCCAGACCTTCAATGCGGGCCTTTTTGCCGCGCAGATCGGCCGCACGCGCAGAGGGATTCGCCTCGGCAAGCTCCTCCTCTAATCTTTTGATTTCCGCGACATCCGCTTCGGACAGCGTGGCGAGCGCCGCGAGCTCCTTTCGATACGCCGGAAGGTGGAAGCGCTTCTCGAATGCTGCGAGCGAGCGGCCTACCGCATGTTCGCCCAGAAGGTCGGCGAAGGAAGCGGCCGACGCTTGAATGCCGTTGATTTCAAGTTCGAGCCGGGCGCGAAGCGTGCCACACAAGGTCGCGAGCTTCGCGAGAACGTCGAGGCCGCGCGGCGTATATGCGACCTCGCCTTCCGCGTCAGTGAAGGCGCGCGCGCATTGGCTGTCGAACACGGCGACCGTCGCCAGCTCCGCAGGGGCCGGCGAGCCTTGTTGCCAAGCCAGCGTTTCGGGGCCGGCGGCACCCTCGCGCTGGACAAGGATCTCAGCGCTCGGATTCTCTCCCGCCGCATCCGAGAAAACGTCGCCCAAGATGAGTCCGCCGGTTGCCCTCGCTCGGCACGCCTTGCGCAATACTCGAGAATATCCCGATTTGCCCGCCCCGTTGTTTCCATAGATAACCGTCACGCCGATCGGCGAGAACGGGATCGACTGGTCTGCGGCGATGGCGTTAACCCCACGCAGGGTGCGCAGCGCCAAGAGAGTGATTGGTTTCGAGGCCGCGTCGACGGCCGGCAGCATATCGCGAGTTAGGGGCTGTGCGACACGGCCTGCCGGATCATCGATTCCAGCGTGCGCTTTCGCCAGGGCGATGATCTCGCCAATCTCGGCCTCATCAATTCGGCCGTTTATGACCAAACGGCGGGCGGCGTCAGAAAGCCACGGTTCTTGCGTCTCGATCCAGTCAGCGATGCGCGCGAAGATCATGAGCCATGTCTCTCGTCAATATAGTGCGGCGAGTATAGCTCTCGCAGCGGGCGCGATCCGCGAGATGAAAGCCTCATTATTGTTTTTTTACGACATAGCCGATAGCTCGAAGCGCTGCCCGTCCCTCGACAAATTCATTTTGCATACACCTGACGCGTGTACGTAAAAAGCGCGTAGTCTTTTTGCGCGTCCTAATTGGATTCAAGCTTGGAATCTCTCAGTCTAAATTCCGCAAGGGCCGAACTACTGTTCCAGAAAAGTAAATTTGGATGACCGCACTGCTCTGGTAGCAGCCGCTGGACATCGAGAGCGCGACCGGCCGCTCCGGGTCGGTCGGAGACGGTCGAATAGCCGCTTGACGCCCGTCGTCGTAAGCTCCCTCGGCACATCGGCCCAAACATCCGCACTTTCTAGGGTCGTCGATCCCGGCAACCCCTCGTACCGAAGCCGACCGTTAAACGGTCGCAGGAAAAGGGAACCGGCGGGGGCGCGTATGCTGTACCCCATTTGACACACGAGGAGCTTGCCATGAAGACGAAAGACCTACTGGCGGACGAGCGTGCCACTGACAAGGCGCTGGCGCGACCGTTGCCCCTCGAACTTGCCCGACCGGAATGGGATGACGCCGGGGTGGCTGACTTCGTCGTCTTCACGGAGCCGCCGAAGGCGCCCGGGATACGCGCGGTGCTCCAGCACCTGCGCAAGGGTGTGAAGGACGCGAAGAAGCTGGACAAGGGCTCGGAGCGCTACAGCATCCTCGAAGGCTTCGGCCTCCATCGGGAGTATGGCACGAAGCCCCCGACGATGTTCGTGGAAGACGGGATTCAGTTTCAGAGCATCCAATATCGCCTGATCGCCTGCACTCACAACCTGACGCCCATTGGCTACTGCACCTTCGACCTAACGCTGAGCCATGGAAGCGGCTGCGCGTTGGAAGTCAATGATGTCTGGGCGGAGCCCGCCTGGCGCGAGCAAGGCATTGGGTCAGCCTTCGCGCAGATTGTGGCGCGGATCGCCGCGGCCACATTGGAAGAGGTGGATTTCCGGTTGGCGGGGGGACTCAGGCATATCAGGTCGATCCCAATCCTTATCGAAGCAGATGTGTACTCGGAATCCGGTGAAGATTTCCTGTTTTCCGTCGGCCGTGCCCTAGAGTACGCAGCCGATGACGTGATGTGGATGTCGTACGCCGGCTTGGATATTGAGGTGGAGCCACGCTGGTGAGTCCAGGACGCGCGTAGCGTCACTCGACGTTTGCCCAGGGCCTCTCGGACCGTGTCATGGCGCTCGACCAGCGCCCGCACGATGGCTGGGCAGACGATTCCGACCGCGTCGCTCGCGTCGCGTTCCAGCTTCTTGATGGCGGCATCGGCATCCAACTGCGCGTCCGCGATCACGTCTTCCAGCAGTTTCGCCTCTTCGATATCGGCTTCGGTCGGCTTGGATTCATCCCGCGGGTAGATCACCCCTCAAGAAGCGGGGGCTAGGAACGATTCCCGTGGCAGGCAGTGCCGCATCTGGCGTAGGCGAGCCGATTGGTATATCCTTTCGCCTACTTCAGCGTCCCTGACGCATCGACCTCGCACCACCCGGTGCACAGCTTTTTGCAGTAACGTGGCTTCCTGCTCTGCCGGGCCGCCATGCTTCTCTTTTCTTATCCCATCGGGAACCACGTTCCCGGTGCGGTTACGGGTTCCCATTCTGTTTCGGAGAACCCACAATGCATTTCCCATCTGCAGTCTGCATCCGCCAGATCCGCACGGGTCGCTACAACCCACGCACGTACTTCGATCCGGTCGAACATGCGGAGTTGACGAAGTCCATCCGTGAGAACGGAATCTATCAGTCGCTCTTGCTGCGCCCCATCGAGGATGCTGAGTTCGATTTCGAGCTCGTCGCTGGTGAACGGCGCATTCGCGCTGCCTTGGAAGCCTTTGGCCCGGAGGGCGAAGTTCCCGTCCTCATCAAGGTCATGACGGACGAGGAGGCTGACCGCGCGGCGCTCATCGAGAACGCCCAGCGCGCGAACATGTCGCCCTCCGAGGAGGGCGTTGCTGCCTCCAAGATCGTCGGTCACTGCAAAGGTGATCGCGACGAAGCCGCGAGGCTTCTTGGTTGGTCTCGCGCGACGCTGGATAAGCGTCTTGCGCTGATAAACTGTAGCTCAGCTGTCCAGGCCGCACTGAATGAGCGCAAGCTCCAGCTTGGTCATGCCGAACTGCTCGCCACGCTCGCCAAGGACAAGCAGGACAAGCTCCTGCCGGTCATCATCAGCGAGAAGAAGTCGGTGTCGGAGTTGAAGAAGACCATCGAGGCGGCCGCGTGCAGCCTGGAAGCAGCGATCTTCGACAAGACCGACTGTGCCGCATGCCCGCACAACTCGTCGTTGCAGACGGAGATGTTCGGTGAGGCGATTGCCACGGGCAACTGCACTAACCGGGCCTGCTACACCGAGAAGACCGACCGCAAGCTCGATGGCATTGCGTACGGTCTCAAGGAGGAGTACCCGATCGTGCGTGTCATCCGCGCTGGCGACAACCATACCCGCATTCAGCTGAAGGTGGATGGTCCGACCGGCGTCGGCGAGGAACAGGCGAAGGCCTGCCACGCCTGCCAGAATTTCGGCGCCGCGGTGAGCGGACTGCCGGACTCCATGGGCAAGGTCTACAGCGGGCAGTGCTTCGATACGGCGTGCAACCAGAAGAAGGTGGCCGACCGGATCAAGGCCGAGCGTGATGCCGCCAAGGCGCCGGCTGCAAAGCAGTCCGCCGGCAAGCCGGCCGTAGCAACGAAGGGCGACAAGTCCTCCGCCGCTGCGGACAAGCCAGTCACGTCGATCAGCGAGTCGGAGAAGGTGAAGCAGTACCGCACCGAACTCTGGCGCAAGGCGCTGCGCAAGGAAGTCGCGCAGAACGCCGAGCAGGCCAACGCCTATCTGCTGGCCATCGCCCTGAACGGTTTGTCGCGCAATATAGGCGGCGACGTGATGGGCAAATTCTTCGAGAAGCTTACCGAGCAGAAGGTGTCTTCGACCCTGCAAGGTTGCTTGACGGCAGCGCATACCCTCGACGAAAGCCGGCGTCAGCAGCTGACGATCGGTCTGACGGTGGCGGCGATCGACGGCATGGAGGTGAGCAACCTCCGGGAACTGTGCCGGTATCACAAGCTCGACTTGCGCAATCACTGGAATCTGCAGAAATCGCAGGACTTCCTGGAGATGCTTACCAAGTCAGAGATGAAGGTCCTGGCAGACGAACTCGGCATCCGCAAGGTGCTGGGTGACAGTTTCGCCAAGCTCTTCGGCAAATCGAAGCCCGAGGTTGTTGCCGGCCTGCTGGCCGTCGACGGTTTCGATTACGCCGGCAAGGTCCCCAAGGTCCTCGGCTACTAAATCTTCCCTTCAAGTGGGGCGGCGCCGCTCTGGCGTCGCCCCGTCTCACACTTTTTTTTCAAGGATTCACTCAATGTTCACTGAATTGGCTGCGCTCGTCCGCGAGAGCGAGAAAGTCGTCGTCACGCTCACCATGCAAGGCGACACCATGTCTGTCGTAGTCGTGCCCGTCATCAAGAACGCCGCCGACGCTGCGCTCAGTACACCCTTGGCGCTGTCGGCGACGCCGGCGGAGCTTGATGAGGGCTTTGCCGCGGCGGTCGCCGGTGTCAGCGCTGCGCGTCAGTCGCTGGCGGAACAAGCCGAGGCCACCAAATCCATCCTGGAAGCGGCTAAGTCCTCGCAGTCGACCAAAGCCACCAAGGCCTTGACCAAGGCGGCGGGGACGACTGCGACAACGTCCGATGACGACGATGGCGATGACGATGCCGCCGGCAAACCGGAAGTAAGTGACCAACAGGCATCGGCGAAAGCGGATGACGGCGTGGTCAAGACGACTGGCACCGACCTCGCATCGCTGTTGTAAAGGAGACTGCCATGGCACTCGAAGTCAAGAAGCTCACGCGCGAGTTCTCGTACAACGGCATGACGCTGATGGACCCTGGTCCGCAGTTCACGCCCCAGCAGGTGCGTGATGTCTATTCCGCCCAGTACCCGGAGCTCACCACCGCCGCGGTGGATGGCCCGGAGCACAAGGGAGATGTTGCTCGCTACACGTTCGTGCGCGCCGCCGGCGCGAAGGGCGCGGATGCGTAAGTCTGACCTCATGAAGGCGCTGTCCAGCGGGCAGTTCGCCACAACCACGGAGCCGCCCGAAAGGGCGGTTTTTTTACATTCTGAGGAGACTCAACAATGCTGTTCGATCCTCGGTCGTTTGTTCCTGAGTTCGATCCGGGACAACGACCCGCATGGTCGTCACACCGACAGCATTCCGCTGCCGGACGTCGACTTGCCTATGATTTTCTGACGCTGCCGCAGCTGCCCGGCTCGATCCCCGCCACGGCGCGCCTGACCTATGGCGACGAGGTGGAGGTGAAAGACCTGGTGATCGCGCAGTTCGCCGCCGGCGTGCTGCGCGCCAGCGATGTGTCCAATCCGACCAGCGCCGGCGACGCTTTTACCCAGGCCATGTTCGCATGGTTGAATAGCCGTACACCGGCATGTCAGCGCTTGCAGTTCGGCCTGACCTTGATCGACCGTGGCGCTGCCATGGACCAGGTCATGCAGTTCGGCTGGGAGGACGGCCTAGAAGCGCCGCTCTACCTGGCCATCGAATTGCCGGAGGAGGAGGTGTACGCGATCGGAGAGGCGCGTGCGGATGCGATGCGATCCGCTCACCCGTCGCTTCTCTTTACCGCTATGAGCCTGATCAATGCCGCATGCGGTAAGTCCCTCTTCCTTCGCACGCCAGATATGCTGCTGGATCAGTTCGCCCGGTGGCACTGGGATTACGACTCGACGCTAGCCGACGACGAGAATGCCCGGGAGTTTCTCAATGAGAACTTCGGCGGCGATGATGCCGATATCGAGCGCTATCTGCCGTCGGTCGTGCGTGCCGAACTAGCACCGGACGACACCCTGCCGAAGCACGCTCATGTCGACGCGGCTTCGGACCGTCTGCGTGAGTTGGGCCCACGCGCCTTGCGCAAGCTGGCGCGTTTGCATGATGGCTGGCTGAGCGAGTGTTGCACCGCGCTTGCCGACCTCCGGCTGCTGTTGGCCAGGGTGGGGGAACGGTCTGCCATCGACGGCGCCCAATGGGCTGAGCCGGCGTACTCAGCGGCGACCATTGCCTACCAGCCCAGCGACTATGTGTCGGAAATCCTGGACGACCACTACGAATGCCTGAACAACGCTGGCGACGCCACGATGTTCCAGTGCTTCATTCCGCTTGCTGAGAACGCCACGGCGATCCGCCAGCAGTTCCAAGACCTGGCTGGCATGCTGAAGATCATCGGCGCGCTTGACCGGGTGCTCACACTCATTTCTTCATAGGAGGGCCCCATGGCCGAGATCCTGACCGTTTCGCGGTCGCACGACGTGGCCCTGCAAGGGGCCATTTTGCTTTACGGCCGTTCAGTGGCGGAGTTTTCGTATGCCACCGCGCACCGAATCGAACCCGACGCGACAACCGGTCGCCTGACTATCGGTCCCGGCACGCCGCTCAATCGCCTCGCGCTGATTCAGGCGGTGCGGCAAGTCGCCGAAGCCTCGCTGCCCAAGGGCGAGTTCCTCACGCCCAATGTGCTGTCGATAAGTCCCACCGCGGTCACGTGGTGGTGCCCGGCCGAGCATCGCCGTATCTTCTTTCATTGCAAGGAGTTCGGCGAGTGCAGCGCGGTGGTTCCCCATCCGGCCCTGGTCTTCCAGGCGTCGCACAACGGCTTCCGAGTCTTTGCGCTGCATGGCGACGATCGGCCGCTACCGGAGACGGTGCTCCACGAGCCACCCTACTTCAACACCTGGGACAACGGGAAGATCTGCATTGGTAGCGCTCACGTGCCGAAGCAGATCGACGTTGCATCCATCGCAGGCTGGGAAGCAGGATTCTTCAATTCCGCCTTCACCCATCCAAACCACGGGGCGCAGCGTGTGAAGTACCAGCGCGGGCCCTATGCCTTCTGGAAGGACATGCTCGACGGGAACTACCCGGACTACCCCAAGCAAGTCCTCATCCCCATGAAACGCACGCTGGCCGATTTGATCGCCGGCAAACTGGAGAAGTAATCATGCATCCTGCAGACACTGCCCTGCAGCAGTCCTTTCCGTCCGTCATGGTGCCGCGCTTCGGGCAGCTTGCTGCGATGGAGCAGCCCGGTGAGCGGTTGCTCATCGCCGCCAACGGTGTGTTTCTTGAGATCGCACGTCCGTGGCTGCGCGTGGTGCGTCGGCTCGGCGCGTTGGAGCATCGCACCGCCATTCCGTATGGCGAGGCGGCGGAGACGACCGAACTGCGCTGCGGCCGGGTGCCAGCCCAGCTGATCGGCGAGTTCGCCGCGATGGCCCGGGCCGCGTATCCGAAGGAAACTGGCGCATGGATTGTCTGGAATGCCGCAAGCGCGACGTTCCGGCTGATCCCGGTCGGCATCCTCGAGCACAGCGGCGGGCACTTGAAGTATGAGCGCCCCGTGCTGGCAGATGACGACGTGCTCGTGGTGGACTGCCATTCTCACGGCAGCCATCCCGCCTTCTTCTCGAGAACGGATGACGAGGATGACCGCCATGACGTGAAGTTCGCGTTCGTGATCGGCAACTGTGCGGCGCTCACGCCCTCGATGGCACTGCGGCTCTGCGCCAAGGGCATTTTCGAGACGGTGGGGCGAGTGCCAGGTGACTGGTATTCAGCGGCACGCGAGGAGGTGTTGGCATGACCTTCGAGCACCGCATCCCTATGAACATGGCTAGTCTGGCTTGGAAAGTGATCGTGGTTGGCGCCGGTGGCACCGGCAGCGCTCTGCTACCCAACCTCGCGCGGCTGCACCACGCCATGCTCGAACTGGGCCACCCCGGCGGCATTGACTGCACGGTCTACGACGACGATACCGTCAGCGAGACCAATGTCGGCCGTCAGGGATTCTATCCAGTGGACGTGGGCCAGCCCAAGGCCACCTTGCTGGTCAATCGGCTGAACAACCTGATGGGCACGCGCTGGGAAGCGCGCGTTTGTCGTGTCGGCAGCCGGGACCGCTTCCATTGCGACATGGTGATCGGCTGCGTGGATACCCGGAAGGCTCGTAAGGCCATCCTGGGCGCAATGCAGCGCGGCTCCGGTGGCTATTATCTCGACTGCGGCAACGAGGCCGACAGCGGCCAGGTGATCCTCGGTCAGGTCCGCGGCAGGGCGGCGGAGCGGCTGCCTCATGTGGGCGACCTGTTCCCCGAGCTTCTGGACCCGAAAGGGGACAAGAGTGACACGGCGCCGTCCTGCTCGATGGCCGAAGCGCTCAGCCGGCAGTCGCTGGTGATCAACCAGGCGATGGCGGTGCAGGCGTACAATTTGCTCTGGACGCTGTTCCGCACGGGCACCTTGCAGTACTGCGGCGCGTTTGTGAATCTGGCTGTGGGCCGCACGAACCCACTGCCAGTGGATCCCCAGGCCTGGGCACGATTCGGGTATCACTTGCCTGAGCCGAAGGGACGTGCAACCCGCGCAGCCCGCCAGACCGGTTAAGCCCGCCACTCCCGACATTGTTGGGGGTGGCTTTTTCCTTTTGTGGACGACCTTTGTTGTCGAGTCGCGCAGTGCGCTGCTAAGATCGCGTCACACCTCGCGTCACACCTCGCGTCCAAGACGCATCGACCTCGTGGCACTCTGCCACGCTCTATTTTCAACCCGTTGGGGCACCTGCCCTGACGGCGTGCTCCATCCATTCTTCCGGAGCACGTATGAACGATAAATCCATAAATCAGACCGCGCGCGATTATCGTCGCGACCTTGTGACAGGCAGCTGGCTGCCGGATGACGTCGCCGTCGGCGCCTACTGGAATGGCGCGATGTGGAACGGCTTTCCGGTGCCGGTGTTCACCAGCGAGGATGGCGATGCGCTGTGCGCCGTGATGCCGAAGCTCGTCTACGTGGCGGGCCGCCGGGCGTTCCTGTTCGACGAGAATGACCATGTCGAATGGTTCCACGCTGCGGTGCATGTCGTGGAAGGCAAGGAACAGCCTCTCTATGCGATCGGTAATGGCTGGTGCTGGCAGTTCGCCGGTTCGGGAACGGATGCCATCGAGCTATCTGGTAGCTACCTGGTGCTGCAAGTGCGTCCGCAGGTTGGTGCGTGGATCGAGAACCTCGCTCAACAGAATGGCCAGGCACTGGAGCACTACGCCGATTTCTTGCTTGGGAGCTTCTGCGAAGACCGCAGGGACGGCCGTCCCAGGTTCGACCTGTCCTGCTTCGAGGCGACAGTCTCCCGGGCCAAGCTCGCGACACCGATTACCCAGGGCCAGGCGGTCCGGGTGCGCGGTGGCGCGTGGCTCGGCGTCGTCGACGCGGTGTTGGCGCTCGCTGCAGCAGAGGACGGCGGCGCGCAATCGCGGCTCTCGCGCGAGCGGTTCGCCGAAACGGTGCTGGACAGCCTCGCTCGCGAGCTGGGCGGTGTGAAATAGGCCCCTCCACAATCGGTAGTGGGCCTGCTACCATTACGGCACCTTCCGCGTCTCAGACGCATCGACTCTTCCGGTTGTTTAGCCGGGCATCTCTTTCTCCCACCTACGGGCCTTCCTGCCCGTGGGCATGTTGGCCCATTTTTCGTTGAGGCCATCGTGTTCAAGCGTGTCTTCCTGCTTTTCCTTTGCTTTGCCATGTTCACTGGCTGCGCTGCACAGCCGACTTCGCCGAACACCTACCGGGGTTCCGAAGCGCTGCGCACGAGTAGCGCCGAGACTGTGACCGTCGTCCGGGTCCGCCCGGTCACGATCGCCGACACCGACGGCATGCTTTCCGCGAACTCGGGTGTACCCGGTGTTCTCGGCGCCGTCGTCGGCGCGGTGCTCGGTGCCCGCGTCATCGGCAACGGCAACGGTCGTTACCTGGTTGGCGCATTGTCTGGCACGGTCTCCGCGGTTATCGCGCAGACGGCCGCCACCCACCTGAATCGCCGTGATGGTGTGGAGGTCATTGTCCGGACGGACAGTGGCCGCCAGATCGTCGTCACGCAGGACGCAGATCAGCAGTTCGTCACCGGCGAGCGGCTGTATCTCGTCTCTGGTGCCAGCGGCTATCGTCTCACTCGCTAACGGGCTCCAGTCGGAACCCCGTTTCCATCTATCTTCCCCGCGCGGGCCCTCCCGCGCGGGGGGCTCTGTCGCGAACTGGAGCCACCATGTTCGACGTTGCAGAAGTCTCCCCCCTCACCGTCACTCCGATCGAAACGAAAGGGAAGTACATCTTTGAAGTGGCTGACGACGTCCGCCGTCAGCTACGCAGTGCGGGACTAGAGCCGGAATGGCTCAATGCGGCCAATTTTATGGATGACGATAACGAGGCTATGTATGGCCCGAAATCGTCGCGCCAGTGGCCGCAGATCGGTCCTCGCGAACGGCTCGCCGTCTCCGTGCAGCGTGGCCGGTGCGAAGGCTGGGTGGTCTTTGTCGACCGCGTCGGCTACACCGGCGATGCCCCCAACCTGGTCACCGTTGGTCAGAAACTGTTGATCGGCAAGGTGTTGACCGAGCGCCAAGCGTGGGACACCGTCCGAGCAATCAGCAAGCTGTTTGATGTCGCCTGAAATTCAGGCCAACCCTTTGCAAGCCCGAGAGGGCTTGCCCAACCGTCGCCGGTTCGGCAAGCCGCTTTCACCCGCGTCATTGACGCATCGACCCACTGTTTGGCATTGCCGAACCAACCCATTGCGGGACACTCGTCCCGTCAGGGAAGGGATGTCCCGATCCATTTTGAGGACACCCATGAAACTTCCCAAGTCATTTTTGAGCCGCCATTCGTCGACAAACTCCGCGGCCGGACACGCCATTCGCCGTGACGCATGCCGTGTGCTACGTCGCTTTGCCGGCGACATGGCCCTGCGCCCGCGCGACTACACGATCCGCGAGCATCGCCAGCGTCGTCGTGACATCGACGTATTCGCCTTGCATACGGACTCGCTGCTGTTTGAGATCCGGCACGGTACGGGTCAGGAAGGTGTGGTGCACATGTCCTATCGAACATGTCGCGGCCGCGACGACCTGACCGGCGGTCGCGAAAACGCCGTTACCGTGGAATCGCTTGGTACCGAGCAGGGCTATGCCGATCTGGTTTCCACGCTCCGCGTGGTCGCCGGGCGGCGCGGTTAAGGAGTTCCCTGTGACCCGTCTCATCAAAGTTCTGGCTTTGCTTCGTTGCATAAGGACGACATTGTCGAACTGCCGGCACGCATGATGATGCGAGTCTACACAGCGGTGGACGCTGGCGAAGGCTATGCCATCGTCGCGCACCAGGGCGGATATGGAGTGCCGCTGATTCACGTCGTAGACTCCCGTTACAAGCTGGATGTCAGGCACGCCACCAGCGACGCTTGGCTTAGCCGGCTGGACGACGCATTTCGCAAACCGAGTAAGGATCAAATGCAAGCGTACGGACGCTATTACCATACGCTATCGGCGGCCTGCGCCGTGGGTTTCGCCGGCTATGTGGCAGGAACTTCGTCCTGGTCCATGGCCACTGTCATCAACGCAACCTGCTTGTTGGCTGGCGCTGCAGTACTATTTGCCATAGGCGCGGTTCTCGCGAAAGGAGATAAGTGATGTTTGGTCCATTTGTTCTCGGCTTCGCGTTGTGCATCGCGGGCTTCGGGCTCTGGGTGCTTCGCAACGCAGATCGTGAGCGCATGCTCGAGGAGCTAGATCGCAACGGCTAGGCGTTCGTGCCTCACGGTTGCCAGCCGCACTGCAACCCCCATCAGCGCATCCCATAGGGATGCGCTTTTTATTTCTCACACCCACACGGGCGTCGTCCCGATGGGGGCGGCTCCCTCCCAAAGGAGCATCCCCCATGGATGACATCATCTACGGTGCTGGCACGGCCAGCTATCCCGCCGGTGTTCTGCTGCGCATCGGCCTCTACGAATCGAACCTGCGCCCGGCGATCCAGCTGGTCTGCGCGGATGATGGCATGCCCTATGCCTCGCTCAGCGTGAACGTGCCACAGGTGTCATTGCTCGCCGGCGAATTCTGCGTGGCGGCCGACTGGAACCTTCCCGCGGACATCAAAGCGGCGTTGCTTGCCACCGGCAAGTTCTCCGACACAGACCGCGGCACCGAGGGGCGTGACCTGTGCGGTGCCGTCTGGCGCATCACGTGTCCCGAGCTGTTGTCGCAATTGGCAGGCGCTCGCATCGTGGCCAGCCGGTCCCGGCCGGTTCGTCGCATGGCCGCCGTCGCCTAGCAATTATCCCTTTCAACCCTTTCGGGGCACGTCCCCGAAGGGGCATGCTCCGTCCGGAGCCAATCATGTATGTCATTCACATCGGCCAGCGGGCCGAGAATCGCACGACGCTTGCCGGCGTGCTGCAGTACCTGAACGACGACCGTGACGGCAAGGCAATGCCGCGCGTCGACGACATTACCGTGCGTCACGTCGAAAGTGGCGCGATCCCGGTGGCGCAACTTGCCTCGGGCAACTTTGCGGTTCGCCCGGCTGGGAGCCAGCGCGGCATTCTCACCATGATCCTGGATGGGGTCGACCGCTTTATCGTGCGCGCAGGGGGCAAGATCCTGCGCCCACACGAAATGAGCCGCGCTTCCTGGGGCGCCGTGGTGGCCGCCGGCCGCCTGGCATATCTTCCCGTCGAAGCCATCGACTTGTCCCAGGGCGATGCGGGACCGCTCTTCCAGACGGCAGACCTTTTCGAAGAGCAGGGGCCACTCGACATCTCTGAGTTCGTCTGCGGTGAGTTTGTGCGCCGCTTCGGCTACGGCATCAACGGGCCGCAGTATGCGCCCAACGCGAGCCCGAATGCTCGACATGAAGTGCACGTTGCCTACGCGCTTCTGCGCGGGGAGAAAGTGCGGGACTGCATCATCAATACGTACCGCGAAAACCCGCAACACGGCCGTCATGACCTCTGGATGAAGCCGCTGATCGAAGTACCGGCCCTGCGCGGCGCTCTGTCGCCCAACGTGCTGCAGGCGCTGTGCCGGATCATGCGTGCCGAGAAGCAGGAAATCACGCCGCACAATGCCAGCAAGCTGCTTGCGGCGCTGCGGCATGTCCCGCGGGATGCCAGTGATGTGCAGGTCGACGATGCCTTGTTCGAGGCCGGGATTCTCCCTCCAAGGACTGTACCGACGCCAAAGCTGCCGGCGGGAGAGAACGCCCAGCCGGTGACCAAGCTCGCGGCGACGATCCATGCGCGGATCAGCGAGCGGCAATTTCGCGACAGCATGGACAAGGCAAAGGGCGAGCGAGAAGCGCTGCGTATCAGCCAGCGCGAATTCGATCGCCAGGCCGGCGCCGCCGCGGCTTATCGACTCTCCTATGGCTATGAGTGGCCGAACCGCGTCGCACTCGCGATCATGCAACGAAATGCCGCTGCGCTCCTGCAGATCTTCGATGGTCCGAAGGACTGGAACACCGATTCGAAGCGCGCCTTGCGCGACGAGCTCGGTGTCGACATTCTCCAATGCGCTGCGGCAACCAGGCGCCGGCGGCTGTTCGCACTGTGTGGATTCTCGGAGGCCGAGCAGGCCGAATGGGAAGCCAACGAGGTCATCGAAAAGGCGCAGAAGCGCACGGATCGCGAACTGTCGGATGCAACGCATCAGGCCGAGGCGGCCAGGTACCGGCTTGAAACCGGCCAGGTGATGAGCGGACGCGAGTATGTCGACTTCTGCATCGATGCAGGCTTCACGCAACTGATCGACGAGCCTCGCGGGAGTGCCCGGCGCTACTGGATCCACGATCCAGTGAAGCGGGCATCTCGACCGCTACGCGCGAAGGACGGAACGCTCGGCTACGCGCGTGCTCGGCTGGCGCGGATCGCCGCGCCCGAGGCGCTTGCCGCCTGATATTTTCGTCCCCGGCCACTGGCTGGGGACGCCTTCTTCGAATCACGCAGGGATATCGTGAGCTTTCGATACCTTGAAATCGCAACGACTGCGTTAGTCTTTGCTTGACCCACGAAGCTCTGTTCGCACTGAAGTCCGTTCAGTCCAAACCGAGCTTTACCCGCGTCTCAGACGCATCGACCCCAGCCGGCTTGCCGGCCATTTCTTGCAACTTCCCACAGGGACCCTCCCCTGTGGGGACGTCTCTGTGGGCGCCATCCGTCGTCCCACATGCACCTTCAACACTTGCCGTAGCCCGTTGTGGCGCGTCGTCCGAGACCGCTGCCCGCGGCCACGGTCAACTGCCACGCCAGTCCACGCGCGAGCTGCTGCATCGCTCGTCGCGGTTTCTGAACATTTCCATTTCCGTCCTGCGACCGGCTTATTGCCGTGTTCGCGCTATCCCATTTCTAGGAGCAATCCATGTCTCATCTCGTGCAAACCATGGCTTACGTTGGCGCCACCCCGTGGCACGGCCTTGGCAACCAGCTGGAACGCAATCAGCCGCTCGAAGCCTGGGCCGAAGCCGCTGGCATGAACTGGCGAATCGAGGAAACCGATGTGATGTATCGCATCGGCTCCCACGATCTTGATCCGATTCACTCGTTTCCCGAGCAGAAAGTGCTGTTCCGCTCGGATACCAAGAAGCCGCTCTCGACGGTGTCGAAGCGCTATCAGGTCGTTCAACCCGCGGAGATCTTGGAGTTTTACCGCGATCTGACCGAAGTCGGCGGTTACCAGCTGGAAACCGCTGGTGTGCTCAAGGAAGGTCGCAAGCTCTGGGCGCTTGCGCGCACGGGGCAATCGACCAGTATCGCCGGCGTCGACGAGGTCCGGGGCTATCTGCTGTTGGCCACCGCATGTGATGGCACGCTGGCCACCACCGCGCAGTTCACGTCCGTGCGGGTCGTCTGCAACAACACCCTGCAGATCGCGCTTGGTCGCAATCGCGGCGCAGTCAAGGTGCCGCACCGCAGCCAGTTCGACCCGCGCGCCGTCAAGGAAGAGCTGGGCATCGCCATCTCGTCGTGGGATGGTTTCATGGTCCGCATGCAGGAGTTGGCCGCCCGCAAGGTGAGCCAGGCGGAATCGGAACGCTTCTTCCAGCGTTTGTTCACGTACTCGTGGGCGACACCGGAATCCGAGGGTCCTACCAAGGTGAACGAGCGCGGCCTGAAGGCGGTGCTCAATCTCTTCGAGGGCAACGGCCGCGGCGCCACACTGGAATCGGCGGCCGGCACTGCCTGGGGACTGGTGAACAGCGTCACAGAGTATGTCGATCACCGCCAGCGTGCGCGCAATCCGGGCAATCGGCTGGATTCGGCGTGGTTCGGTGCCGGCGCGGTACTCAAGCAGCGGGCCTGGGACGCAGCGCTCGAACTCGTTGCTTGAAAAGCTCCTGCGGCATTCAGAAGTTCATCCCATTGACCAGCCCTCAAGCGAACTACGTTCGATGCCGATGCTTGGCATGGAAGTAGTCGTTTTTGGTCTCCAAAGCCCCGGCACAGTCCGGGTTTTTTTTTCGCTCGTTGCTCATGATTCTGATTGATTTCTATTCTCGATACCCCCGCTGGTTGTTCCGGACCTCGCAAACGCCTGCGTTTCAAGGCCGCCACGCCTGCCGCAACACGATCAGGGCTGAAGGGCAACACGTCGCGGAGCGACTTATGCTGCGACAGGCCATCGATGTGGCAAGCTTTCCGAAGGACAGAATTCTCGTACTCTTTTTCGAATGGCAGGCTCATGTCAGGCGGCATGCAGTGCCGATGGGGTATGACGCCTGGCTGGACCAGCGATATCTGCAGGGCCCCGCGGCCGCGGTGACGCTCAAGCAGAAACGTGTTGTCTTCGAACTAATGCATGGAGCCGTGTTCGAAGTGCGGGGCAAGGACGGACGCCGGCGCCTCTTCCGGGTGCAGTTGGAAAACGACTTTCCCTATGTGTCATTCCGAGACCCAGCGAACGCTGTGAACTATCCGTGGGTGGCTTTCCCTGGTGTCTTCACGCAGGCAGAGCTGATGACCCTGAGACGGGTTTACTGAAGACAAACGCCCGGCAATGCCGGGCGTTTGTGTTTGAAAGAGGGGGTGCGGAAGGGTGCTTTCGGTGTCTATGGAAGGAACATGTTCCTCAGCAAGGCGTGGGAATCTGCGCCTCGGTTGCTGGGCTGTCGATCGCTACACCCTCCTTGTGTGGGGGGACGTAGCCGACCGACTGGATGCGGGCAATGGTGCCATCCAGGGCGGCATTCGGGCCCAACCGGATGGTGCCGGCATACAAGATCCGACCCTTCACGCGTCCATTGATCAGCAGCGAGGCGCGCCCAACGACATCGCCTTCGACCACGCCGTCAACAATGACATGCTCGCCGTCGACGTTGCCATGCACCACGCCGCCCGCCGCGATATGGAGCAGCCCACGGGAGGCGCCAACATTGCCGGTGACCAGCGCCAGGCAGGTGAAGCCATGATCCGAGACAAGGTCACCGTGAACGCTCATCCCCGCACGGAGCAGGCTGAAAATTGGAGGATTATCCATGGGTCAGAACATCTTGATGTCGGTAGGGGAGCTTGTCTGCTGCGTCGCAGAATTCCGTGTCTGCGCGCCGGATGGCGGTTGCGGTACCGTCTTGGCAGTCGCCACAACCGTCGCGGTTCTGGGAAGGGTGGTCGCGGCCGCAGGCGGGGAGGCGGGGGCGGGTCGCTTCACGGCCTCCGCCTTCGGCTGTTCTGCCTGGGTACGCTCCAGCTTAGGCTGTACCGGCTGCGCGGTGGCGGAGGGCCCAGACGCGGGTCCATCCACAGCCCCGGCTGGCGATGGCGCGACAGTCGACTTGGTCGCCTCGGAATCAGAAACGGCGTCACGCTTTCGCGGCCATTCATGATCACTGGTTTCGGCAGTCGCACGCGCAGAGGTTTCGGAAGCTGCCTGAACCGGTTGGTCACGATCGCTGGACGCGCGCATTTCTCGCTTCCCGATCGATGAGCCGATGGCAAACATGGCCGCAGCAGCAGCCACGAAGGCGATGCCCCACAGTAGCCGCTGATTGCGTCGCAATGCGGCGAACTGGCTGGATGCCGGGGCGGCAGCCGATGTGGAAGACACCCCGGCGTAGCCAAAGTGCGCCACTGGCGCACCTGCTGGCGAGATGTCGATAGTGAGAGGCGGTTGGGCGTAATGAGCATGCAACTGCTCGATGTCACGCATGTCCATCGGGAAGGCTCCGGTGAGAGGAAATCAGTGTCCCGTTGGCTTCGAACCTGTCGGTATCCGGGATGCAGAGTTGGTGAATCGCATTAATGCGTCGTGAGGCGATCTGGATCGTCGTGGTGCGTTCGTCCGGAGAAATGGACCCGAATTCCTGGCTGTAGAGCGTTTCCACGAAGATCCGGTCGAATTGCATCAGCAATCTGAGGAGCCGGCCGGCGAAGGAATGGGAAACCTTGACCTCCTTCTCTTCGTGGAACAAGGGAATCTCGACCTGGTCGGTCTTCGCAAGCCAACCGAGGGCGCTGCCGTACCACTCTTCCGCGGCGCGAAAGGCTTCATCCAGCGCTTTGACTTTCCCGTCTCGAGCCACGACAAATTTGGCCGAGCAATAGTAAAAATGTGCGTCGAGGAAGTCGCGCGCGAACTTCGAGTAGTAGGCGTGGAGGGTGGAGGAGGCTGTCGTCGGCGTGAGCCGGCTTAGGCGCTCTTCACTGTTATGGCGCTCAATGGGCCTGAGCCCACTGGCGGGTTTCTTGGGTGGATCCTGGTCGGCCATTTTTCCATGTTTTCAGGTCGCTCTCTCAGGTTGAAATTGTCGAGCACATTCGGACACCGAATGACTTTGAAACATATGCCAAATAGCCGAGCTTTCGTATTCTTTGCCCGGAGTATTCTGTGCCACAATGCTTTCACACCTCGCGTCACTGACGCATCGACCCTGACTCCTGGCGAGTCCATCTTCTGCTTCAAGTCGTGCATTTGCGCACGCGCCGACTGGTTGGCTACCAGTGTGGATATTCCTTGTGCTAAGTGTTTTCGCCGAACACTTCCCTCATCAGCTCGTAATACGCGTTCTCGTTCTGCCTCCTCGTGAGTGCACGCGATGGACACCGTTCGAGCCCGGGACCATGTGGAGCTCTCTCTCAAAGGCCCCTCCCAGGCAGAACGGCAGACGTCGAGCCGATCCGTGAACCTGCGGCCGAACCTGTGGGTTCGCGAAATGGGTTGTGGTGCAGCGTGACCATGCTGCACGAGGACGACTTTACGTCCTCAGCATCGAGCAGCGCGCATTTGTGCGCCGCTCCCTGAGTGCCACGCCCCCGGAAGGGGCGTGGCATTGCAGGTCTGAAAATCAAAGCTCGCTCACCGGCGCAAACCGGGGCGGGCTTTTTTTGGGTTCTTCGCAGAAAACCGTGGCCCGAAAGAGCACATTTTGTATGCTGATGTCTGTTTCTTCAGGTATCAGGGGGATGTGTGCTGGATCGCAAGACGCTGCAAGCACTGGGTTGCTGGAAGGGCTACCGGCTGGAGCGCGTGGAATGGCCGGAGGGAGAGAGCCGTACGCTGTCGTTGTACTTGAAGCCGGTCAGCAAGGTCATGCATTGCGAGGAGTGTGGCGCGCGCTGCCATCAGGTGCATGAGACAGTGGTCAGGCGAGTCCGGGACCTTCCGCTGTTCGAGTATCGGGTCGTACTGCACGTGCCGCGCCGGCGCGTTTGGTGCGACCGTTGCGGCGGTCCGAGGCTGGAGCGGCTGGAATGGCTTGGGCGCTACCAACGCGTGACGGCCCGCTTGGCCCAGGCTTGCGGCCACTTGTTGCGCCACTGTACGGTGCAGGCGGTGGCGGCCTTCTACGATCTGGGCTGGCACACAGTTAAATCGATCGATAAGGCTCGCTTGCGTGAGGCAGTGGCCGAGCCGGACTGGTCCAATATCCGCTACCTGGCCATGGATGAGTTCGCGCTACACAAGGGGCATCGATATGCCACGGTGGTAGTCGACCCCATTGGGCGGCAGGTGCTCTGGATCGGACAGGGGCGCTCACGCGAGACCGCCCGAGCCTTCTTTGAGCAGCTCCCCGCCGGCGTTGCGCAGCGCATCGAGGCCGTCGCCATCGACATGACGACCGCGTATGAGTTGGAGATCCGGGCGCATTGCCCGCAAGCAGAGGTGGTCTTCGACCTGTTCCACGTGGTAGCTAAGTACGGGCGTGAGGTCATCGACCGAGTACGGGTGGATCAGGCCAATCAGCTGCGGCACGATCGGCCGGCCAGACGGGTGCTCAAGTCCACACGCTGGCTACTGCTGCGGAATCGGGAGAACTTGAGCGTCCCCCAGGCGGTTCATCTGGATGAGGTCCTGGAGGCGAACCGGCCATTGCTGACAGTCTATCTGTTGCGCGACGAGCTAAAGCGGCTATGGTTCTACCGCCGCCCGGCGTGGGCGCAAAAAGCTTGGGAGCAATGGTGCGAGCAGGCTCGGCAGAGCCGAATACCTGCCCTGGAGTTGTTTGCGAAGCGCCTGCAAGGCTACTGGCATGGCATCTTGGCCCGCTGCCGCCACCCATTGAACACCAGCGTGGTCGAAGGCATCAACAACACCATCAAGGTCATCAAGCGCCGCGCGTACGGCTATCGCGACGAGGAATACTTCTTCCTCAAAATCCGCGCAGCCTTCCCCGGAATTCCTCGATGAACCTTTTTTTGTTTCTGGTGAGAGACCTCGATCTTCAGGAGACGCTCATGCACCAGAACGCCGAGATTTCCGCCGCCATCGCGGCAACGCTGGACCTGCGCCGTCCGCAGTACAAGGACATGCCGCACGCCTGGCGCGCACTTTGTGAGGCGGCTCATGTCGCCAGTCTTTCGGAAACCGCGCGAGCGGATTTCCTCAATCGCGTAACGACCCAGCGCGGGGCCGACACAGCCCTGCGCCTTCGGGAGCATGCTGTGTCCATCCGGGCGCAGGTCGTTCAGTTCCTTCAGAAAAGGAGAATGGACGAATGCATGCACCCATCACCTACAGCGAGCCCGGCGGACGCCGAAGCCTGCTAGAAGAGCGGCCCATGCGGCCGCCGATCATCGGCAAGATCCGGCCCGGCATCAAGGTCCTGACCAAGGCCGCGCGCGAGAAGCCCGAAGCCGTGCGGATCCACGATGCCGGCCTGGCTCGAGGCGAGAGCTTCGAGCGTATTGCGGCCGAGATCACCCGGGCGACCGGCATCAAGATGCCGATGGTGCCGAAGAACGTTCCGTGGTTCACCTGCCGTGCCTCTGACTTCGCCAACCCGGCGCTGGCCGAGGACATCGTGCGGCGCTACGGCGAGGACCGCAACGACGGCAATGGACATCGCCTCTGGCGCTTTCCCGTGGTGTTCGCGTTCGACGACTGGCTGAGCAACATGCCCAACCAGCTCGTGGCATGGACGCACAGCGGTCGACAGTACTTCTCCGAGTATGGCTCCGACGGTAGGCGCTACTGCAAGATGTACGCGCCACCTGTGCGTGACGCCCGCGCCAACCGCGCCAAGCGCATGTGGGGCGGCCGCACCATCATCCTGCGTCAGGACGAGGATGTCCCTGATGGCATTTGTGACCCGCAGGAATGCCCGCAGTACCAGGGCGGACATTGCAACCTCTCGGCCAGTTTCTATTTCGCCGTGCCGTGCGCAACGGGCCTTGGTCTCATCGAAATGCCCACGACCTCGATTTACGTCCTGCAAAAGGCTCACGCCGCCATGCAGACTGTTGCGATGGCCCGTGGCAGGCTGGTGGGCGTCAAGTTCTGGATGTCCAAGCAGGAAGTCGAGATCAGCCGTATCGATGACGGCGGCAAGCCGGTGCGCCAGATGCAATGGCTCATCACGCTTGACGCAGAAATCGACATTGCCGCGCTGCTGGACGGTTCCGACCGCCCGGTGCCTGCTCTGGAACTGGCCAATCAGGCCGCCTACGCCTTGGAAGGGGACCAGAGTGTTGGTGCAGATGTTGCCGACCTCGCCCACGACCCGGACACTGGCGACGGAAATACCCTGCCTGTGCACAGCGCAGGTGCGGAGCCACCGCACGAGGACGACGATCTCGAGAGCCAGTACCGAGACCTCGTTGCCCGCCTGGCGTTGGACAGCGATGAAGGGGCAACGCAGCTCAAGGCTTTTGCTGCGGCCACCTTCGGGCGCGGCTGGTCCAAGCGTCCGCAGGACGTGCGGCAGTTCGTGATAGAGCTGCGTACGGCGCTGGTCAATCCGCTCGCGTTCCGTGAACAGGTGGCCGCCATCGCCGCGGACGTCCTTCCGTAACCTGCCAGCCTCGTGCCGGCGTTCGCAGGGAAGCCCATTGGGCTTCCCTTTTCTTTTTCCTGCCGCACTTCGCCGGCACATTTCGTTTGGAGGTAGCATGATGCTCAACGAGAGCGAACCCTTGTGGCTTGCCCACTTCTCTGACCTGCATTACTCGCCCGGCAACCTCGCCGAGGCCGACCGGTGTTTCGGATTCGCAGTTGAAAATGCCATCGTCTCCGGCTGCCACGTGGCCGTCGTGTCCGGCGATTCGACGGACCACGGACTCGATGCGCACACGCCGGCGTTTGGATCGCTCGCGCGGCGCATCCATCGGCTCTCGGGCTACTGCCCGGTTTTGATGCTACAAGGGACATTTAGCCACGAACCGCCCGGCACGCTGGACGTGTTCAGGCTCATCGGTGCGCAGTATCCGGTGTACGTCGCTGATCGCATCCACCAGGTGGCGGTGTGTGACGGCGCGTTTCACCCGTCTGGTGGTCCCATCTTCACCGACGCGGAGTTTGACGCCCTGCTGGCCCAACACGGCATGCCCAAGGTTGTCTTCACCTGCGTGCCGACTGTCAACAAGGCGGTGCTGGCTGCGGCCGCTGGCGTGGCCAATGCGGCAACCGCGGTGGGTGACCACCTGGCCAGCTACCTGGTGGCGGCGGGCACGATGAACGCTCGCTTGCGCAGTCGGGGAATCGCCACGGTCGGCGTCTCGCACGGCACGGTCAATGGCTGCCAGACCGAGCACGGCGTGCCCATGGCAGGCTTCGATCATGAGTTCAGGATCGGAGCCCTGTTCGAGGCCGAGTGCGATGGCTTCCTACTCGGCCACATCCACCGTGCCCAGCAATGGGAGCGGGAGGGCAGGGTGGTTGCCTATCCAGGCTCCATCGGACGCTTCCACTACGGCGAGATCGGCGCCAAAGGATACCTGCAATGGGACATCGTTCCGGGCCGGGCGACCGCGCAGCTGGTGGAGACGCCCGCGCGCGAGACGGTCTGCGTGGACTTCGATGGCCCGCCGGACATGGACGCATTGGCTGCCGTTGCGGCCGAGGCTGCCGACAAGTTCGTGCGCGTGCGCTGGACGGTGAACGAAGAGCATCGGCAGCTGGTCGACCGCGACGCCATCATGGCGTTGTTCGGCAAGAGCGCGGAGCTGAAGATCGAAGCCCGCGTCCTGCCCGCCGTGCGCAGCCGTGCCGAAGGCATCAGCCGTGCGGCAAGCCTACTCGAGAAGCTTTCGCGGTGGGGGGAACTGACCGGTGTTGCAACAGGCCCTCTCGCGGAACGGCTGGCGCTACTGGAATCGCTTGACGCGCAGTCGATTGCTGACGGCGTGCTTGAGCAGTTGCGCGGCATGCCGGCGCCGGAACCCGCGGAATCGCCCGCCTGGTCGGAGGATTTCCCATCCGGAGCCAGCCCGTTCGCGACGCCCGTCGATGATGTACCAACTACGCGTGCCGAACCACTGGGCTTGACCCCTCCAGCAGCGCCGCAGATGGAGTGGCTGACCGACGACCTTTTTGCGTAGCAATACGCCAACACCTTGAGCATGCAAGCCATGTTCCGACTGCCTTTGTGGCAGTCGAAACCCGGTTTCACCCCGCGTCCTGGACGCATCGACCCAGCAGTATCCATTTCTTTCCATTGTCCCTGACGGGTGCTTCCCGTCCGGGGCGCACTCCGTCCTATCCTGAGGAGTGCAACATGGTCCTGTACCACGCCGGCCCGCAGTGGCTGTTCGTCGACGAGACGTCTATCAATCGTTCGGAGATGGCCAAGCGCCTGACCGATCAGCATGGATTCACCCCATGCACGCTGTACGAGCCATTTGGCGCAGGCCGGGGCGCGGTCATTGCCAAGCATGACCACATGCTGGTGATGGCGCTGGGCGAGGCCGGTGGTAACACCTTCTATGCCGTGGCGCCATCCAAGGAACTGCAGGACCTCATCTGGTCGTTCTCGCATGGCCTGGCTTCCCAGTGGAGCGAGCTGGAACTCCGCGCCCTGACCGGCGAGGGGGACTGGAATGCTCTCATGACGATGGCCGCAGCGCAGTTCGCGGCCGCACGCCGCTCGGTCGAGCGCGCGATCGCGGGCAACCCCGCGCATGACGCACCCACCGCCCAACAATCCATGACGGCAGACATGCCGTTGCTGGATGATGACGTGATGGAAGTGCCGCCGGACTACCTCCACTCCTTTACCGGCATGGAGGTGTCCGAATGCGCCCACTGAAGCTGACCCTCGCAGGATTCCACGGGATCCGTGACGGCATGCAACGGGACAGCATTACCGTCGACCTCTCTTCCTTGCCCGCTGGGCTGATCGCCATTGTCGGCCCGAACGGTGCCGGCAAGACGACGATCATGGACAACCTGCATCCGTATCCGATCATGCCCAGCCACGCGGCCAAGATGTCGGCCGACGCGTTTTCGTACTGGGACCACCTGTGCGCCCCGCGCGGAGAGAAGGATCTCGAATGGGAACATGGCGGCAAGATCTACCGGTCGGCATTCGCATTCCGTAACCCGGGCAAGAGCCGCAAGGCGGAGTACTACTTGTTCGAGAAGGTGGGTGGCGACTGGAAGCCGGTGCAGTTGGCCGACGGAACGTTGTCCGATGGCAAGGCGGAGACCTATGGTCTCTGCCTCGAGGCGGTGCTGGGTTCGGCCGAGGCATTCTTCACGAGCGTCTTCTCTGCCCAGAATCGTCGGCCGCTTACCACCTATCAGCCTGCCGAGATCAAGAAGCTGCTCGCCGAGCTGCTCGGGATCGACCACCTGCGCGAGTTGTCGGCCAAGGCAGGCGACGTCGCCAAGGCGTTGAACCGGGCTTTGGAGACGGTGCAGCGGGACGTGCTTGTGCTGTCCGGCAAGCGCGACACCGTGAACGCGATCGCCCAGGAGATTTGCCAGATTGACGAAGGACTCGACGCCGAGCGCGCCCGCCGCGCAGAACTGCTCACCAGCGGCAGCAAGCTGGAGCAGGAGCGTGCGACGCTGGCGGCCAAGCAGGCCGCTTCTGCCGGAACCGAAGCACGCTTGCGCGAGCTGGACCAGCGCCATCGTGAACTGACGGGCCGCCGGCAGCAGCTGGCCGGCGACGCCCGTGCTGCGGCGTCGAAGGCTTCGGCGCGGCGGCAGGATCTGCAACGCCTTGCTGCGGAGCACCGGTCCACGCTTGCACAGGCTGAAGCCATCAAGGCGGCAGCCCATCAGCGTGACGAAGCGCAGCTGGCTCTCGGCCGCCATCGCGGCGAACTCGACCGCCTGCAGAAGGAGCTTGCCGATCTGGAGCCCGTTGCCGGCCAGCACGCGGCGATCGCCAGTGAGCTAAGGGGGATGGAATCCCGCGGCTCGGTGGCGGCGCAGTTGGTCAAGACGCTAAAGGCCCAGACGGAAGTGATGGACCAGGTGCCGTGCGCTGGCCATGACATGCACGCGCGTTGTCCGTTGCTGGCCCAAGCGCGCGAAGCCAAGGGCAAGCTCGAGCCACAGGTCATCGAAGTGGCGAACCTGCGTACCAGCTACAAGGCAAAGCAGGAAGCCTTGCAGCAGTTGGGCCAAGCGCTGGCGCGGCTCAATGAGGTGCGCCGCGCCGTTGCAGCGCTGCGGCAGGAAGTCGAGCAGGGCAATTCAGATCTGCAGCGCCTCACGGGGCTTGCAGCGAAGAAGCCTCTGCTCGATGCTTCGGCGGCCGCATTGGACTTGGCGCAACGCGATCTCGTGACCCTGGACGCGGAGGACACCGAACGGAAGGCGCGGCTCGACCGTGATATCCGTGACGTGGACACGCAACTGGCGAGCCTGCAGCGCGAGCGCGACAGCCTGGCTGTGACGGACGTGACGGGCCTCGTTGCCGATCTCGATCGTCGGCTTGCAGCCAGCCGCGAGGCGGTCAGTGCATTGGACGGCCGGATCGAATCGCTGATCCGCCGGCAAAGCGCCTTGGCCACCGAGCGCAGTCTGATCGAGCGGGAGCTTGCCGGGCTGGACGGTCTGGAATCACGGGTCCAGCGCCTGTCCGACGAGATTGCCCAATGGAAGCTGCTTGCCAAGGGTCTCGGCAACGATGGCGTCATTGCCCTGTCGATCGACGACGCGGGCCCTGCCATCACCGCGATGGTCAATGACCTGCTGCTGGCGTGCTACGGAAGGCGCTTCACGGTCGCCATCCAGACCCAGACGAAGCTGGCCAATGGTGACGCCCGGGAGGGCTTCGCCATCAGCGTTCTTGACGCGGACAACGGCACGACGAAGGATTTCTCGGTGCTGAGTGGCGGCCAGAAGGTGTGGATCAACGAATGCCTGACGCGTGGAATCGCCCTGTACCGGGCGCAAGACACGCAGCAGCCGTTCCAGACCCTGTTCACCGACGAAGCGGACGGGCCGCTCGATCCGGAGCGCAAACGTGCCTTCATGCAGATGAAGCGCGAGGTGCTCCGGCTTGGCGGCTACGAGCGGGAATTCTTCATCAGCCAGACGCCCGATCTCGTGGATGAAGCCGATGCCGTCATCGACGTCGTGGCGCTCGCGGCTCTGTAGCGCCGCGACTCCGTTCCTTTCTGATCATGCCCGCATTCCCGAAAGGGGTGCGGGCCTTTTTTCTATGACTTCCGAGATGACACCATGAATGCAACGACAATGAAGCTGACCGCGGAGCAGGAGGAGTTCGTCGCCAACGCGATCGAATTGGGAAAGGCTCAAATCCGACAGGAGATCGCTTCGGGCCGCATACCGCCGACAGTAAAGACCTTCAGCGCGCTTCACGACTACGTCGACGCCAACGAATTCGGGGGACTGTGTGCGGACGATGGCGACCTACCGCGCCTCTTTCCCCGCGTCACCGAAAGCGATGCTGAAGCGTTTTGCGAGGCGGCAAACCAGGTCCAGCAGGCACTGGATACTTGGCTGGCGAGCGGGATGGAAAAGGTAAGCATGCTCATTTCGGGGCTGGTGGAGGATGCCCTGCATGCAGCCTGTCTGGCGGTGCAGCTGCGCCTGAAGATCGACCACGGCGACGTGGCCGGTGTCTTTTTCTCAGGCAAGCAGAAAGAGGACTTCGACGCGATGTTCTCGCGCTATGTCCTCTGTGAGGTCGCCATGCTCGCGTCTTCGGACGACAAATGAGTGTAGGCCTCCTCGACGGCGGATTGTCGCCGCGTGCGCTTCTCGCTAGAATCTGACTACTACCCGCGTCATCGACGCATCGACCTCGCTGGCACCAGTCAGCAAATTTCTTTCACCCATAGGGGCCTTCCCTATGGGCAAGGCTCCGTCCATTTCCGGAGCCTGTCCATGTTTATCCACTCTCGCGTTACTGGCACTGCTGTCCTTGCTGTGGTGGCGATGCTGTCGCTGGCGCTGTACTTTCGCGTCACGACTCCCGATGCGGCCCTTCTCCATTGGCAGTTGCTGTGTTGCTTCGGCGCTGATGCAGCCATGGCAGCGTTGTGTATCGTGCTTCGCGTGCGGGCCCTACGCAACACGCGAAAGCTCATGAAACTTGTTCGTCCGGGCTGGCTGTGAGCCATGCACGCACATGCCGCCCTCGCTCATCGAGGGTTTATTGCTTCCTATAGAAGGCCCGGCCAACAACCGGTGAAGCGACTTCATGAGTGTGATGCTCGTAATCGCCATCATGGGGCCCAGCATCGATGACATGGACGGCAAGCAGCCGGGCTCATGCGTGCCCGCCTATGAGGTCATGGAGCGGATTCCAAAGCTTGAACCCTGGCCAGTCTGTCCGACTCGATCCACGATCCGGTCTGACGGCCGTGGTGACATTCACGTAAAGCGCGAAGCGAATTTCTCGTTCAATCGTGCAGGTGCTGGCCTGCAATCTACATCTCACACTATGACAAAAATCATGATTTCGGCGGAACACGCCGCAAAGTTGCTGCCTCGCGGCAAGAAGGTACATACATTCATCCGCGTGTTTGCATGGGTGGGTGCAGACGTTGACCGTGCGAGGGTCCTGGCCGCCTTTGAGTCGGCCAAGGAGGTCGAGGTATCGTCGTATGCCGCCTGTCTTGACCACCACCTCGTGATCGAGCTGGACGGGATGCGCACATACATCAACACCAACCCGAAGGAGCTTCGCAGACTGCATCCGCAGGTTGCTGCTGGCTGACACTGAAGGAGCGTCAATGAACCCGATTGTCAATATCGGGCTGCATGACTCGGAGTTCGATGGGCTCTGGCGGCCCTGCGGAGGGCGCGCGCCGGCTTCAGCCAACTGGCTAGCGAGGTATTGCGGGTCGGTGGTTACGAGCGGGAATTCTTCGCCTCCCAGACGAGGCAGACGCTGTCATCGATTTCGTAGCGCTAGCGCTGCAGTACGCGCCTAAAATCCTGCCTCAATCGTGCCCGGTGCCCCAAATGGGGCGAGGGCGATTTCTATTTCGAACCAATCATGATTAATAAGAGTCTCTCTGGCGCGCTCTCAGCGGCCCATAGCGCCAGTGACCAGACAGCATCTGGGGATTCCGGACAACAACATGCCGGCCCGGGCGATGGTCGGTCGTCTAAGCAGCGATCGACGCCAAGAGCACGGCTCAAAGTACCCTATGCGCCAGCGCTGACTTTGATTCCCTTCCGGGAAAGCTGCCCAGCGGAATGGGCAGATTCATGTCCAACGCACATGGCGGGAACGCTGCCTGTAAGCGAAAAACCGGAATCCGACAATGACTCAATCTTTTGCTTCTGGATTGGTGACCAAGACCCGGAATCGGTAATCGATGAAGTCGCGGAGTTCATCGCCTGCTACTACGTGGCCGACGTATTCTTCGTTCGAGCCTTGCCAGACATGGCGCGAGTCTCTCTCGAAAAGCTTACTCGCTAAACCATCGACGGGAGGGCCCGTTACACTCCGGGCTGCGGGCCCGCTTCTTCTTGAAATCCTTCATGTTAGTTGTTGTCTTTACATGGGAAAAGGCCCGACATCTTGCGATGTCGGGCCTTTTCCGTTTACGCCTTTTAGGCGATTAAGCGGCAGCGTCTTTCAGCTTCTTGAGCGGGCGCACCTTCACCTTCACGCTGGCCGGCTTCGCGGCGAACCATTGCTCCTGGCCAGTGAAGGGGTTTTTTCCAAAGCGCTTCTTGGTGGCCGGCACCTGAATGGCCGACACCTTGAAGAGACCCGGCAGGGTGAATTCGCCAGCACCCTTCTTGTGGACCGCGCTCAGCACGGTGTTCTCCAGGTGAGCCAGCACGGTCTGAACGGTCTTCTTGTCCAGCTCGGTCTGGGCAACCAGGTGTGCCAGCAGGCTGGACTTGTTGAAGGTGTCCTTCAGCGGCTTGGCTACCGGGGCGGCAGCGGCAGCCTTTTTGGCAGGAGCGGCCTTTTTGGCCGGGGCAGCCTTCTTAGCTGCGGTCTTCGTTGCAGTCTTTGCTACAGGTTTCGCTTTCGTGGCCATGGTCGTATCTGGTTGGAAATGCGCGCCTGCAAGCCGGATCTGACCTGCAGCGCACCGGCGAAGAATAGCAAAACCCGGCGCCTATGCAAGCAGGAAATTCCCCGCACTTCACTGGCGGACTCGCCGTGAAAGGGCCCGGGATGCGCGGCGTATACGCGCGGCAGCTGCCTTCGGCGAATCGCTCACCTGGCTCCAGTCATGATGCCACCAGGCAATGATGGCCGCGGCTGCGGCGTTATTCATCTCCGCGCGAGCGACGGCCAGCACTTCCGCAGCGACAGCGTCCCACCAGGCGGCACCTTCGCCGTCACTAGCCCGCGGATCAATCGCGCTGCGGTAGATGGCTTTGACAGTGTCCCGCGGGATGTCCATATGGCTCTGGTACGGTGCCGGCATTGTTGGTCCCTCTGTAGCGCTAGCGTGTTCCGCTAGATTGTTGGTTGATGGATGGTGGCAAAAATTCGGTCGCAGGTCCGGTTGCTGGCAAGTCCGAGCATTTGGCTGACTTCGTCCCGTGGTTGGCCCGCCAGAAGTTGGCGGCGGCAGAAGGTATTGCGCAGCGTGCGCGGGCTCGTTTCGACGTTGGTGGCGCCGATCGCGTTGAGGATTTCAGACACGATTCGGCCGAAGCTCATGTCGGTGATCGGCAGACCCTCTGGGGTAAGCGTGAAAAGCAACTCGCCCTCGATGGCTAGGGCCGCACGCCGAGTGCTCCAGGCCCGCAGCGGCGGTACCGCGAAGCTGGCCAGGTGAACCGTTCGGGCGTCTCGTAGTCCATGTGCCCGCACGACAAGGTAGGGTGGCGTCGCGTCCGGCCACAGATCCGCACAGCGGGCTGCGCGCGCTTCCGCCGCGGTAATGCCGGTACCGAGGAATGCCGCGACAATTGCTTGGCTGCGCAAACTGGCCAGATCGTCAGGAGGCGATTGCAGATACGCCTGCAGCCGTGCGTCCACGGCTTCGGTCAGGAACTGAGGCGTCGGCTCCTGGTCTGGCCAGCGTTCAGCTGAAAGCAGGGCAGCGGCTGGGTTGTCCTGCCGTACGCCGGTGAAGACCAGGTGTCGGCACAGCCGGTCCAGCAACTTCACATACCGCATGCGGGTTGCCTGGGAGTATGTGCGGCCATTGTGGGTTTGCCAGAACGCGTCGACGTCGGCTGTGCCAAATGAGGCAATGGTCGTGCCTCTTGCTAGCAGATGCCGACGAAAATGCTCGAACATCGCCTGATGCTGGACGATCGAGCGCGCCGAGAAGGGGCGGCCATCAGCGCCGGCCGCTTCGCGAACCTGCCAGTCCCCGTACGCTTGCGTTGGGTTGCTCAACCAGAGGGAGTCCATTTGGGTCATGCACGCTGTTATATACTGAATTTGGCCCATCGCACACCCCTGCCACCGCTACGCGGCGGATATGACTGCCAGTGTCACGTCTCAAAGTTGTTGAGTTTTGTTTCACAGTTAGTGGGTTGGATTCTCAAAGTTGGGTAAAAGGCGGAGGGAGGACTATATAGGTGCCAACCGGTGGCAAACCGGCCGGGACGCCGCCTCCGTGTACCCATTAACTGTGAGACAGATCGCACCATTAGCCCACTTACTGTGAGAATCCAGCCCAATTATCTTGAGACACAGGAGTCCAACTTGTTGATTCTTCGGGAGCCTGTCGTCCATTTACTGTGAGACGGGACACTGCCAGTCAGTGGTCAGAACCGCGGGCGTCCATAGCGGTTGCGGCGCGCGTCGAGTCGTGCGCGGGTGCAGGCGTAGCGAGGGTAGGCGGCGTCCAGCATCTCCGCGATCCGCTCCAAGCGGTCCGCCTGCGTGAAGCAGCACGCCAGCAGGCATTCCCAGGCGCAGTAACGCATGATTTGTTGGAGCAGTGCATACCGCCTTTCGGGAGGGAACTGCAGATTGCCGACCTTCGCCCACGCCTTGAGCCCTGCATGGGCCAGTGCCACGAGTTTGTCGGGCGTTGCTGGCCCGGTTTGGCACAGCTCAACCGCATCCCGATGCAGCTGTCGGTCAAAATCGCTCATGCCAGCACCTCGGTGGACGGATGGAGATCCCGGACGCTGACCCAACGCGGGCAGATTTTCGCGCGGCCGCGTACGAACTCTTCCACTTCGACGTCGGCGGTGGGGCCGCCCGGCCCCTGGAAGACGGAGAGCACGCGAGCCTGGCGCGAGGGAAGAGCGGGCGCGGCCCGGTAGAGCAGGGTGGCGATGGCGCCGGCCTCGATCCATCCGTACCCACGATAGAGCGGTGTGCCGTTGGCATGCTGGCCGATCCGGTGGCGGAAGACCGACGTCAAGCCGTCCAGGAAAGCGCCGAGCTGCGACCGCTGCATGCCGATGCCACCACTGGTTTCCTGCAGGGCAGGCAGTGTGGGACCGTACTGGCGGGCCAGCGCGGCATGCATGACGCGCCGATACTCTTTGCCCCCGGCGAGCATCACTTTGCCGATACGGGTTGGCCACGCAGCGGGCCGCAGGTAGCGCGACAAGTCGGCCACCATTTGGTCGGCGCGTTGCCGCGTCATGGGCTCATCGTAGGGGGCGATCTTGGTGTCGGGTTGCAGGAAACCGTGGCGCGCGGATAGGATCAAAACACGGGGCGCCGCATCGCTGCGCACGTGTGCCCGGTACGATTCGTACATCACGCCCCGGTATAGGTCGATGGCGCGCGCATCCCGATCGAGCTTTGTGCTCGAGCAGGCCATCAGGAGCAGGACCGGCTCGCTGGCATCGGGGCGGGGTATTGTTGCGTGGGGGAAAAGGGAAAGCTGCATAGTCGAAAGCATGGGCATGGAGTTGCGTTGCATTGCTTTTCACTCTACAGACCCGCCACCAAAGTCAAGGCAACCACGCGCCGCCGCCTGACGCGGAGTGGGCTGACAAGACGTCGAACGGGCCCTTCGCGGCCGTCAGGTGTTTATTGTTCGTGGTGACTCAGTCGGAGGACGCAGTCGGCGACGGTGTGGGACTCAGAAGCTGTAACCTTGGTCGCACCAGTAGTGCCAGTCGGAGACAGCAAGTCGAGTACTTTGGTCGGCTCGGACCGGAACGAGCTGGGCAAGGGGCACGACGAGTTCACGCCGGTTGTGCTGTGCGCGCACGAAGATGGCAACGCGGCACAGCTGGTCATGAGCGAGGACGATGACGGAGACTCGCTCGCCAGCACGTAGCGGGGACGCGGCCATGGCCTGATGTACCCGCGCTTCGAAGGGAAAGCTTAGGCTGTCCTCAAGATGGCAGTACCACGCCATCGCGCATTCTTCTTCGGTGTACGCGTCGACCACAATCTCCATCGAGATTCGCTGTTCGTGTTGGTTGACGCCTGGCTTTGCCATGGGGTTTGGGGTGGTCAGATGCCGACAATGCGTCGCAGCAAGGCCAGATTATGTTCCCGCTTTGGTACGAACCCGTGGCTTCGCGGCTAACGCGACGACGGTGGGTGCAGCCGGGATCGGTTCGAACAGCGCCTCGATGTCTTCGGCGGAGAACTTGGCGGCGCCGGCGCCAGCTTCCGACAGGATGGCCTCGGCAAGCGCTGCCTTGTGTTCCTGCATCGCGACGATTTTCTCTTCGACGCTGCCCGCGGTGATCAGTTTGTAGACGAACACGGGCTTGTCTTGCCCGAGACGGTGCGCGCGGTCGGTGGCCTGATTCTCAACGGGGGTAGTCGTCCTTTTTGTGCAAAATCTTACGGTTTCCCCGCAAAGCCTTTCTTTATAAGGCGCTCCGGGCAAAGCAGACAGCTGCCTGCTGCCCTCAAGTGACTTCGGGAGTACCATGTCCGCCCGCGATTTCGGATCGTGTCACCTGGATGGGGGCGGAAGATGCCGGGCTTGGAATTTCGCTATGTGGGAAAAGACAGTTTGCCTTCTCGATTGTCGGAATTCGATGTCGAGTACTATTTCGCGCTGACCGACAGCGACGTTGCCGCAATCAACCAGAAATTTCGGCGTGCCGGCCGTGCCGGAGCCGCCATCCAGCTGGCATTTCTGCGGGCAAGTGGCCGTACCCTTGACCAACTGAACACACTCCCCCGTCAGCTCTTGCGCTACGTGGGCGAAAAGCTGGGGTTACCAACTCCGACGATCGCCTCGCTGCGCACCATCTATCAGCGATATCCGACGCTGTATGAACACCAGGTCTGGGCCTGCCAATACCTCGGCTTGACACGAATCGATGACGATCACTGGAGAGGCCTCGGAGCTTGGATGCGGCAAGATGCCGCCGAATCGCTTTCCCTTGAGGAGTTGATCCAGCACGCCCACTACTGGCTGTATGAGCGACGGATTCTGATTCCTTCGACACGAGCGCTGCTGAGCCTGGCTCGCTCAATTTGGGCGGGCATCGAGCGAGATTTGCTGCTGTCGATTGAGGCGGTCGTCCCCCTGGCGCAGATAGCAGGAGCCGAAGCTGCCGTGTTCGCCCAACATGCAACAGCGGGAACGACCGTGCTGGAATGGCTCAAGACCCGCCAGCACGGCACAGCCCCTCAACCATGAATGAGACGCTGGCCAAGATCCGCTTCCTGAAGAGCCTCGGCGCGCATACTTGGGCGTTTGATGCCATTCCGATCGAGAAGCAGCGCGCCTGTGGCCAGCGTATCCAGGCTCGCCGTCCCGCCAAAGTCCGCGAACTGAAGACCTCCACGCGTACGATTGAGCTGGTGTTTTTCCTGCGTGTGACCTTGCTGGAGCTGACGGACGCGATGCTCTACCAAACCGGACGGCGCGTCTCCGACCTAGTTCGGCAGGCCTACAACAAGACCACGACGAAGCAAGCGCGCTCGGCGAGCGAATACCGGCAGCAAATGGTCGAGATCAAGGCCCTGGTTGACGATACCCGCCGCTCGGCCGAAGAACGGCTGGCCGACATCGGCAAGCTGCTTGAAGGCCTATCGGCCAAACCGCCGGCAAGCCACGCCGCCAGCGTGCGCGAAACGCTCACGGAAGACCACCACCGTATCCGCAACCTCGTGACTTCCTTGCGGGAGTTGGAATTTGCCAGCAACAGCACCGATCCGGCCCTGCGGCAGCTTGAGTTCATCGGTAGTCTGCACGACCAAGGCGCGACGGAATTGCCGCCCGATTGCAATGTGTCGGTGGGCGCGAGCTGGCGTGACCTGGTCGACGGCGAAGACCGTAAGCGCGCGTTGCGCGCGATGGAAGCCTGCGCGATCACGGGCCTGCGTAAGGGGCTGCGCCGCGGCACCGTGTGGATCAGCCATAGCCTGTCGTTTCGGGAACGCGATCAACTGCTGATCCCGCCCGCTCAGTGGGATTCTGAGCGCGACCGGTATCTGTCCACGCTTGACTTGCCGAACCAGGCGGACACCTACCTCAATCCCCTCATGGATCACCTGAAGGCAGGCCTCGCGGCACTGGACGAGGCCCGTGCGGCAGGCCACGTCACGATCGACACGAACGGCGTGCTGCATCTGTCGCCGCTCGAAGCGGCGGAAAGCGATGGCATCCCCACGCGCACCCGTGATCTGCTCTTCAAGGACATCGGCAGCGCGCAGTTTGCCGACATGATCCTCGAGATGGATGCCCGTACCAATTTCAGCGAAGTGCTGCTGGCACGCAACGGGGACGCGCACGAACTGATCACGCTCTACGCCGCGCTGCTCGCCCATGGCACCGAGCTCGACGCCAAGGGTGTCGCCGCCATGATTCCGAAGCTCGATCCGGCGCACGTCTCCACCGCGATGCGCGCGCTTGAGATGCCCGGGCGGCTGCGCCGAGCGAACGAACGGGTAGTGGAATTCCAGCGCACGCACCCGATCACCGAGTTATGGGGACCGGTCAACAGGCGTCCAGCGATTCGATGAGCCTGGACACCTCGCGACACTTGTTCTATGCCCGCGCCGATCCTCGACGTCGCACTCATGCCGTCGGGATCTATACGCACGTGCTGGACCAGCACGGAATCGTCTATAACCAGCCCATGGTGCTCAACGAACGCCAGGCCGGCGTGGCCATTGAAGGGGTCATGCGCCACAATGAGACCCGCAGCGACGGCGGGCTGCTCCGGCTCGCGGTCGATACCCATGGATACACGAGCGTTGGGATGGCGGTGTCCAAATTGCTCGGCTTTGATCTATGCCCATGGCTGCGCAATCTGTCGGAGCGCAAGCTGTATTTGCCGCGCGGTCTGCAGGTAACGGATGGACTGTCGGCCGCCGTCTCGCCCGAGATCTCGCTCAAGGCAATCCGCGACGGCTGGGATGGCTTGCTGCGCCTAATCGCCTCCATCCACTCGGGCCGGGTGAGTGCAATCGTCGCGCTGCAGCGGTTCGGCAGCGCCGCCCAAGGCGACCCTATTCATCGGGCAGCTGATCATCTGGGCAAGATGCTGCGCACACTCTTCTTGTGCGATTTTTTCAGCAACATCGAGTTTCGTCGGGAGCTGCGCACGCTGCTCAACCGGGGGGAGTCGGTGCACCAGCTCCAGCGTGCCATTTACTCGAGCAAGGTACACCATGATCGCGGGCGCCGTCAGGACGAAATGATCGCGATTTCCGGATCGCTGACGCTGCTGACGAATCTGGTGATTGCCTGGAACACCCAGCGCATGCAAACGACGGCCGATGCTTGGCGCCGCAAGGGGCAACGGATTGAAGATGACTGGCTGCGCCGCATGGGGCCCGCACATTTCGCGCATGTGAATTTCCGGGGCATCATGAGCTTTCCGATCCACCTGTATCAAGACAGCCTGCTTGAGGTGGCACCGCAGCGGCGTGCGGTGTAGCAAGAAGAACGGACCCTCCGGAGCCAGACTGATCAGCTCCAGTGAGTATCGGTCAGCGGATCGTGCAACGTCACCTCAATGAAGCAATTGCAGAGGTCCGCGTTTTCGTGCATGTCCGCGAGCAGCACCTCGATGGCTTTCTCCAGCTCCGGCCCTGCGGTGAACGGCATGACGATTTCATAGCGGGGGCGGCGCTGCTCGAAGACGCGCATCTGGTACTGGGACAGGCAGAACTGCTCGATCCAGCGGCGCGCCTTCGACTTGCCGCGCACGAATTTGCTGTTGCGCTCGATGTATAGGTCAACCGTCAACCGCGTTTCAGGCACGGGCTTGGGCGGAACCGTGGGACGTCGCTCGGGCGGCGGCGCCGACGGTAGGGTGGCTGGTGGCGGTGCCAGCGCTGCTTCGATACGGTGCTGCGCGAATGGGTCTGCCGCGTCGATGTAGCGCATGGCCGAGCGGACATCCTTCCAGCCGACGTATTCCATCAGCATCTTGAGGTCCCACTGGTTCGCGTTTGCCCAGGTGGCAAAGCCGCGCCGCAGCGAGTGGCTGCTGTAGCGGTCCGCCTGCAGCAGCCCCGCATCCTGGAACAGCTTGCGCAGCAAGGGCACGACGCTGCTGGCTTGCAGCCCCGCTTCGGCGATCCGTCCCCAGCGATCGATCCGCCGAAACACAGGGCCCGCTGCCAAGCCTGACGCGGCCAACCAAGCCACATAGGCAGCCACCGGGCAGAGGCGCGACAAGGCAGGCGCCTTGTGCGTCGTGCCGGCGTGGTTGCGGTCCGTCTTGGTGTGCGGCAGGAAGATCGTCATGCCCCGGCCGGGCTCGACGGTGATGTGCTCGATCTGCAGCCGGCTCAATTCGTCCGACCGGAAGCCCCGCCAGAAGCCAATCAGCACCAGGGCCTTGTTGCGCGCCAGGACCTGGAGGTGGTGGTCATTGCCTGTCATCGAGGCCGCAGCAATTTGGGCGTCGAGCCACACCACCAGTTGCTCGAACTGAGCGAGCTGCAGCGGCTTGGCGCGCCGCTCTTGTGCGGGGTGCAATGCCTGGATGCCCTTGAGCACCTTCCGCACGTGTGGCGCCCGGTTCGGATCTGGGAAGCCTTGCGAGACGTGCCATTGTGCGATTGCAGCCAGGCGCTGACGCAGGGTGTTGATAGATAGCGTCTGCGCGTGCTCGGCCAGGTAACGCGCGATGCTGTCGGCGCTAGCCGCAGAAAACCACCCCATTCGACCTCGAAATGACGAATGGCTGCCTGGTAGCTTCGCCGCGTGTTGTCGCGGGTGGCGGCTTCCAGGTATCGGTCGACGTCGTGCATGGCCAAGGGGAGCAAATAGCGATGGTGCGGATGCGTATTGTCGCGCTTGTCTGGCCTCCATGACCATTTCGGAATCCTCTTGTGCGTTTCGCCACCTCGAATCGCTCCACGTCCGGGGCTATTCGTGAGGAGCTGCAGGGCGCTCTGCGCCGCCCAGCTGCCTGAACTTCTCCGTGATCGGGTCCGTATGGCGCCGTAGATCGCGAGCAGGTGTGCGGGCGCACGATCTTGCCGGTAAGGGGCATTCGTCAAGAGTTGCCCAGGTGCAACAACGCCCGGGCCGGTCGAGACCGCGGAAGGTTGCCCAGAGGCTGTGAGCCATTTCGTACTAGCGGGCCGGTTGGAGAGCCTCTCGCCAGGGCCTCACACGTGATAATCTGCCATTATCACCTGTCAAAAATCGACGAGAATCCGCTTGCTTGACGGCTCCATTTGGTATGTATATACATAGTACGTAATACGGTATCAAATTATAGGAGCACCATGGCCCGTGCCGGTCTAAGCCGTCTGGATGTCAAACGCGCCCGCGATTCGTTGATGGCCCAGGGGCAGCATCCGTCGATCGATGCAATACGTATCGCGCTGGGCAATACCGGCTCGAAAACGACGATTCACCGCTATCTCAAGGAACTGGAAGAAGAGGAAGGCGGGGCGCTCCAGCGGGCCGGCTCGACCTCCGATGCCATCCTGGATCTGGTAGGCAGGCTGGCGGCACGGCTGCACGAAGAAGCGCAGGCAGTGGTCGACCAGCAGGTCGCGGCCGCCACCGCACAGCGGCAGCAGGTCCGAGCGGAAGCCGACAAGCTGTCCGCTGATCTCGTCGCACTTCGCGCCGAACTGGCGCAGGCGCATGCCACCGTTGCCGAAGTGCGGGCCGCGCACAGCGACACGCAGACGGCGCTGCAGCAGCGGGCCCTGGAGGCCGAACGGCTGGCGCAGCAGGTCCAGGATCTCACCGAACGGCTGGCCGAACACGAAGGCTTCCGGCGCTCGCTGGAGGAGAAGCTGCAGCACGCACACCAAGCACTGGAACACTTCCGCAACGCCAGCAAAGAGCAGCGCGATCAGGAGGCACGCCGGCACGAGCAGCAGGTCCAACAACTGCAGGCAGAAACCCGGCAAGCCAATCAGGCGCTGATCGTCAAGCAGGGGGAGATCACGCAACTGAACAAGGACGGCGCACGGCTGGTCGCGGAGATTGCCGCCTCGGCCAAACGCAGCCGCGGCCTGGAGACGCAGGCGGAACAGGCACATGCCGGGCTGAACCAAGCTCGCGTCGATCAAGCCCGTGCGGAAGCCGAACGCGATGCCCTGCGCTCCGCGGTCCAGCAGCAAGCGGACGAGCTAACCGCCGAGCGTGCCGCGCGCGAGCGCCTGGCCGGCGAGTTGGCCAAGGTCACCGGACGGCTCGACGCCCAGCAGCAGTTGCTGGCCGACTATCGGACACAGCTCGGCGTGGCTGGTCCGGCAGCTTGAATGCGTAAGGTTTTGCACAAAAAGGATGGCTCTTGCGAAATCGGCGGATTTTCAACCCATTGATTCACAAGGAAAATCTGGAGGAAACCGTAAGATTTTGCACGAAAAGGACGACTACCCCGTACAGGATCGCTCGACTCGTGTCAGATTTGCGCGAGAGCGTCTCCAACGTGGCTCTCAGCCACGCGTGGAGTTGATCGAGTAGTGGACGCGCTTGCGCCTGTCGATACGCCTGGCGCACATCGGGTGGTTTGCCCCGGATCTGCTCTTCGATCTTGTAGAGCGCGCCGATGCGTTCCAGGGCCTCGGTATTCAAGGAATTGGGGCGAGCTGCATACAATTCGTAGAACTGCCGCCGGGCATGGGCCCAGCACGCTGCTTCGGCAACCCGTCCCGTTTCGTAGATCGCCTGGTAGCCGCCGTAGGCATCGGCCTGCAACGTCCCGTTGAACGATTCAAGATGCTGCTGCGGGTGGATGCCCTTGCGGTCCGGCGTATAGGCAAACCAGACGGCCGGCGGAGTAGCATCGCCCGACGTCCGGTCGTCACGCACATACACCCACAAGCGTCCAGTTTTAGTCTTGCCATTGCCTGGCGCGAGCACCGGCACTGGCGTATCGTCGGCATGGAGCTTCGTCGCCGCCATGACGTGTCGACGCAGTGTGTCGACGAGTGGTTGCAGCAGCGCCGCACTGTGACCAACCCACTTCGCCAGCAACGAGCGATCCAGCTCGACGCCTTCACGCGCATAGATCACCGACTGTCGGTAGAGCGGCAGGTGATCCGCGAACTTCGCGACCAGCACGTGGGCCAGCAGTCCCGGGCCAGCCATGCCTCGCTCGATGGGGCGGCTCGGCGCAGCAGCCTGGGCGATGTGATCGCAGCATGAACACGCCAGCTTGGGTCGCACATGCCGGATGACCCGGAAGCTCGCTGGCACATATTCGAGCTGTTCGGAGACATCCTCGCCAAGCTGCTTCATCGGCGCACCGCATGCCGTGCAGGTATCACGTGATTCGGGCCAATGAGTCTGGAACTCGCGCGGCAGGTGTTCTGGCAACGGCTTACGTTGTACCTGTTCCGGTGCCGTACGCGGCGTCCTGTGGATCTCGATGGGTGCGGCACCTTCGTCGGCCTCGAGTTCTTCTAGGCGAAGTTCGAGCTGTTCGATCTGGCGGTCCAGCTTCTCCGAGCGACGGCCGAACTGCATGCGGCGCAGCTTTGCAATCAGCAACTTGAGATGCTCGATCTCCGCCTTGTCCGTTGCCGTCGCTGCCTTCTGCGATTCGACCACGTCTTGCAGATGCCCGATGCGGGCATCGCGCTCCAGCAAGAGGGCTTTGAGCGCTTCGATGTCGTCCGGGTACGCGTTCGCCGTCGTCATGCCAGCAGTCTACGCGCCGGCACTCAGGTTTACAACGCCGAGATCGGCTCCGCCGTGCGCACCGGCTGTCGCCAGTCGATGCCTTCCAGCAGCATTGAGAGCTGCGCCTGGCTCAGGCTGACGACACCTCCATCCGCACGAGGCCAGACGAAGCGGCCGCGTTCAAGCCGTTTCATCAGCAGACACATGCCATCACCGCTCCACCAAAGCACCTTGACCAGATCGCCTCGTCGGCCACGGAACACAAACACGTGGCCGCTGAACGGGTCCCGCTCTAGCACGGTCTGCACCTTCGCGGCCAGGCTGTTGAAGCCAGAGCGCATATCGGTCACACCAGCAGCCAGCCACACCCGCGTTCCAGCGGGAAGGCCCGGCATCACGAACCCACTCCCAGCAAGCTCGCCAGCACGAGCTGCAGGACATCAGGCTCGGGCTTGCCTTCGAAACTCACACGCATGCCACGACATTCGATGACGAGCCCGGTCGATCCAATCGGCTCCGGCCTCGGCGGCGATGCTATCTGAACGGGCAGGAATAATTCCGAAGGCTCGGATGCTGACGTCGCAGCTCGCTCATAATCCCGCCGCCACTTCGACACGAGATTCGCGTTCAGGCCATGCGAGCGCGCAACTTCTGCCAGTGAGCTTGCCGGGTCCAGCGTTTCCGCCACGACCTGCGTGCGGAATTCCTTCGAGTAGTTCTTGGAGCCTCGCCGGCGACCCCGCGCCTTGATTTCCATTTCTTCTGGTTCCCACCAAATTCTGGTGGGAACCAGATTGCCGCCTATGGCTCTTCATGAACAGACGGTGCTGGGGCCACGCTTACGAAAGAAGCGGTTGTCGCTTTCAATGGTGTCGATAGCAGCTTCTGCCAGGCTACGATATTCGTCCACCCATCGTTCATGAATGGTGCGGAAGAAGTTGCCGTCTTGCAGCTGTCCAATGTGCTCGAGCTCTCCTTCAGCATTTTTGAAGACACTTGCATTTAGCAGCGTTGCGTGAACGTCCACGACGTGGACCACCAGTTGAATGGCTGCGTCGGAGTGTCGCTTTTCCAGTAGCGACACAACCTCGGAGACTAGTTCCGTAAGTATTGCTACGGTTTCGTCGTCACCGGGATCCTTGGGGCGCCCAAGATCTATTGACCACCGCAGTAGGGTTCGAGCTAGCACGCCGGGCGGGGGAGCATTTCGTACGCTGCAGATAGGCGTCTTGCTGGACGTTGGTGTGCCAGGACATATCGGAAGCAAAAGCCATGGTTGCCGACCAATAGCATCTTGCGCGCTCCAGTCCGTCATTTCGATCTTCTGCGCTTCTTGCAGCCGACTCATCCATAGGCGGATGGCCCAATCAAGTAGACGAAGGCGAATGTCCACGATCCGCAAGCCAGGGCGGCTGGTCAGTTCCACGCAGGCTTCGTCGTCGCCTAGCCGGAACCACTCAATTCTGGGCTGAGTCGGATCGCTATCATCTGGCGTGTTCGGTACCCATCCGTTTTGCTTTGCTGCGAGTAGTAGCTGAGTGGGTAGGCGCAGCGCCATCTCGCGCGGCAGTGCCACATGGACAGCGTAACTGGAGATTGCTCTTAGGCGGTGGGTATCAGAGAGGAAGAGGACTGTGCGGAAAAGGAAAATGCCGGTTAGAACTGCATTGAGGAGAAACCATCCGACGTTGCCCGCCATGAAGGAGGCAACCAAGTCCGCTTCGTGATAGGGAACAAAGAAGTACTGAAAGGTCATCCAGGCAAGTAGGCAGACCGAACTGGTTCCCGAGACGAGCGCTCCGGAGTCCAGAAGATAGACCTTCAGGCCAAGTTTTGCCGTTGCCCGCTGTTGGAGGTTGACAGCAACGAACGCGAACACTATTGGGTAGGACAATGCCGCGAGCGTTGCTTGCGTTCCCCACAGTGCTGTGAAGTAGGGAAGAGAGTCGCTAGCTTTGGCGTGCGCGAGGACTAGTCCGGGATACTCGGGCAGTGTTAAGCAAAGAATCGCGGCAAAGAGGACGGCCGCAAACACTGAGAAGGAAAAGGCAGCGAGATGGTTGCCGCAATACACCAGGCAACCATGCAGTCTTGAGTACTTGGTTGCCCTCCGCTCGGTGTTCTCCCGGCGCCACTGCTTCTTGAAGCGTTTTGCCTGATAACTAAGGGTATTGAAAAAGATCCCATACATTACCGTGCCAAGTGTGCCGTACCACACTGCGGAGTCGAAGTACAGGCATGATAGCGGCAGATTGTGCGTGGAGCGCCATTGGCTGCTTTCGTCGGCGACGGGAGAGTAATTTTCCTGCCGTTTGAGTTGGGTATCAACGAACTGTCAACGCAGTCGGGGGCGTATCTTGGTTAGGGCCCTTGTTGGGCTTGGTTGCAGAACGCCACGGCGCAGCGCCGGGGCCGAGCGCGCCGAAGCCGAGGCGGCGCTAGCGCGCCAACTGCTGGCAGACTTACGCCTGCCGCGCGAGCGGGAGGGCGCCGGTGGGGGCCGGCGCCAACCAGGCAGACAGCAAGGATAGCGACGGCAACGATGACTACGACATGACCATGGCGGAGCTGGCAGCAGCGGGGGGCTTCGATCCGCCGCCCCCTCCACCACCGCCCCCGCCGCCGCCGGTGGTCTGGTACCGCAACGCCGCCGGACAGAACTGGGACGGGACCGGCGAGATGCCGGACTGGCTGTGGCGGGCAGTCAATGCGGGGCAGAGCGGGGAGTCTTATCGGGTCGGATAGCGGCGTCAATACCGAGGGGTCTCCTTGTGATAGCGGATTCTCCTTATCTTGGCGCGCCCGCTTGCCAGATTTCCCTGATGGCTAGTCGACACGTGATAGCTATCCGTAACTTTCGGGCGTCTGTCTTGCGCCACGGTTGCCGACCAAGGACAATACTCCGTCAAGCGCTTTGAGCGCCTGATGCGCAACATTAGATCGGGTCGCCGCATGTCGTCGAGCCGATACCTTCTAGGGAGCGGCCTTGATTAGCGTCTTGCACGCAGATGCGTATTGTGGATTTTCGGGCTGGGTCAGTGACCACGATGCTGTCCACGCGACAGGCGCTCAACCTGTTTTTGTGGGGCGCGTTCTGTGGCCAGGGGCAAGTGAGCCGGAAGATACGGTGATCAAGCTTTACCCAACCGATTCGTGCGGCGTGGCAAACGAGGTCATCGGCTTTACGGCGAATGCCGTAAGGGGAGTCGACCAGCCAGCGAGGGGAGGAGTCATTCTGCTGAACCGGGAGATGTTGCCAGTCTTCGATGCCGATGTCACAGCCTACGTAGATCGGAGTACAGGTCTGGCCGTGTGCTGGGCTGCCACGTTGGTGCAGAATGCCAAACCGTTCCGGTTCTTGCGCCGTCTGTCCACTTTCGACCAGGATCAGCTTGCCGCTTTCTTTAGAAGCAAGTTTGCTCACATCCTCACTGGTGTTGACCATGCCACAGGTAACAGCGATCGAAGTGATGCCAACTTCTTATACTTGGACGATATGAAGTACGTTGCCATCGACCAAGGCGCGGTAGGTGGAGGCCCTTATTGGCATTCCTCCTGGCCAGACGAGACGGCCGGAAATCAACTCAACCTCGCGGCACAGAGGGAGATGACGGCATCCCAACTTTCGTCGTGGTATGCATCAGTGCTACAGGAGGGTCTTAAGACGCAAGACATCTGGCCGGAAGTGTCAAACCAACTGCGTAGGGACTTAATCGGCCTCCTGGACTCGGAGCAGATCGACACGATCGTTGAATACATGAGCACGCGCGCCAGCAATGGTACGCTTGCGCAAGCTTGCGGGCGCTTAATCTAATGGACCTCTCACTTCTTCTTTCGCGAACAGCGGCCGTACGCGAGCCAGTCTTTACTGGAGAGTGGGCGACCGTTTTCTTCCGTCCGGACCTGGCCAGTCAGCAGGACTTTGTCATAGGCGTCGCGGCGGTGATCAAGGGGGACGAGCGTCCGCTCCTTCGATGGCTTCCGGCGTTTAACAAGCTTTCAAGTCTTTATGGAGATGCGCTGAGCGGAACTGACCTTCGTGATTTGGTGAAAGGCATCGAAAACGCTATTGGCGCCAGCTTCCGAGAGGGTCTCTCCAAAGCAGCGACTGGGACGCCACACGTGCGGATGGTGAGTTGCGGTTACCTTGCCACGGATCATGTCGAGAAGGAACTCACAAGCTTGCTCAAACGCCAAGCTGGCGCTCTTTGGGTCGATGTTGCGCCACGCGAATCGCCGATGGATGATGATTGGGCATACATGGAGATGCGCAAAGCCCTGGCTTCGTTATCGAGAAAGATCTTTGTGCCAAATCGTGAATTGACCATCGGCGCAAGGAAACTGCATGTGGGACTAGACAATGGGAAGAGTTTTGGGAATATTCTCTCAGCCCGATATTCCAGTATGCAAACTGTCGAGCGTCACGTCTATAAGTCGCTAAAAGACGTTCTTGTTGCGCACAATCTTACACATCGACACGCGGCGCCACCCGCGCTGTTCGTTGTCTTGCCTGATCCGGAGACGCCGGTCGAAATGGCAATAGCGAAAAAGACCGGCCAGTTGCTTGAGGAAGTGCAGGATATGGGCGTCGTTTCGTATTCCGATACGCGGCCCGATGCTCTGGCTGGGCAACTCGAAGGCTGGCTCATAACAAATCGCTAAGCGGCCTATCAACCCACCTCGGCGAGCTTTTTCTTGACAGTGGTTGTGCTGCCAGACCTACACACATTTCGGTGCGCCGAGAGGGGGTCCCTTTGATTTCCGCGCAATTTACTGGGGTAGCCACCCCTAGCACCCATACGGGTTTCCGGGCGATGCTCAGTTGAAATCGCCGTCAAATCAGACACTTGCTGACTTGTCCTTTTCCGCCATTTCCCAATGGTCCTACTCCACTGGAGCCCTGGCACGGGCCGGCCGAGCGGCTACCCACTCCGTAGCCATCACCAGAATCTGCGGAATTGCGCCGCCTGATTGGCTGGTGGGAGCCGCCAGGGGCGCGGGCCGCTGTCCGACCTCACGCGCCAGCTCCTGCTCGCCTACTGCCAGGCCTTGCGACAGGGCGCGGCCAGCCCCGACGGTCGCGGCGATCGCACACGCCGAACGCCGTTGGCCGACGCCACCCGCATGCGCGCTGGACTCGTAACAGCAACCTATTGATTTAATGGGAATTTCAGGTGGGCATAGTCCGGAGAGCCGCATGAATGCTAGGGGTCGCTACACATTCAAATTGCAGAGAAATCAAAGGGACCCCGGTCAGGGGCCAAAATTGGAAGCACCCAGCATGAGTTGCATATATGGATGCGCGCAGCGCGTCCTCGGAGCGCTTCCACACGGCCTCGGCCGTTGGCCGACGCTGACGGCAATCAGGTAGTCAAGGTCGAAAATGTCGTAGCGCCGGTGCGGGCCATCTTATCCATCTTGTGACGCCACCCGCCACGTCGGAATGCCGACCCCGAAACTATCAAACCACTCCCGAATCCCGTCCGCCACAAAGCTTGGATGGGCGGCGACAATCATTTTGTCCGGCGTAGCGACAAACATCTTGGCCGGTGGCGGGAACTCGGAGGCGGCGTAGCCGCCGGAGAGTTTCCGCCACCGGCGGCGCCGAGTTGGCCGGGTTCTACGATGGCTGATCGCATCAATAAGCGGTCAGTCCATGTCTGGAACCCGTATTACCGACCAACAGGTTAGCCTCTACATGTCCAAACGCAAACAGCATACCCAGGAGATTGCCGCTGCCAAGGCCGGCATCAGTGTGCGCAGTGCCCGGCGTATCGAACGTGATAGCCAACTGCCTTCGCAGAAGCCCCGCCGTTACTGGCGCTCGCGGCCCGATCCATTCGTCGAGGTCTGGGACACCGAGGTCGTGCCGATGCTTGCTAGCGAGCCGCGCCTGCAAGCCATCACCATTCTGCGCAAGCTCCAGGACGACCATCCCGACCAATACCCTGACAGCATGCGCCGCACGCTCGAACGGCGCATCAGCAAGTGGCGGGCTGTGTCTGGACCGGCCAAAGAAGTCTTCTTCCCACAGGAACACGCGCCGGGGATCCGGGCACTGTCGGACTTCACCGATATGCAGGCGCTGGGCATCACCATCTCCGGCGTTCCATTCCCTCACCGCCTGTATCACTTCGTGTTCGCGTTCTCGCGCTGGGAGTACGCCCAAGTGGTTGAAGGCGGAGAGAGCTTCGAGGCGCTGTCCTCGGGCTTGCAGAACGCGCTCTGGCAGGCCGGCGGCTGCCCGCGAGAACATCGCACCGACAGCCTCTCGGCGGCGTTCAAGAACCTGAAGGAGCAGGAGGACTTCACAACGCGCTACGAAGCCCTGCTGGACCACTATGGGATGACCGGCACCCGTAACAACCGCGGCCTGGGCCACGAGAACGGCAGTGTGGAATCATCCCACCGCTATCTGAAGGAGGCTGTCGACCAGGCACTGATGCTGCGCGGCCACCGGGACTTCGAGGATCGAGCCGCCTATGAGGCGCTCCTGCGCGAGGTCGTGATGCGTCGTAACCGGCGTCATGCAGCGGCGTTCCGTCTCGAGCGCGAGCAGTTGACGGACCTGCCTCCCGGCGCACGACGGACTTTGCCGAAGAGGAAGCGCGTGTCACCCGTTGCAGCACATTCACCGTGCGCGGCATCCTCTACAGCGCGCCGTCCCGCCTGATTGGTCACCGTCTGAAGGTGCGTGTGTACGGCGACCGACTGGACTGCTACCTGTCCGGAGCCATGGTGTTCAGCACTCCTCGGGGCTCCCACGCCGCGCACAGCACCCGCCGCGCTATCGACTATCGGCACTTCATTGAGGGGCTCAAACGTAAGCCGCAGGCCTTCAAGGGCCTGGCGTTCCGGGACGATCTGTTCCCTCGGGAGGCCTATCGGCGAACCTGGGAGCAGCTTGATGCCCGGCTGTCGCAACGCGACGCGTGCAAGACGATGGTTGGCCTGCTTGAGCTGGCGGCCATGGACGGTATCGAAGCCGTGCTGGCCGTGCGCCTGGAAGCCATGTTGGGCGATGGTGATCTGCCGGATCTGGAAGCGCTGCGCGAGGAGTTCTCGCCGCGGCAAGCCGATCACCCCGTCATCCATGTCCAGATGCCGGCGACCAGTTGCTACGACGCCCTGCTGGGCCAGGGGTCGCAGCATGAACGCGCCGCTCCCAATTGATGCCGCCCGCCTGACGTTGATGCTCAACGAACTGCGCCTGCCCACCATTGGCCGGCTCTGGCCAGAGTTCGCACAGCGCGCCGACAAGGAAAGCTGGCAGGCAACCCGGCTGCTTGGCGCCTTGCTCGAACACGAACTGGCCGAACGGGCCAAGCGGCGTATCGAACGACACCGAACCGAATCCCGCCTGGATCCAACCAAGACGCTGGCTGCCTTCGACTTCAGTGCTGTGCCCATGGTCTCCAAGGCGCACGTGATGGCACTGGCGAGCGGTGATTCCTGGCTGGAGAAAGGTGCCAATGTGTTGATCTTCGGCCCGCCGGGCGGTGGGAAGAGCCACCTCGGATCGGCCATCGGGCATGCCCTGATCGACGCTGGGTACAGGGTACTGTTCACGCGTACCAGCGAGATCGTCCAGAAGCTGCAGGCAGCCAGGCAGAGCCTGCAGTTACCTGCAGCCCTGGCCAAGCTCGACCGCTTTGACCTGATCATCCTGGACGACCTGTCGTACGCCCGCAAGGACCAGGCCGAAACCAGTGTCCTATTCGAACTGATCGCCGAGCGCTATGAGCGGCGCAGTCTGCTGATCACGGCCAACCAGCCGTTCTCAGGCTGGGACAACGTGTTCCCTGACCCCGGCATGACCATCGCCGCGATTGACCGACTCGTCCACCATTCGACGATCTTTGAAATGAACGTCGAAAGCTACCGTCGGCGCACCGCAAGCGACAAGCAGTCTGCTCGCCGACGACAATCATCCAGCGACAACGACAATCACCGCGACATCGATAACGGAGCGACAACCATGACCTAACACTCACCGACAATCATCCCGGCCAACCGGCCAAAATGATTGTCGCTGGACCGGCCGTCCTGCTTGACGCTATCTACTTGGATCACAGGTAGCGGCGTCTGGAACGCATGCTTGGATGAGGTCTTCGACGTCAAAACGTCGTTCAGGCTGCGCCCGCCAGACGCGGTCGCAAGCTGGGATGGCGAGGTGCTGGTCTTGGATGGGGGCGTAACGCATGGCGCAGACAGGAAATGAAGTTTCCCATATTGACGGCCGCCTCGCCGATTTCTTGATCCATCCATTGCACTTCCGACAAGCCAATTGGCGACGGGAACTGGACCGTCAGGTCCTGGCTCAGCGTCATGGGGGTTTCAAGCCAGTCCGGCCAATTCCGGATTTTCAGTCCGGCGAACTGGAGTAGTCCGGCTAATTCCGGTTTCCTACAATCGGGTCATATGGCAAACGACAGCAGCAACAAAGGCGCTCCCCTCTCACGGTTTTTGACATAGCCCCCCCGTATGTCTATTGCCGATCGCGGGGCAACACCAAGGCCGGCCAGAAGGCAAGGCGCGGCGCGGGGCCGACCGACATTCCACGACCTTCCGCGGCAGATGTCGCCAAAGGGCAACGCGCTTCGTGTGTCTGGCGGCCAGTCTCGCATTGACGTTGAGCGCTGTTGCCGTTCCGAGCGCGACACGGGGATGGTCCTTTTGCTGCAATTGGATAGCCGATGGTAGTAAGTCGCCAAGCATACGTCCTTCCCGTTTATCGATATAGTGGGCGGCTAAACGCCGCCCACTATATCGATAAAAATTCGCTAGGCTGCATCGTCCGCCTACTATCGCTTGAATCGCGGGGTCCAAGACTCGATAAGAGATCGCTCTTCCTCCTCGTCTTCTGGGGAGGGTAGGTCGATGTCGTAAAGCACTGTCAGTGTTTTGCCATAGCGGCCAAGACCAACAACGTCTTCGCAGATCTCGATGCTGCGTCGGCCGCCGAACCAGTGTTGGAGATTTGAACCTTCTTCGACGCGGTTCCCGTGTCGCACATTGACCGGGTCCTGGTTGAACGCGTAGGTGGCTGTATTTTGCGGTACCGCTTTCCGCTTCCTAAGCCAATCAATCCCATCAAGATTCCTTAGCGCCTCAGACATAAAACAGTGGTCAATGATGCCGCTGCGGCTAACGATGATCGCCACAGCCTCGCGAGTGCATTGCGCATATCGAATTGCCGTGGCATGGATGGACGTCTTGCACAGCACCGCAAGTCTTTCGATAGCCGCAAGACCGACACCGGCACGCTCAAGTGCCGGAAAGAACAGATGGCGAGGCATCAGGAAGCTTGCGGCAAAGCGATCGGCCTCCGCTTCATACTTGTCTCCAGACAAATATCCTGCGCGTGACACATGCGAGCCGGCGTCGCCAACGATGACGGCATCTACGTGGCCGGGCAGGTAGTAGTGGCCTAGCTCGTGACCGACGCTGAAGTTCTCAAAGCCTTCATTCTCATGGTGCGTGGCATAGGCAATGGCGAAGTCATTGCCATACCGGACAAGCATTCCTGAGACACCTTCATTTTCCATGGGCTTCGCGACCACCTCGATGCCGCAGTCGCGAGCGATTGCTTTAGGGTCGACCGGAAGTGCAGCGATCCCAAGGCCCTTGATGATCTGTTCCGCGGCGAGAGAGGCAAAGGCATAGGGATCGGCTTTTATCATTATTTGCCTTTTTCCTGCGCGCGCTTGGCAAGCATGGTTATCAGATCGTCGGCCATCTTTCGGTCCGATGGTTGAAGTGACCCATAATGCCTATGAAGGCGATCCGCTCCAGCCAGAGCCTTGAAGTCCTCAACACGGCCTAGAAGGTAATCAGTAGTGACATCAAGGCTGTCAGCCAAGATGCGCAAGTTATCAAAGGATGGTTTTCGGGTGCCAGTTTCGAAGTGAGAAATCGCGGACGGCTGCATCCCGGCCTTTTGGGCTAGTTCGCCCTGGTTCAGGCCGCGATACTCACGCGCCGTTCGCAATCGACTTGGAAAGACGGCGGACGGTGAGGTGGGCGGGGGTGTTGACTGCGACATGACGAAAGCGTATAGTAAAAATTGACTGATTCGTCATGGCCCCGCGGGGCCTCTCTTTCGGTCAGGAGCATGACGAATTCGTCATATTGTAGATGACGCTTCTGGCAGCAGCAAGAAAGAAAGGAAGATTGTTATGGCTGACGCACGTGTAACTTGTATCAGTAAGCCCAACCCACAGAGCCCGCACGAACACATCACACATCTGGGTAATCCAGCCGCGGATTGGATGTGGACACGCGAACAGGTAATCCAAAGCATCGATGCCAAGACCAACACGTTCTATGTGTTGGACCCGTCTACAGGCAAGCGCGCCGACATTGGCGTGGTCCGGGACGCTGGGAAGGCACCGTATCTGCGCACACATGCGGACGGCCGCTGGAACAACAACCTGCTGGCGCTGAACCAGTGTCCGTTGTAGTAACGCCAATCTACCTAAGGAGGTCCCTATGGTGACCACGAAGAAGCCGGGTGAAAGCACCGGAAACAAGGGCGGGATCTACCAGGAGATTGGTCCGCGCGGTGGCAAGCAGCGGAACTACGCCACAGTGCCAGACAACAGGTCACTGCCCACGACGACTAAGCCTGGGCGTACCTGGACTCCAGTAAAGATCACGCCGAACAGCAGTCGCTAATCATCGCGTCACTTTCTACGGGCAGCTGGAATGCCCGGTTTGAGGCCGACACCGTTCACCAGTGCAATGGGGGCCGAGTTAACTTGCATTGAAGTGATGTGTTGTATGCATTGTTGTGCGTGCAATGACGCACGTTTAGACCTTTGAATTACTGCCTAACGAGGACCACTATGAATCCCCATGAGTTTCAGATTTTCATCAACACGGACCCCAAGAAGGTGACGGGCCCACAAATCACTTTCGAGAAAGTTTTGGAGTTGGCCAACATTAACGTGTCGGGCGTTGACCTTGGCTTGTATGACGTGGATTGGAAGCACGGTCATAAGGTGGGAAGCTTGACGCCCGGTCAATCGGTGGATCTCGAGAATGGGATGAAATTTGATGCTGGCAAATCGAACCGCTCCTAATGCCGACTTGCAGCGTCTCGTTGACGAGGGTTACGAGATCAGCCTTGAAGGCAGCCACCTGATCGTCCACAGGGTGCCTTATGTCAAGCAGTCCCGTACGCTTGGCTATGGGACTATGATTTCGACGTACGCCGAGCATGCCGGCGTACCCGCGATCCTCGACCACTGGGTGTTTTTTACTGGGTCGATTCCATACAGGGATGACGGTGTTTCGCTGGAAAGTGCGATGGTGGCTAATTCCACTCCCCAGACTGTGGCGGGGCGAACTGCACTTTGCCAACTTTCATATAAGCCGGAACCAATCGGCGATATGCTCAGTTGCTATTACAACAAGCTGACCCACTACATTCGCAAACTAGGCAGCTACGCTTCGGCCATTGATTCCACGGCTAGTGCGCGCGGGAGGGGTAGCTTTACACGCCGGGACACGGCGTCGGTTTTTCACTATCCGAACTGGGCCACTGCGAGGGCCGGGCTCGAAGCATACGAGGCCAAACTTGAGCTTAAAAAGGTGGCGATCGTCGGGCTAGGTGGAACCGGGGCTTATATTCTCGACGGTCTGGCGAAGACGCCGGTGGCAGAGATTCACCTGTTTGATGGTGATATCATCGAGCCACATAATGCGTTCCGGGTGCCGGGCGCACTGCCAATAGAAACTGTGTACGGTAAGCACAAGAAGACGGACCTTCTGCAGCAAACCTTCAGCCAGTTCAGAACCGGCATTGTTAGTCATCCGGAGATGGTGGCCGAAGCCAACCTCGGGCAATTGCACGATTGTCAGTTTGTATTTATTGCGGTCGACCATGGCCCGTCGCGCGGTCTCATCGCACGGTACTTGGCGAACGCCCGTATCCCGTTCATTGATGTAGGCATTGGTGTGGACAAGAAGCCGGATCTTCTCAAGCTACACGGCCGGGCGCGGGTAACATTGGTCACACCAGACACCGCGTATCTGGTTGACTCCCTTCCGACTGCCGATGATTCCGATGAGGCAGTCTATGGCAACATTCAATTGGCTGAGCTCAATTCGATCAACGCAAATTTAGCCTTAATCCGATACAAGCAGCATCTGCAGTTCTTTACGGATGAAATCTCGCCAAACGTGATCAATTATAAGTGCTCCTGGAACCATTGCACCCATCAATGAAGATACGCACGATCCGCCCGGAATATGTGGAACATTTTCCAGCCAATTTAGAAGAGGGCGTCCTTTATATTAGTGAGGAGTTCGAGACTGCTGCCCATCTTTGCTGCTGTGGTTGCGGTGAAAAGGTTATCACACCGCTAAACCCAGCGAAATGGCGAATCCGGAAAGAGGGAGAGGCGGTGACCCTTTTGCCATCTGTTGGAAACTGGAAATACGCCTGTAAGTCACACTACAACATAATCCGGAACCAGGTAATCAAGGCCGGAGCATTCGATGCCAAAGCCATTGAATCGGTACGGCAGCGTGATCGGCGCGACATGGAGCGCTATGTCAGTCGAACCAATGCCGCGTCGGAAAGGCAGACTGGGAACAACCCTCCAACCTCGGGAACAGCGCCGGGACTTATTCGTCAGCTGATAGATTTGCTGCGCAAGTGGTGGAACACTTAGTTCTGCGCCTTTATCGGTAGGCGCCAGACCCCGCTAGTCGGTGGTTGAGGGGGATTTCGAACTACGATATAAGGGGCAATACCTGAAGCCGAGAGAGGGCGCTGTGGTGCACGCAAGGACCAAAACCGAAGTGGCAACCATCAAGCTAACGTTGCAATTCCGGGGGGGCTTGGGAGGCGGCGACCGTTGGAAAAGGTCGCCGATTTGCCAACATGTTTGAAGTGCTTATCCTTGGCTACCGCCAGTGCCACAGCATTGAGGTGCTGGCCATCGATCATCGGACGACGAGCCCGTGCCGCTCAAGAAGTCTGTCGCCAAGAAGGTGGTGAAATGAGGGACCTCGTTCCTCAGGTCGTCTCGCTGCCGCCGCTGCACGGGGGAAATATTCCATGAGTCAACCCGTGTTCTTCGAGGCCGAGCGCAAACGTTTCTTCAGGCCCCTGAACAGCTCACGTCGGGAGCTCGTTGTCGCTTGCTTGCGCGCTTTGTACGAGCGCCTGCACGGGCCAGCAGCCGACTATGCGCACACAATGACGCGTGACTTGCTACGCGAACTGCTCATGGCGGTCGTGCGTGACAACCCCGACCGGCTGACCACGGAAGCTGAGCCCGACGAATTCAGCAGCGCAGACGGTGAGCCAGTGCAACTGACGAACCTGCTGATGCGGGCCCTTCTGACCGACGGCTGGCTTGAACAGTTCGCAGACCGGCATGGCCTGGTCACGGCATTTCGATTCTCGCGCCCGGGCAAACTCCTTGCCGAGGCGCTCTGGATGCTTGACCGGCCGGGTCGAAGTCGCCAGCGAAACATGCGCGGCTGCCGCAATGCGCTCGAAGCAGCGCTTCAAGCCCGCGGCGATGCTCACGACCTGGTCGACGCCTACGAGTACGCCGAGAAGGTTATCGAGGACCTAACCGAAGGCATCGATTACTTCCAGGAACTCGTGCGCCACCTAATGCAGACAGCCTCGGTCCAACGGCAATGGAGCGAATTCGTCGAATTTCTTGACCGTTTCCAGCGCGAGTACTCCAAGCAGTTGACCGCGGACAATGCGATGCTCAACCGGGAAGCCATTCGACAGAACCTCGAGCGACTGCGCCAGGTAAACGATGCGAAGTTTCGTCGGATTGACGAGCAGTTGCACGACATCGCCCACTGGGCGGCAAAGGAGCACACTGGACCAACCGTCTACGAATGGCTACTGGGTCGAATCGAAGCAAAGCGTAGGTGGTCAGGATGAGATCATGCTCGCCGATCTGGTCAAAGCGCTCGTGACGCTGGGATCCGTGCAGAGCCAGCACGCGTAGCCTCGGAGTGAAGCGCTGCGCTTCCTCGCACCAGTTGTGCATGAGCGTGGTCGGCACGACGATCAGTGCTGGCCGGTCCAGCCTGCCACGTTCCTTTTCGGTGAGGATGTGTGCAAGTGCCTGGATGGTCTTGCCGAGGCCCATATCGTCGGCAAGCACGCCGGATAGCCCGTGCTCGCGCAGGAACTGCATCCAGGCAAGTCCCTGGCGCTGGTAAGCACGCAGGTCGGCCTTCAGCCCACGCGGCACTGGCACGTCCGTCACGCCACGACCCGCCATCAGACGCTGCGCGAGCAATCGGATCGATGCGTCGCCATGAAACTGCCAGCGCCCGGTCTGATCCAGGGCATGGAGTCGCGCCGCATCCCACTTGGAAATGCGCATGCCGGTGCCCAGCGAGTCGAACAGGTCGATCAGCACGCGCACGACCGGCTTGAGCCGGTCCGCCCGTAGGCGCAGCCGTTCGTTGCGATCGGTTTTCAGGTCGATCGCTTCGTCGTCAGCGATGGTCTCGAGCTGGCCTGACAGCCAGCGCGAGTCCCGACGAAAGAGGTCTGCCAGCAGTAGTTCCAGGCGCACCGTGCGACCATTGACGGTGATGCCCATCTCGACGTCAAACCAGCCATCGCCGGTCGGACGCAAGTTGCCGTCAATGGCCTCGATCTCGATCACGTTGTGTCGAAACGCGTCGGTCATGACGACGCGCCAGCCGCTTGCCCGGAGCGCGGGCAATACCAGCGTCATGAGGTCTGGCCAGCCGCCGTCATCCTCGGGGCCCAGCAAGCCAGGCGGAAACGCTTTCGGGCCCTGAGCGCGATGGGCCGGAATCTTTCGGAAACCGGCCTTCTGTAGCTCTGTCAGACGTTTGCGCTCGAGCTCAGTTGACCTTCGGATCTGTATGACTTCACCGCCAGCGGTTCGAACCAGGGTCGTGTTGCTGTTTGCGGGAAGGCTGTGACTCGCGTAATCAAAGCTGACCGTCGCAAAATCCAATCCGCCCTGGGAAGCAGACGGCGACCAGCCCGCGCCCCAGACCGGCAGGGTATCCAGAGCCAGGACTGGGACCGGTACGGAGTCGATCATCTGAATGGACGACGCGTCGGCCGCTGGTGGCGCAGGGAGGTCCGGGGCAATTTCACGTAGCACACTGCCAACGAGTGCCGCTTCGTCGAGCGTGATGGCCGGCATCGACAGGAAATCCGCGACCTGCTCCGCGGGCCACGGTAAGGCGAGGAGTCCGGATTCGCCCGAATGCGCATCCACATACCAGCATGGCTGGGTGGTCGTCAGCAACAGGGTGGCGGGTGGCTCGGCCTGCAAGACTGGCCGCACGCGTGAGTCGGCCTGCGCTTGCCACGTAATCTGTGCGCTGCGTGCGGGCCCGCTGTGCACGAGACAGGGCGTTCCGGGGTGCATCGTACCCACAGCGGAAGAGGCAAACAGGCGGCCGGTAGCGATCAGCTTCTCCAGGGTAGCGGCACCGGTTGTGCCCTCTAAACTGAAACCTCCGGAATAGGCGCCAGAGCGGCCCAGCCACAGCCCGCGCAGGATCGGCAGATCTTCCTCGGTGACAAATTTCGGCGGCTGGATCAGCGCTTTCTCCACGTTCTGCCACGGATCGTCCAGCGAGCGAATCGTCCCGTCAGCGCCCACGCGGGCCTTGTACAGAAAGATCTCGGCGCCGCGATAGGATTGTTCAATCACGTAAGCCAGTGCATGCGTGGCTTTGGCAGACTTTTTCTTGGCAGCGGGAGTGGCCGCCGTGCGTCGGGCGCGAAAACCTTCGAGCCAGGTCACCAGTTCGGCGCGCACGCCAGTGGCCGATGGCTTGGGCTGAAGCGCAAGCCCGGCGATCAGCAGCGCGGCAACGTGCTTGCAGTCAACGCCGACCGGACACGTGCATTCCCCTTCCACCCACATGTCTTCGTCGATGTCGTGGAAATACGCACGCACGTCGTACGGACGCGAACGTGTGCCTTGCACCAGACCCGCTAAAGTATCCCCGTCGATCCAGCGGAGTTCCGAGACTGCGCTCGCATAGGAGCGGGCCTTGGACACCGTGAAGGAGTCCAGCCATGCTGCGATTTGCCTGGGGTCGTAGGAGACAGACATCGGCCGAGGGCTTCAGGTTGACAACGCGGGGAGCATTCTACGCGGGGAGGCTGCCGGCGGATATGGAAACGATCCAGTTCCGTCAAGCCCGAACGGTCTGGACATGCCGGCGTCGGTCAGAGGGGAGGGCGCCGAGTGGCGCAGCCAAGGCGTCGAGGCCCGGCGCAGGGTGATCAGGATGGAGGCGTACGGGCGCGACTGCCGCCAGCGATGTATCGCCCACTTGTGTCCAGTCGTGGTGACAGCGGTCCCACCAAGCGGCGTCTTCGCTGTCGCTGGCCACGGGTCGAGGGCGCGCCGGTATTGGGTCTGGACGATGACCATGGTGGCAGAACGAATCGAATTGCGATGCGGGCTGTGCACGCCTCCGCTACGATGATGCCATGCTTCGAGCATGGTGCCCACGAGGTGCGCGGCTGCGCAGGCTGGCCCAGTCCGCAGCCGGGGACTGCCTGACGCCGCTGGTCAGTGGTCACATTGGGGGATTGCGGCGTCAGCTCTCCTCTGGCCGGTGCACCGAGGCGAGCGAAAGACCAGATGCCGGCACAGCCGATCCAACAGCGTTGCGTACCGCATGCGGTTGGCCTACCGGAGCGTCCGGTTCAAGGCCGCCTTGTTCGAGCGCACGGGGCGGAACTCGGTAAACGTGTCACCGCTGGTGTCACCAATTCGCGGGAGGGCGGCAAGAATGCGATTCCTGTGCGAACTTCGAAAGCCTTCAAAACGTTGTTTCTACTCCAAATGTGCGCCATTAGCATCATGGCTTGGTGACGCGCCGGCTAGATCGGGAACCCCGCTTTTTCTACTTTATCAGCAGGTGATATAGTTAGGTATGAAACGAGACACGGCTATTGATACCCTGCTTGACCTGCATGGTTCGATCCTCGATCAAGGGGGCGGTTACTGGATCAAGCTCGAAGCCTGGCAAGTCGAAATATCGAAGGAGATTCCCCATGGCATCAGGTACTCCCTCACCCTGCATGAGCCGTATGGCAAGAGAATTCTTGGGTATGACAACGCGCATGCAGTGAAGCCGCCCAAGAAATTTAAGTATGCCGGACGCATTTTGGCTTATGACCACAAGCACAGGCACGTGTCGGATAAAGGGGTGCCCTACGAATTCAAGGATGCACAGCAACTGATGAACGACTTTTTCGCAGACGTTGACCGCGTTCTGTCGGAGGTGAAGAAGAGATGAAAACCATTGTGATTGGCATCATGCCGCAAGAGAAAATCCGTGAGCGCGTGTTGGCAATTGCGCGGGGTGAGTACAGGCCGAAGGCCAGCGAGCCTAAGATCTGGTTCACTTCCATGAAGTCGTTGGCCGAAGTGCTGAGCGACGACAATCGTGCTTTGTTGAGGGTCATCACCGAGACCAAGCCGGAATCCATCTCAGAACTCGCACAAGCTACGGGCCGCAAGCCCGGCAACCTATCGCGTACGCTGAAAACAATGTCCAACTATGGCATCGTCGACCTCAAACGTGAGAAGAACCATGTGCGCCCGGTCGCCAAAGCTACGGATTTCCGAATCCTTGCCGCTTAACGACCCCCTCAGAGCCGCTGCGTGTCGCAGGGGCGAAGTCGCTGCGACCGTCGTCTAGCACGCAGACCTCACCGTCCAAAATGCCTCCGTCGAGGAGATTGGCGGGGGCATTCACCAATGGCTCAGTTCGACCGCGCCGGCGAGAGAAACCAGCCCGGATGAGCCTTCTTGCCGATAACGCTCCAGCAGCCGCCGGAATTGCCGATCCGTGATCTCCCAGCCGTTCGGCGGCCACGCCTGGCCGCAACTGACCATCCACGACCGCCTGGACGATCTGGAGCCTGTCTAACTCACGCATGCTTACTGTAATGACCTCGGTTCCCGCCATTCCCGGGCCTATGAGCATCTCTGCTCCACGCCGCTCGAACGTGACCAACCGTGCCAGTCGACTACGTATGCAGGCGAGTCGTTAGCCCGGTGACAGCTAATCCCTCCCAACAGACTGTTCCGGCATGTCCGAGCCGATCCCGGAGACAGTCGCAGGCTCCGCCATAAAGTGCTTTCTACGCCACAGAGCGCATAAGAATACTTATGTTAAATGGTTATCGTGTCTGGATCGTTCAAGCGTCCGACGGCTTAGACAATGGGCTCAGAAACGAACGGAACCATTCCGTGGTAAATGCGCCGGACTTTCAAGTGTGAAAGTTAAGATATGGCGAAGGACTACAGGTAGTTGCGGGCGGCGTCTATGGTTGCCCGGGATGGGGCGCGCCCTGTCCGCTCCGAAGAGTTCTCCGAGAGGCTTTATAGGCACATTGCCTCGCGTTGAACCACGACGCATGGAGCACAGAGATGGTGCTGCTATCAAATGACCATCAAAAAGAGCGTGTCTCGTAACACATTGATTTTATTGGTGTTTCCACTTTTAGGCGATCCTGCGCAGCAAAGTACGAAGCTAGTTGTCAAATAAGCTATGCCCAGTACGGCACATACTTCATGAACTTGCGGCCTGCAGTCTCATCGTACGGCCGAAGCATGCCACCCTCCACGGCCTCCTTGATCAGTCGCGACGCCGTCGCACTGTTCTGGACCGGAATGCCGAACCGATCTCGCAAACTCGCATTGGTCATATAGTCGCGCTGGACGTACCGAAGGCATGCATGCAGGTAGCAAGCACGCACTCGGTCGGATTTGTCCATTTTCGTAAGTTCTTTGTGCGCGAATAAGGTTGCCCGCGTATGGTCGGAAACTGTCGAGAACTCCGGAGCGGGCAGCTGGTAAGCCTCCGTGACCGACACTACCTTATCCACGCCGCTTCCCCGTTCCTCGCAGATGCCGAAGCGCCGCATGAGGGAAGCAAGCCCTTCGTTCCGCGAACGCGGGGGCGTATCCAGGAATCTCTCGACATTGATGAGTGGACTACCAGGATTTGTCACCTCCATCCGGTCCTTAAAGATCTCTATCATCGGCCCTGCTCCTCCCAAGCCAAAATCCTGATGGATGAGCGCGTTGGCCGCAAGCTCCCGCACTGCCAATTCCGGATACATGGGAACATCCTTTCGGATAGCCTTGCCGATGATCTCGTTGGACGGCAGCAAAGCATTGATGTAACCGATCAATCCCTCAAAGCCAGCCGCGTACCCCTTCGCACCAACCTGCTCGCGAAGGGTGCTGACGCGATCTCTGCCTTCGTAGGCGATTACCCGCACTGCTTTGCGCCGCAGTCCACTGAAGTCTTCCAGGCGCTTGGCGAACAAAATAGCGCCAAGGTTGGTGATGTCCCAAGATCCGCTATCGTTGCGCCGGATCAGGCTTTCCGCGGCCAAGCGCTCCAAGACCTGGGAGCGGTTTTCCGGCAATGGAATTCCTGCCAGATCGAAGTACGCCGGATAGTCGAGGAGAGACACAACCTCCTCGTCCGAAGCGTCGCGGCGAGCGACCATTGCCTCGAATGGTGTCTCGTCAAAGATGCGCCAGAGCTCGCGCTCTTTTTCCGGAAATTCCTTCAGCTTCTTCTTCAGCGACCCGATCCTGACAAATTCATTGTGCATGAACTGAACCGGATGCCGGTAAGCGCGACCAACTTCGAGTACGACAACGCGTTGACCATCAACTTCCACGGACTCGAAAGAGAATAGAATTTTCGGGCTGAGCAGGCGCAATAGCCAGTTCTCCAGCTCTTCGTTGCCCACCTTCGCGGCCTTGGGGTCGAACATCGTGCCGACGAGTTCATGACTGGCATCGTCGACTCCCCATATCAAATACCCGTGGGCACGGTTGGCCAGAGCCGCAGAATTCGACAATGCCGAGATGTACTCACCGATTTGCTCGTGGTCCACTCGATTGCGCTTGAACTCAAGCCACTCGGTCTCCGTTGGCAGCTTACAGAGTTCGCGAACGAGGCTCGCAGGCCTCTCTTGTGCGGATGGTAGGTTCATGCTGACGATGAAAGGGGTGCGCTTTGCCTGCGGCGCAGACTAGAATTTTACCCGACCGAAATCGTCCGCTCGCTATTGGCGCATGAGAGCCAGGACTTCCGGTGCCGTCTGGTCTCTACGAATCCGCGGACAGGGCGAGGTTCCCGGCTTCTTGGGCTTGTAGCTGCAAGCGGGAAAGGACGAACGGAACTCACCGTAGGGACCGGTTCGAAAGGCCAGAGCCCCTTGCTTGCACAGGGGCAGCTCCTCTCTCGGATGCCTACCGGCATTGGCCGCATTCGGGCGGCCTCGACGCTGCGCGGTCGCCATTGGGATCTGGATGGTGCAGCCATGGCAATAGCCCCTGGCCGCGGCTTAGCCCGCACGCCGAGGCCGCCAATATTGCGGCGGCCCTATCGCGCTCCCCCGCCAACCGACGAGTCAGAAATGGTAGGTGATCGCCCCTTCGACGTCGCTGATGGAGCGGTTGGCGATGAGCTTGGCGATGATGGACTCAACCTCGCGCTCGGCGATGGCGTGCACCTTAAACATGGCGTGGATGTGCTTCGCCAAGGTCACTCGTCGGCGCGGCCGGGCAACCTTCTGCGAGCGGGCCAGGATCTGGCGCGTGAGCTCGGCGTTCGGCTTGGCACTGCCCTTCTTGTCGTTGCCTGACTGGGGCTGCGCGGCCTTTTTGGCGGGCGTTTTCACGGAGGCCGCCTTGGCCGCCTTCGGAGGCGTGTGGGCCGCAGGCTTGGCGTTCGCGCTCGGCTTTGGGAAAGCCGCCGGAGCCGGCGTCGCGCGCGCGGGCTGTGCGGGCGTGGGGCTCGGCTGAGCCGGACCAGAGGCTTGACCCTCGGCGGCCCCCGTGTCCGCCGGGCTGGCCCGAAACGCCTCGGCGAGCGCGGTCACGCGCCGCGCAGGAATCCCAAGCTTCGTGCCGAGCCAGGTGAGCAGAGAATCGAAACCCCGGTCGTGGGAAAGCACGAACACGGGCCCTTTCTCGCCCTTCTCCACCATGCGGCCGATCTCGAAGGCAATGTGGAAGTCGAGCGCGTTGGGCCCGATTCCGCTTGAGCGAACCCACCGGGCGCGCTCGCCTAGCGCCTGCAGCCCCATCGCCACTTCGATGGGGACCTTCTTCTGGATCTCGCCAGCGAACACCACCAGACGCGAGCCACACAACTGGGAGAAGTCGATGTCCTGGACGCTCTCGAAGTCGACCAGCACGACGGCGTCGGCGCTCATCATCTAATCTCCCGTCGCATCCCAGCCGATTGCGTCGATGCCGCGTCCGCCAAGGTGACGCGCCAGTCGATCCTCTCCCGAATGACCCCCATAACTCATGCCTCCCGATGTTTTTGGTTTCGACACCAATTTAACCCAAGGTGCGAGGTGTGAAGAGAGTCTTCGAAAGCCGGAGCTTGCGCTCTGACGATAGTGGCCAACACTCGGTCGAGATCACCCTTGATCGGGAAGCAGAAATAGTAGCGGCGACTGAGGCAATGGCCGGTTGAATCTGCGGTCGTTCAGAGCCGGTCGAGCACCAGGCCGTCGCCGAGTTTGGCTGCCAGGGTCGTCAAATTCTGGCAGAACTTCCGTTTTTCCTCTGGCACCCCTGGCTGGGCGGCTAGATCACTACCCTGACCCCGCATGGCGACAAAGGTGTCGCCGAGCGTGTAGGACAGCCTCGGCTATCCCGCCGTGCTGCATAGCGCGAAACTGGTGCCATCGCAGCATATAGCGAGGGCATCATGAAAGACATCACCATTGTCACCAGCGCTGGGCCTCTCATCTCGCTGATTGCCGGCATCCTGATTCTTGTCATGCCGCGACTGCTCAACTACATCGTCGCCATCTACCTAATCGTCATCGGACTGCTCGGACTGTTTGGCGGACATCTGCACTGAGCGGATGCTGTGACCTGTGCAGTTTTGTGAGGCACCGGAATTCGCCGGACTGCGATCCCCAAGAAATCAATGATTTGACAGCTAATTCCGTCGCGGCTGGGCCGTCTCAGAACCGGAGTTACGTGGACTGCGGTGAAAAGAAGCGCGAATTAGCCCGCAGGCACAGAATCTGCATGAGAAACGGGGCCTGTCTAAGGTCTAACTAGTACCAGTTCCCCATCAGGAGCACCATGAAGCCTCACATCCAGCACTCCCACCACGCCTATCGTGCCGGTGACACCCATCATGGCAGCCGGTATTACCTGATTCTAGGGGCCTGCATTCTGGCATTCGGCCTGCTGTATGTCGCGTGGTCGCTTTGACCAGTGGGCCGGTCAGTGAATTGCCCGGACAACAGCCATAGTCGGGGCGCAAGTTGGCAGCCTGCGCCGTTAGGGTCGTGCCGTCACAACTTCGTTCGTCTTCAGTGTGAATAATTGGTCGGCGTCTGCCTGCGCCAAGGCGCGTTCAGAACGTGTCTGATCGCACTGATACGTCTCAATCCTTTCCTTGTTTGGAGCGGTCCGCAGTACCAGCGTGACGGCCCCTTTGTAGTGCTCACCCCATCCGTTGTTCCAGTGAAGGGTAAATGCTTTTCCACGAACAACATTTGCTTGCATAGCACCGGTTCCTATTGTCAGATGCGACGACGCCGAGAGGTCCGGCACACATGCTTGGCGATGGTTGGGCCGAGAGGGAGAACCTGTTCAGGTTCCCAATGACCTGTCGAGGCGATCCGTTGCAGTATCGCCTGGATAGCTGGTAGTCGGATGTCGGTTTGTTGGGTCGATTTCTCAACCTTAGATCGAACCCGCAGCGCCAGTATTTCTGCCACAACCAATCGCGTCATCGTAGGCGGCAACCGGATTGACGCCGTCCCAGACCAGTTCGTTCATCGGCACGTCATCGTCATAGGCGATGATCAGTACGCCGGGCGGGAAGATTCCGCTTGTCACCACCTCCACCCGTGGGACCACTCGATAGCTGACGTACATATCTCCCCTTCACCGTCTTGGCGGTGCTTGCACGCTCTTGGGCGCTTGTTGAGAAGAATACCTTTCATCCGACCTGAGCAGCATACGCATTTCGGGTTAGGGGAATTCACTGAGTAAGATTTACGTCAGAAAGTCAACTTCCGGCGTTAGAATCCTTCCTCTAAATTTTCGCAGCAGACCACCATCGACGTGAGAGGCAGTGAGGCACAAAACTATCAGGGAGACACGAATGCTGAGTCCGCATGAATTTGCAACGCTGAAGGTGGTCAACGATGCGCCTGAACAAATCGAGTTGGACCGTGCGGACCTTCACGCCCTGCTGGAACGTCACTATGTAACCGTGGAACTTCTGGCTTCTGGGCGGCAGCTACCTCGCGTCACGCCGCACGGCCATTCATTCCTGCAAGCCGTTGCGCGAATTCGCTGATTGCGGACCCGCGAAGCTGACGCAGCCAGCGCGTCGGATTCCCGGCAGACCGAACTTGATGCCAGCCAGTCCCCCGCCGACGCACGCCGTGGTGTCGGTATCGTGACCGAATAGGATCGCGGTTGGACGACATCTTCGAACGACGTTTCCTGCATTGCCATGTGCGTAGACCAGACCGCATCGATGCAGTATCCGGATCCGCGTGGCTAATCAGGTTTCGGGAAGCTGCGCAGCACATCCACTCCATGCAGAAAAACCTTGCGCTCTCGTTCACCAGGCCAGTCTTGGTAAATCTCGTCAAGACCGCGGTCTGCCCATGACCACGGATCGGGAAGCTTGCATAAGTAGCCCCTTGCGACCAAACAGTAGACGCACAGACCGCCAGTGACCGGGGATAGGCGTGAGTAGGCCGTGACTGAAGGCGAGCATCTCGGACCAGTTCTTCGTCGCTGCCGGTATGCCACATTGCAAGCGGCAAGGTGGCGGGTTCTGTGTGAGACCCTCGGCAGCAGTCGAAAGCAAAAAGCGGCGAACCCTGTTGGGAGCGCGGCTTTTCAAATAAATGGTGGCGAATCCGGGATTCAGACCACGGTCTACGCGCCGGCTAATCGGTAGTCGAGTGAAATATAGCGCACCTTTAACTCCGACTAATTCCGGCTTCATACAGCTTTTCGGGTCCGAGCGGCGTGGCGTTCCGTCTAGGTGACAACTGTATAAATATACAGTACTCTGGTGACAGGACTTGCCAATGCTCACCGTCGCCCCTGAAACCATCCATCCGTCACTTTGGGTCGCCTCACAACTGGCCCGGGACAACGCGCGCACCGCCTCGACGGGCTATACCGCGCTGGACAAGGAGTTGCCGGGCGGAGGATGGCCCATCGGCAGCCAGGTGGAACTCTTACTGCAGCAACCTGGCATCGGCGAACTCCGGCTGCTGCGCCCCACGCTCGTGGCCCGATCTGGACGTCCGATCGTGCTCCTGGCGCCGCCGCACGCCCCACAAGCCCTTTCATTGGTGAGCTGGGGAATATCGCCGGAGCGGCTGCTGTGGATTGATGCGCAACGGACTGCCGATGTCCTTTGGGCGGCCGAGCAGACCTTGCGGGCCGGGACTTGTGGCGCCTTGATTCTCTGGCAGTCCCACCTTCGCAACGACGCGCTACGGCGCCTGCACCTGGCCGCACAAACCTCGGACACGCTCTTCTTCGTGGTGCGCCCCGCTGCGTGCGCGCGGGATGCCTCGCCGTCACCGTTGCGCCTGGCCCTCGAGCCTGCCGTCGGCGGCGTCACCGTCAACTTCGTCAAGCGCCGCGGGCCGCAGCAAGAGACCCCTCTGCTCGTCGCGCTGGAACCGTCCCCCATTTTGTTGTATCGCCATGCTGCGCCTGTGGATCTGCCTACGCCTGCCGTCGCTCCCTCTCGAAGTCTTCCGGCCGACCTGGTCCACCACTGAACTGGCCGTTGCCGTCCTCGACAAGGAACGGGTCCATCTCGCTACGCCCCTGGCCCTGGCTGCGGGCGTCAAGCCGGGCATGCGCCGCGGCGGCGTGCAAACCATCGCGCCAGCCGCCATCCTGTTTGATCGCGATGCCGGCAAGGAAGAGGACGCACTGGCGAGAGTCACCATGGCGACGCTGCAGTTTTCGCCGAATGTCGCCGCTGCAGATGAAGCTGCGGTCCTGATCGACGTCAGCACCACGCTACGACTCTTCGGTGGCCCGCGCAAACTCCGCCGACGGATCATGGGGACCGTCCAGACGATGGGCTTCAGCACGATGGTCGGCAGCGCCCCGACGGCGCAGGGAGCGTGGCTGCTGGCGCGCACCGGCGGTGGCACCGCCTTGACTACGGCGTCGTTGCAACGCAGGATGGCCGGCCTGCCGATTCACGCCTTGCCCGCCGCGCGCAAGTTTGCCGACTGGTTCGAAGGCCTGGGCTGCCTGACGCTGGAGGACCTGCGCCGCCTGCCTCGCGCCGGTCTGCAGCGCCGCTGCGGCGCTGACTTCCTGGATGCCCTGGATCGCGCCTACGGGGAGGCCCCGGAAATCTTCGAGTGGGTCGAAGCTCCCCCAGCATTCGATGCGACGGTGGATCTGCCGGATCGCATCGAGAATGCCGAACAGACGCTGGCGTATGTTCGCGGCCTGTTGGTGCAGATGGTGGGTTGGTTGACCGCCCGGCACCTGGCCATCAAGCGGTTCCATGTGGCATTGCGCCACGAGCGCGGCCGCGCGGCCATCCCGCCGACGACGATCGAGATTGCGCTCGCCGAGCCCAACTGGCATGAGGAACATCTGATCCGCATCCTCAAGGAGCGGCTCGCCCTCGTTGTCGTCGAAGCCCCGATGATCGCCGTGGCCGTGTCCGCGATCGACACGGAGCCCATGGCACCGCCCACGGAGTCCCTCTTCCCGGAACCCGGCGGGACGCATGCCGATCACGCCCGGCTACTCGAGCTGCTCAGCGCGCGCCTCGGCGCCGACAGGGTTCGCCAGCCCTGCTTGCAGGCAGACTACCGCCCCGAGGTGGCCAACGCATGGCGACCGGCCACCGAGAAGCCTGCACGCGTGTCCCTGCCGGCAGCCCTGCCTCGACCAACCTGGCTGTTGGGCAAGCCGGTCCCGCTCATCGAGCGGGATCACCGGCCGTTCTACGGTTCGCCCCTGCATATCGTTTCGCCACCCGAGCGCATCGAAGCCGGCTGGTGGGGCGGCCAAGTGGTCACGCGCGATTACTTCGTGGCGCAAGGTAAGGACCACACCTGCTACTGGATCTTCCAGGAGCGGATGGGCAGCCGCGAAGGCGACGAATCGCGGTGGTACCTCCATGGTCTCTTCGGATAACCGCCATGGGCGAGATTCTCGCAACAGGCCTGCCCGACTATGCGGAACTGCATTGCCTGTCCAACTTCTCCTTTCTCACGGGTGCGTCCCGTCCGGAAGAGCTGGCGGAGCGCGCGGCGCAGTTGGGCTACCATGCGCTCGCGATCACGGACGAATGCTCGCTGGCTGGGATCGTGCGCGCGCATACGGAAGCGAAGAAGGCCGGCATGCGCCTGGTCGTGGGGGCCTCCTTCCACCTGCAGAATGCCGACGGCTCCCCTGCCCTGTCCGTTGTGGCCCTGGCTCGCAACCGGGAAGGCTACGGCAACCTCTGCGAGCTGATCACGCTGGCCCGCATGCGCGCCGCCAAGGGTTCGTATGTCCTGACGCCACGCGATCTCGCCGCGCCAGAGGCGCCCCACCAGCACCTCAAGGGCCTGCCCGACTGCCTCATCATCTTCACGCCGGATTACGGTGCCCCGGCGGACAGGCTGGACCTCCAGGCTGCGTGGGTGAGCGCGACCTTTGCCGGACGGGCCTGGATGGGGCTGAACCTGCTGTACCGTCCGCTGGACGACATCCATCGTGGCACCGTCGAGGCGGCGGCGGCCCGCCACCATCTGCGCGTCGTGGCCACCGGCTGCGTCACCATGCACGTGCGCTCGCGCAAACCGATGCTCGACGTGCTGACGGCGATCCGTGTTGGCCGTCCTGTTCCGGAGTGCGGCTACGACCTGGCACCGAATGCCGAGCAGCATCTGCGCTCGCGCCTGCGACTGGCCAACATCTACCCGCACCGCTACCTGACCGAAGCGGTCCACATCGCCAATCTCTGCCAATTCTCCCTGGATGAGTTGCGATACGAATACCCTGACGAGGTGGTTCCGGACGGCACCACACCGGCCGATTACCTGCGCACCGAAACCTATGCGGGGGCCCACCGCCGCTTCCCGGCTGGCATCCCACTTGCCGTGCAGCAGCAGATCGAGCATGAACTCGCGCTCGTCCGGGACATGGATTATGAGCGGTACTTTTTGACGGTGAGCGATATCGTGCGCTTTGCGCGCTCGAACGGGATCCTCTGTCAGGGTCGCGGCTCGGCGGCCAATTCCGCGATCTGCTACTGCCTGGGCATCACGGAGGTCGACCCCGCACGCGGTAATCTCCTGTTCGAGCGCTTCATTTCCAAGGAGCGCGGTGAGCCACCGGACATCGACGTCGACTTCGAGCACCAGCGACGCGAGGAGGTCATCCAGTACCTGTATCGCAAGTACGGGCGAGACCGGGCCGCGCTTGCCGCCGCGGTGACGACTTATCGCCCGCGCAGCGCCCTGCGCGACACCGGCAAGGCGCTCGGCGTCGATCCTGCGATTGTGGATCTGGTGGCCAAGTCGCATCACTGGTTCGACGGGAAAGCGGACCTGCTGAAGCGCTTCGCTGAAAGCGGCGTGGATGCGGAAGCCGAGTTGTCCCAACGATGGGCGCACATGGCCGTCTCGTTGTTGGGTTTCCCCCGCCACCTGTCGCAGCACACGGGCGGCTTCGTGTTGGCGCGAGGCAAGCTCTCGCGCCTCGTGCCCATCGAAAACGCCGCGATGGCAGACCGGAGCGTGATCCAGTGGGACAAGGACGATCTGGACGCCTTGGGTCTGCTCAAAGTCGACGTCCTGGCGCTCGGCATGCTGTCCGCCGTGCGACGCGCGCTCGACCTCGTTGCGGAACAGCGCGGCGAGGCCTTCGAGCTGCAGGACATTCCGGCGGAAGACCATGCAACTTACGAGATGATCTGCCGTGCCGATACCGTTGGCGTGTTCCAGATCGAGTCGCGTGCGCAGATGTCGATGCTGCCCCGCCTGCAGCCGCGCACGTTCTACGACCTGGTCATCGAGGTGGCGATCGTGCGACCCGGACCCGTCCAGGGCGGCATGGTGCACCCTTACCTGCGCCGGCGACAGGGCTTCGAGCCAGTCACCTATCCGAGTGCCGCGATGGAAAAAGCGCTGTCGCGCACGCTCGGCGTGCCGATCTTCCAGGAGCAGGTGATGCAGGTGGCCATGCTGGCCGCCGGCTTCTCGGCCGGGGAAGCCGACCAGCTACGGCGCGCTATGGCCGCGTGGAAGCGCAAGGGTGGCATCGACAAGTACTACGATCGGATCGTCTCGGGCATGCTCGAGCGCGGCTACGATCGCGAGTTTGCCGAAAGCATCTTCCGGCAGATCCAGGGGTTTGGTGAGTACGGCTTCCCGGAAAGCCATGCAGCCAGCTTTGCGCTGCTCGTCTACGCCAGCGCCTGGCTGAAATGCCATGAGCCCGAAGCCTTTCTCTGTGCGATGCTGAACAGTCAGCCCATGGGCTTCTACACGCCCTCGCAGCTGGTGCAGGATGCCAAGCGCCACGGCGTTACCGTATTGCCTGCCGATGTGGCGGTGAGCGGTTGGGATTCCGCACTCGAACCCTTCCACGCAGGCTCACGGCCGGCGGTGCGATTGGGCCTGTCCCTCCTACGCGGCATGCGTCGCGAGGCCGCGCAGCGCATCGAGGAGGCCCGCGCGATACGGCCGTTCGCCAGCACGGCAGAGCTGGCGCGTCGCGCCGCACTCGATCGGCACGACCTGCAGGTGCTGGCCAGCGGCAATGCGCTGGCGTCGATCACGGGCGGGCGCCGTCAAGCCCTGTGGCAGGCCGCCGCAGCGGTACCGGACAAGGACATGCTGCGTGCCACCGAGCTGGCCGAGGAGTCCGCCGAATTGGTGCCGGCAACCGAGGGCGAGGAGATCGTTGGCGACTACCGGGCGATGGGCCTGACACTGCGTCGCCACCCGCTTGCCTTGCTGCGCCCGATGCTATCCGCTCGACGTTTCGTGTCCGCCGCAGAGCTGGCGCAATACCAGCCGCGGCAAACCGCTCGTGCCGCAGGCCTGGTCACCGTGCGACAGCGCCCGAGCACCTCGAATGGCGTCATCTTCATGACGCTGGAGGATGAGACCGGTGTGGTCAACGTGATTGTCTGGCCAGGGGTCTTCGAACGCTTCCGCAAAGAAGTCCTCGGGGCGAGGATGGCCGGCATCTATGGTCAGTGGCAATGCGAGGGCGAGGTCCGTCACCTCATCGCTCAGCGCGTGGTGGATCTCTCGTCGATGCTCGGCCGGCTCGATACGGCCAGCCGGAATTTTTGCTGACAACGCAGTACCCTGCGGATGTTCCGGGGACGCCCAAGTGTCGTGATCGTGCATTGAAAAGCACCTTGATCCCTTGCATACTGTCTCGCAACGGAACCTACCGGACGGCAGTACCGCTTGGCCTATCGTGACGGGGGCGATTGGATGCTAGCTGATAGCGAAGTGCCGCAATACCCGAGGGGCGACCTGCGACGCATGCTTGCAGTCCTCGCCGCGATCGACGAGATCCCCGACGCGACCCTGGTCAAGGTGGCGGCGCGGAGCGGCATCGACAAGAAGACGGTGACAATGTTGGTTCGGCAAGCGGCTGAGCAGGCAGCGGTTCGTATCGAGAAGCTCGGTCCCGTTTATCGATTGACCGATTGGGGGCCGGTGCTCAAGAAGTCCGGTGCCAAAATAGCCTTGACTGGTGCGCTAGCCGCGCCAACGACGCAGCCATGACGGATCTCACGCGAAGGGGGCTGTGAACGCTTCGAGGGTCGCTGATCACTTTGCCAGGCCGTCAACATGCTGCGTTGAAGCGATCGCGCCGGGAGATTGGCGTCAATATCCATTGGCGATTCATGTCTCACGGGATGGGCGCTGGGCCGGCATAGTGGCGGTGTCCAAGCGGCCCGGCATCTCGAAATGTATCGTCTCCATAACGCGGCAACCGAGAACCGTCGACGTCATCATCTGGCGCGGCGCCGAACTGGCGACTTCGGTTCAAGCAGTCCGATCTGAATGACGGGAAGCCTGAAACTCTGCGATGAATTGGATCGCCTGTTCGCATTGTTCCAGCGACAATGCATGAATGCTTGGCGTTGCGACGGCCATACCAAGCGACGCAATGACCCATTTCATGGCTTTGCCGCGAGCCGCGAAAGCATTGACGCCGTCGCGCCGCATCTTTGCCGCGACCAAAGGCTCAAGCGCATCGTGCAGCTGGCTTTTGCGCTCGCGCAACGCCGCGTTGGCCAGTCGACCGAGGGGCGCGTTGTGCTTGCTGCGTGCCCGCACGCCGATCCAGGCCTGGCAGGCGGTGCAAATCCACACAGGTCCGTGATCTTCGAGATAAGGATACGTTTCATCGCCCGCGCGTGCCAAATTCGCCTTGGCGCCGCAGTCATCGCATACCGGCTGGGGAAGCACAGGAATTGGGCGGCCAACGCGCATGGTCTGACCTCTGCAGCGCAAGTTGAGAAGTGAGGAATTTTACGGGATGCGCTCGACGCTACGCGGCCAGACGGTGCTCGTAGAAGGGACGGCTGCGCTCTTCGAGAACGGCATCGAGTGCCGCTAAATTCTTCGGATCTGGGTGCAACCATGCGTCGACGCTTTCGCGCTGGATCGGAACGACGCATCGGTCGTGACCAGCGGCAGCCACTTCGGCCGGCGGTTCATCAGTGATTGCGGCGAACGAATAGAGGTCGGCTTCGCCCTCCCCTCCTTTTGTGCAGGACCACAGGCAGGCCACCAGCATGTCCTGCTGCGGCTCCGGACGGAACTCCAGAACCACGTTCTCTTCAACCTCGCCCGGCGCAAGATCGCGATGCTCCATCTTATGGCGCGCGACGTTCTCGTAGAAGGCATTGACGATCACGATGCCGTGCTTGTAGCCGTAGAGCTGGCGCCAGGCCTTCTTCAGATTGTCGCGTCGCGCATTGTAGGTCCCGGGCTTCTGCCGTTCCATTGCCGCAGTCCAGCCTGGCAGGCGGCATTGATAGCGCATCGGAATGACGGTGAACTGGCCATCCTCAACGACGAGCACGGGCGCGTAGTGTCCTGGAAATATCCGCGAATCGCGAGGCAGCAACTCTGTGCGCTGCAGGTCGGCGAGGTTGCGCTGGGCGCGAGAAGTTTTGTCGGTGGCGATGCGCTGGTCGTTCTCCGCCTTCTTCGTCGGCTTGGTGGCCAGCGTGCGCTCGGCAGTCGTCAGACGCGTCTTCTGCTGGAACAGCTCTGCCTCAAAGACGCCAGCCTGCTCTTGTTCTGCTGCGGCGATCAGGTCCGCAATGGCACACTCACCCTCGTTGGTCGGCGCCTCGAATGCCGCACGCATGGCCCTGGGTAGCTTCGACCAGCCTCCATCACGTCGCTTTTCCCAGAAAAGATCGATAAAGCGCTCAAGGCTGATGAGTGCGCCGAAGTCGCGCACGTACTTGCGGTAGCTGGCCTGGATCTGCGCCGAATAGCACATGTTGGTTTCCTCCAGTAATCCTGTAGCGGCTCGGGATGCTGCCCTCCCCCAATTCTACGGTCATCCGAATCAATGCAGCAAAAAGCGGCGTCTGTTGCACGCGGCTTGTCGGACGCCGCCGGATAGCGGAGTGGTCGCGAAGCGCCGACGCTGACAGCATTCAGAGACAAGTTAGGAGATGAACATGCCAGGCAAGAACATCCACGTCGTACCCGCTGGCGACGGCTGGGCGATTGAGCATGAGGGCGGCGGCCAGCGCCAGGAATTTAAGCGGCAGGAAGACGCGATCGCGGCTGGCACGGCGAAAGCGCAGCAGGAACAGGTCGAATTGCTGATCCACGGCCGGGACGGGCAGATTCGGGAGCGCAATTCCTTCGGCCACGATCCGCGCGACATCAAGGGCTAGCCGGCGTGCGGCTGACAAGGGACCGTTCATTCGATGGCCACAACCCACGCGAGGCGCAGAACCAAGCGCGGCGAGACGGAGCCATCGCCGCCGCTTGAGCGCTATGAGAAGAAGCGCGATTTCAGCATCACCCCTGAGCCAGCGGGACGGAAAGCGCGGCGAAAGAAGCCAGCACGCTTGAGCTTCGTCATCCAGAAGCATTGGGCTCGCCGACTGCACTACGACTTTCGGTTGGAGCTCGATGGCGTGCTGCTCAGCTGGGCCGTGCCAAAGGGACCGAGCTACGATCCTGCGGAAAAACGTATCGCCATCCATGTCGAAGACCACCCGCTCGACTATGCCGCATTCGAAGGCGAAATCCCGCCCAAGCAATACGGCGCCGGATCGGTGATTGTTTGGGACCGCGGCACCTGGGTACCGGTCGGCGATCCCCGCGAAGGCATGGCCGCGGGCAAGCTACTCTTCGATCTCCACGGCGAAAAGCTTGCCGGCCGCTGGGAACTGGTGCGCATCGCCAAGCCCGGCGACAAATCCGAGCAGTGGATCCTGTTCAAGAAACGCGACGCGTGGGCGCGCACGTTGTCGGAATTCGATGTGCTGACGGCGCTGCCGGACAGCGTCATCGCCAAGCCCTTGGGCGCGCTCAATGCAGAGGATGGCGACAAGGAATCTGTCGCGGTCCTCGACGAGGATCCCGCCACCGCCGTCAAGCGCGCGCCCCGTGCCCCGCTGCCCGCAAAGCTCGCCCCGCAACTGGCCACGCTGTCGCCAACACTTCCCGCCGGCACCGGCTGGATCATCGAGAACAAGTTCGACGGCTACCGGATCCTGGCCAGGATCTCCGACGCCGGGGTCACGCTCTTTACCCGAAATGGGCATGACTGGACCCGGAAGCTGGCTTCGCTGGCGGCGGAGATCGAGAAGCTGGACATCTCGGAAGGCTGGCTGGACGGCGAGATTGTCGTGCTGCGCGACGGCGTGCCGGATTTCAACGCCTTGCAGAATGCCATTGACGGCCATCGCAATGACGCCATCGTCTACTTCGCCTTCGACCTGCCCTACTTGGAAGGCCGCGATCTGCGCAGCTTGCCGCTGGTGCAGCGCCGGGCCCAACTGGCCGCGCTGGTCGCGGAGCGCACGGAGCGCGTTCGCTTCAGCGAAGCCTTCGACGCGCCGGCGACCCAGATGTTTCAGGCGGCGTGCCAGCTCGGCCTGGAAGGCTTGATGTTCAAGCGCGCAGATTCGCCCTATGTCTCGGCACGTACGCAGAGCTGGCTGAAGGCGAAGTGCAAGCTGCGTCAGGAGTTCGTCATTGGTGGCTATTCCGATCGCGAAGGCTCCCGTACTGAGGTCGGCAGACTCTATCTTGGCGTCTACGCCGACGGCGAACTGCGTTACACCGGCGGCGTCGGTACGGGCTGGGACAGCGCCGCGGCGACGGACCTGCGCAAGCGGCTCGTGAAACTGCAAGTGGACAAAAGCCCATTTTCGACGGAAGCCCGAGCGAGCCGTCGATGGGGAGGCCGCCGCGCCACCGCTGTGCAATGGGTTAAGCCGACGCTGGTCGCCGAAGTGGAATTCTCCGAGTGGACGCCCGAAGGCCATGTTCGCCACGCCTCGTTCAAGGGCCTGCGCACCGACCATGCCGCGAAGTCGATCCGGCGCGAAGCGGTTCAGACCGCCGTGACACCCCACGGCATGGCCGCGATCAAGGTCACGAATCCCGAACGCGTGATCGACAAGACCGAGGGCATCACCAAAGTCGAACTGGTGCGCTACTACGAGAGCATCGCGATGCTGATGCTGCCCCATCTGAAGGACCGCCCGCTATCGCTGGTGCGCGCCCCGGAGGGCATCGATGCCCCGACGTTCTTCCAAAAGCATGCCGAAACCGCGATGCCGGGGCTGACCGAGCGGCCGGCGTCCCTATGGCCGGGACATGCCGCGCTGCTGACGGCCGACTCGGCCGAAGCGATTGTCGCGGCCGCCCAGATGAATGTGGTGGAGTTTCACACCTGGAACTCCACTGCCCGCGACATCGACCATCCTGACCGGGTCATCTTCGACCTCGATCCCGGCGCAGGCGTCGCTTGGGAGACGATGCTCGAGGCCGCCATGTTGGTGCACGCGCTGCTGGACGAACTGGGCCTGCAGTCGTGGCTGAAGACGAGCGGCGGCAAGGGGCTACACGTCGTCGTGCCGCTGGCACCGCAGCATTCCTACGATGAGGTGAAAGCCTTCTCGCGGGCTGCAGTTCAGCATCTGGCCGCCACCCTGCCCCAGCGCTTCACCGCACGTTCCGGCGCCACCAACCGCAAGGGAAAGATCTTCGTCGACTACCTGCGCAATGGCTTCTCGCAAACCACCGCCGCCGCGTTCTCAGCGCGTGCCCGGCCCGGACTTGGGGTCTCAATGCCTGTGTCGTGGGAGCAGTTGCCGAAACTCAAGAGTGGCGGGCAATGGACGATCCGGGATGCCCGTGAATATCTGAGCTTCCAGGTCGCGGACCCATGGTCGTCCTATTGGGAAACCCCACAGATGTTGACCGACGCGATCGAACGGCTAAGTTAAGCCACGGCGCATCCAGAGCGGCGTACCGTCAATGACGTGGCGCTTTTTTCATGATTGCCAGGGAGCCCAATTTGAATGAATGTCCAAAAAAGGCACCAGAGAGCCAACTTTCGGAAACAGGGTGCGCCTCATGGTGGCCGGTCTACCAAGTTGCGAGACTAACCGCTGGTTCTTCCGGATGATGCCGATCTCTTCGTCACTGATGGCCAATAGCTCGCTCACGGTTTTGGCGATCGCGCCCCGTAACGACCTCGCGCATTTGCGCACGACGAAGCGGTGCAAGCTGCGCTCGCAAAATGGCAGTCCTTTGTTACCCGGATATCCCTGAATGATCACCAATTTGCCTGATCAGGAGTCTGTCGAATGCATAACCGCGACTGCGCCTGGCGCAAGGTGACCACCCTTAACAGGCCGCTGAAATACCTCCAGCGGACGTCAGCGCGACGACTGGCTGAAGCGTTGCTTTGAGGATCCCATCCAATCCCACATTCATGCGCGGCGCAGATACCTTCACGGGAAGCTTGTTCACTATGCGGAGGCTGGAGGATTTCGTGCCGCAGTCCCATCCGCTGCGCTCGATCCGGACTATGGCCAACCAGGCGCTGGTGAAGATGGACCGGCTGTTCGCGCAGATGTACGAGGCCGATATCAAGGGTGGCCGCCCCAGTATCGCGCCGGAGAAGTTGCTGCGGGCCATGCTGCTGCAGGTGCTCTACAGCATTCGCTCTGAGCGCCAGCTCATGGAGCAGACGCAATACAACCTGCTGTTTCGCTGGTTCATCGGGCTGTCGATGGACGACTCAGTTTGGGTGCCCACGGTCTTCACCAAGAACCGCGAGCGACTGATCAAGCATGATGCGGTGATCCAGTTTTTCAACGAGGTGCTGGCCATCGCGCAGAAGAAGAACTGGCTGTCGGGTGAGCACTTCAGCGTGGACGGCACGCTGATACAGGCGTGGGCAGGCCACAAGAGCTTCGTGCGCAAGGATGGCGACGACCAAGACGATGACGCCGGCGGCAGCTTCAAAGGTCGCAAGCGCAGCAACGAGACACACGAATCCAAGACCGATCCCGATGCCAAGCTCTACCGCAAGGGCAAGACATCCAGTGAGCTGCGCTACATGGGTCATACCCTGAGCGACAACCGCCATGGCCTGGTGGTTAGCGCCATGGTGACCAAGGCGGACGGACACGCCGAGCGGGAGGCCGCAAAGGTCATGCTTAACGATGCCAGGCAGGTGATTGAAGACCTGAATGTGGAAGTCACCGTGGGCGCGGACAAGGGCTATGACGCGCACGAGTTCATTGAGGCCTGCCTGGAAATGAAGGTGACGCCCCACGTGGCGCAGAACACATCGGGTCGTCGCTCGGCCGTTGCTGATGCCATTGCTTCCAGCGCCGGTTATGCCGTCTCGCAACAAAAGCGCAAGCTGATCGAACAGGGCTTCGGGTGGGTCAAGACCGTGGGGCGCATGCGTCAGGTGATGGTGCGCGGTCTGAAGAAAGTCGATCAGATGTTTGTGCTGAGCATGGCCGCCTACCACCTCGTGCGCATGCGCTCGCTGGGACAAATCCGTCCGCAGTTGCAGTAATCGCGCTAATGAGGCCGGAATGGGCGCCAAAACGCGGAAAAAGCCGAGGCAGTGACGTCCGGCTTCCGGATTGTGAAAAACAGCGCTCCCAGCCTTGCGGGGAAAACTCATCGCTAGCGCGATGAGTACTTCAGCAGCCTGATAGATCGAAGCCGAGCAGCTTCGACACAGCCATTCCCACGTTCGTATACCCATGCGTATCAACGGCAAGCGCGAGCAGGCCGCCGTCCTCGCGCGTGTCGCTGTGGCGCACTGCCCCTTCGATTGCAACCCCCGCCTGGCGCTCGTTAAGGACGATGGGCTGGTTGTACACGATGCCATGCTGGTCCAGGACGTGCGTGTAGATACCTACTGCATGGGTGCGCCTACGCGGGTCGACACGAGCGTAAAACAGATGAGGTGATGTATCCAGGCTCATCGAGTCGCTCGAGGCTCGCTGGCCAGTTCCCCACAACTCTGTAATGGGGTGCGTACGTTGAAACTCGACCACGCGCGCGTTGGCGCGCGACAGCCGGCCCGACATTTCGAGCACACGCATTGTGTTCGAAATCGCCGCAGCATCGACTTGCTGAATCATGGCGGCAACGCCTTTCGCATCGATCTCGGTGCCGTGTGCCATCAGCGCGCCGTAGAGCGAGACAAGTTCTTTGGCATCGCGTGCCTTCCGCGCCAGCAGTACTTCGCTAAATCCCGTGTGGACATCCACCTCCATCATGAGATCCGCAAACTGAGCTGCGCCGATCGCCTTGAACAGCAGGTCTCGTGTGCGCCTCGGTATCCCGTCCGTCGGTAGCGCCTCAAGTGTCGAGAGGTGCAGAGCGCCATCCTTGCCGATTGTCACGCGTCCGGCTTCGCGAGCCTCCTCCAGCGCGGCGAGACTGGCCTTCAAATTCTCAGTCAATCGCTCGAGAAAGGGATCCGCGGTAGCTGGTAGACCCAATAATGATAGGTGCCGGTCTCGCTCGGACTCCCATTCTGACGGTGGAATCAACATCTGGTCACGTTCACGAAAGGACAGACTGTGGTTGATCCACACCGACCCGCGGCGCAGATCTTTGCGCAAGCTCGTGATCGCGGAGGCTTCCAGAGCGTGCAGTGCACGCTTTCGATCGTCGCAGTCGACCAAAGCGCGCCAGTTGGCGCTAATCGGGACGCCGTGTTCAATGGGCAACTCCGTCGCGCCGTCATCGCGCAGCCTGGCGATAAGCTCGAGTTGCTGTAGGCTAGGTTCTGTGTCCCGACCCGAGAATTCCAGTTCACATAGGGGTGCAAGGAGACTACGGATGCGTCGGTAATCATCAGTCAGCGTTTCGCGCACGCTGGCCGCATGGCTGGCTGGAGGCTTGTCCGGTAGCTCCCCAAGAAGTGCTCCTATCTCTGCAAGTCGGACTTCTGCCGGGCGCGTGTTGTCATGAACGAGCGCTTTGATCACGACCAGTTGTGGCGTTGTTGCATAAATCGAGATTGAAAACAGGGGCTCCTCGGTGAGGCTGAACTCAGGCGATACAGACGGATTGCGGGCGAGCGAGCGCGACCATGCGGTTGAGCACGCCCGCACGGATGGCCACTTCGGTGGCCTGCGACCCGATTTCGCGTGCCCACAGACTGTGTCCCGTCAGCGTCTTGAGGCGGTACATCAGGGTCTCTGCCAGCGAGCGCCGGTGATAGCCGCTGGCGGCTTTCCATTCGCGTCGACTGCTCTTCTCGATGACATCGATGGCCTCGTTACGCCAGGCTGCACCCGGCGTACTTTCGGACCATGGCTTCGCTCCATCGCGTGGTGGAATCGAGGGCTGTGCATCCCGCGCGGCAATCGCCGCGTGGCACGGCTTGCTGTCGTAAGCGCCGTCGCCTCCGATGGTATCGATCGGTGTATCAGCGGGGATTTGATCGAGCAGGTCGGCCAACACTTCGCCATCGCCAACGTCCTGATGGGTCATCAGCGCGGCACGGATTTGGCCGGTGTTCGCGTCCATGGCGAGATGGACCTTGCGCCAAGTCCGGCGCTTGGACCAACCGTGCTTGCGAACCTTCCACTCGCCGTCGCCGTAAAGCTTCAGTCCAGTGCTGTCGATCACCAGATGCAGCGACTCGCCGGTACGAGAGGCGGGCAGCACGACGTTCAGATTTTGCGCGCGGCGGCTCAATGTCGTGTAGTTCGGCACTGGCAATGTTGGGAAGGCCAGGGTGCGCAAGCTCTGCGCGAAGCCTTGCAGCGCGCGCAGCGGCAGGTGGAACACCTGCTTGAGACCGAGCAGACCCTGGATCAGCGCATCCGTATAGACGAGCGGGTGGCCACGCTTGGGCGACTGGGCTTTAGCCGGTGGCACGAGCAAGCTCTCTTCGACCCACATCGTCACGTCTCCTCGGGCTATCAGCCCCTTGTTGTACTGCGCCCAGTTCTTGACGCGGTAGACCCCCTTGGGCTCGGCTTGCTGTCGGTTGTCCTTGCGCATCGTCCCGGAAAAAATCCAAGACACTACGCCGCATCGTCAGAAGTTAACAGAGCCAGCGTTCCAGCCGTTGCGCGTAAACGTCAGCCCAACCGACCCCGGATTTATGCAACAACGCCCCAGTTGTTGTCGATATTCAACAGAAGAGCGAGCCTGTTTCGTTGTGGTCTTGTTGTAGGCGTGCCGAACCAGATCGGAAACGCGGCGCCCTATTTGATAGAGCAGAGAATCGGTCAACTCGAGCAGCGTCACGCGCAGGAAAAATACCAGCTCAAGAGTGCGCGCCGACCCTTTGAGCTCGCGGGTCTTCACCGGACGGCGCGCCTGAATCCGCTGTGCCCACGCACGCTGCTTATCGATCGGCACGGTGTCCAGCGTCCATGTGTGTACACCGATCTCCTTGAGAAACCGAATCTTTTCCAGCGTTTCGGTGATCGTCGTCGGACTGTGCCGGGCCGGCGGCGTCTTGAGCCAGTCGAGAACGGTCATGTCTGCGGCGTCGTGTTGGCTCGATAGCGCTGCATCGGCGCGCCTCAGTTGCGTCTCAGGGACGGTCGCCTCGATCAGGGCGAGCGTGTCGCGCTCGGTCTCAGCCCAGACCGATCGTCCGAGATCTCGCAACGTCCGGTCGGCGGGAATCAGAATCCTTCGTTCGTACAGCCAGCAGTTCGCGTGCTGGAGTAGTTCGTCGAGCGTGAGCGACTCCTTGGCATTTTTGCGCATCCATGCTTCGAGGCCTGCCCATTGGTCCGGGCCGATTGACTTCAACCCCAGATGCCGTCAGGCCCAGATCAGGTGGTCATAGAGCGTTTTGTACCGGCGATATAGGGTCCGAAGCGATGCAATGGTCGGCGTCGTCAAACCGAGCCGCTGGCCGATGTAGTGGAGCAACTGGCGCGGCAGCGTACTGACTTGGCCGAGGCTATGCCCACTTGCGCGCAGGAATACCAGTTGGATGGCCGCCCCAGCGCGCCGGTCGGGACGAAAGCGCTCATTGAGCGCTGCGACGTCGCTGTCGGTCAGTGCGAAATATCGCTCCACATCGAAATCCGACAACCGCGTCGGCAACCGGTCCCTTCCCACATAGCGAAATCCCAAGCCCGGCATCTCTTGCCCCCATCGAGATGGCGCGATACGAATCGCGGGCGCATATGTTACGCCCTCCTCTCATTCGTAGCCGTCAACAAGTGTGGGCTTGTCGGAAAGCGTTGTGGACAAAGGCTTTCGGGGAAACCGCCAGATTTTGCACGAAAAGTACGATTAGTGCGCCAGGAGACTGGCAGAGAGTAGTCGATGAAAGTTCGATACAGGAAAGGAATAGCGAACCACCCTGGCCCCGAGTCATGCGGCGGCACCCGCGAGGGTGCAGCCGAAGCGTTGACAGGGGAGAGTGCAGGCCAGCCATTGAGCCGCGAAATCATTCTGTCTGGAGCGCCGACGCTGTTGATCGAAGCGGAAGGCAACATCGTCGAGGGCGCTAAACGCGAGTTCTCGGCGGGCTCCACGCGGTCGAAGACCCTGAGCATGCACAGAAGCTCTCTGCACAGGAACTGGGAGATCTCGCCAGTGCCCACCGAGCAGCTGGCGGTGGGCGGGTCGGGGAAGGCCGATGGCCGTACGCCCGACATCGACGCTGGCGAGAAGTCAGATGCTTGCGTAGTACCGAGGAACGATCCGAACAACGACGCGGCCGCAAAGCCGGCGTCTGCGGAGGATCGGGAGGGAAGGCGAGCAGCCAAGAGGAACGCCGAACAATCTCCCGCGCCCCGGACACAGAGCCGGTCCCGCGCGTCGACGGGGTTGAACGGCGTACGCGAAGCAGCCTGTGCCCAAAAGGCATCGGGCAAGAAGGTGCAGTTCACCGCGCTGATGCACCACATCACGCCGCGATTGCTGATCGACAGCTTCATGCATTTGAAGAAGTCGGCGGCGGCCGGGGTTGATGGAGTGACATGGCACGACTACGAGGAATGCTTGGTCGAGCGGATAGGCAAGCTCTGGGACGCGGTGCAAGCTGGCCGCTACCGTGCCCTGCCATCAAGGCGAGTGTACATACCCAAAGCGGACGGCAAACAGCGTCCGCTAGGCATCGCTGCGCTGGAGGACAAGATCGTCCAGCAAGCGGTGGTGACAGTGCTCACACCAATCTACGAGTCCGACTTCCTTGGGTTTTCCTACGGGTTCCGGCCCGGACGTGGCCAGCACCAAGCGCTTGATGCGCTGTGGGTGGGGCTGCATTGGAAGAAAGTGAACTGGGTGCTCGACGCAGATATTCGCTCGTTCTTCGACACGGTCGACCACGGGTGGATGATGCGGTTCCTTGAGCACCGAATTGCGGATAAGCGCCTGCTGCGGCTCATCCGCAAGTGGCTGACGGCCGGCGTCATCGAGAACGGGGCGAAGACGGAAATACGGGTAGGTACCCCACAGGGGGCGGTGATCTCACCGCTGCTCGCGAACATCTACCTGCACTACGTCTTTGACTTATGGCTCCAGCGATGGCGTCGCCGCGACGCTAAGGGTGACGTGATCGTCGTGCGATATGCTGACGATAGCGTTGTGGGCTTCGAGGCCGAGGCTGATGCCTCGCGATTCCTGGAGGCCTTAAAGGCACGATTTGCTCAGTTCGGGCTGTCGCTCAACGAACAGAAGACGCGAGTGTTGCAGTTTGGTCGCTACGCGGCCAGCCTACGCAAGCGCGCTGGCTTGGGCCGGCCGCAGACGTTTGACTTTCTTGGGTTCACGCACATTTGCGCGACCAAGCGGTCGAATGGCGGTTTCATCGTCAGGCGGTTGACATCGAGCAAGCGGATGCGTGCCACACTCAAGGCACTGCGGCAGGCGCTGTACCGGCGCCGGCACGAACCGATCGCAGTGGTCGGCACATGGCTACGCCGTGTGATGCAGGGCTACTTCAACTATCACGCCGTCCCGGGCAACAACCTGCGATTAAGTAGATTCCGTTCTGGGGTCTGCCGAGCCTGGTTACATGCCCTCCGGCGACGTGGGCAATATGGGCGAATGTCCTGGGCGCGATTCCTCCGACGGGTCGCGCCATATGTACCGTCAGTTCGCGTTCTACACCCTTACCCAACACAGCGCTTCTTCGCGTCATGACTCAAGGCAGGAGCCGTATGCGGTAGCCCTGCACGTACGGATCTGTGCGGGGGGCGGGGGGTAACCTCCGTCCCTACCGCGATCCCCGTCACACCCTCCCCATTCCCACCAAGCAGGTGATGACGTGGTGCAATGGCGGTAGCCGGCCAGTCTCAGCCATTCGCGTCTAGGCGGTGAATGGCTGAAGTCAATCCTACTTCGGCCTTCAAGAACTGCGCAGCCGGCCTATTTTTAGTTCCGCTCAGCGCGGAACAAGGGATGAAGTCCAATTACCACCAGATCCTCGACATGCATTGGCCCGACGAAACGTCGGGCCAATGTGGTTGCTTTACCTGTGCATTCGATGGTTCAAGCAGTACAGACGTAACTTGTTGCACTGTTCGGGTCGCCCCCGACATACTTTGGCCACGCGGGATACTCGCATACCGGGCGCTTTCTACCGGTAGTTGGCGGAGTAACATCGGTAACGATCAGATCATGGGGTTCCACCCCTTTTGTCACCCAATAGTCCAGGGCCGTCAGGCTGTCGTAACCCCCTTCAAATTGGCCGCCGAAGCCATGCGCTGCGCCCGGGAGCAAATAGAACTTCAGGAACGATGAGAGCTGGGACTGCCCATAGGCTGCAAGCAGGCGGTTGTACAAGTCAACGGACATCTGCGCAGGAATAAACTGGTCCGCCTGCCCATGTTGCAGGATCAACTTTCCGCCTTTGTTTTTGAAGGCATCGAAATTGACGCTCGTTCCGTCTATCAACTGACTCACCGCTTGTGTCCGCGCGGTCAGGGCGCCGGGATTCGTGAACCCGAAGGTAAGGATGTCGAGGCTCGGGTCGCGAGCAATTGCATACTTCACCAGGGCATTCGGGAAGGCATAGAAGAACGATGCCTTTGCCACATCAGCCGTGGCCGGATCCGCAACGGCGTCCGCTGCTGATGAACCCAGGGACGGATACAGCGGCCCCCAAAAGTCGGCACCAGCAAGTACTTTGTAGCCCGGGATGGTTCGAATACCATTCGCGAAGTCGAAGGTAGTGATGAGCGGCGTGGCGATTGTCGCCACGGTATTGAGTTGTGCATCCGACAGACACGTGTCTCCAGTGTCTGCACCGCCTGGACAGCGCAGTGTAGCCGCGTCAAATCCGCACGCGCCTGGATTGCTGATGACACCATCCGCTACCCCATCAAGGGTATCGCACTGCGACATGACCGCGTCTCGCAAGACCTTGCCCTTAGCGGCATTGATAAACCCGCCGGGTGAGAGGGAGGCTTGCGAAATTCGCCCCATCTGGAATGAGAGACCAAGCAGCCCGGACGCAGGATAGCTGGCGATGACGCCATCGTAATCAGACGCATACTTTTGGGCCGCAACGAGCCCCATCCGACCTCCTCCAGATCCCCCAATGAAGTAGCTCTGGCTCGCGGATTGCCCATATCGCGTCTTCATCAGAAACGTCGCGACGTCGTGCGTCTTTTTTATGTGGCTTCCTGCATAGTTTGCTAGTGCCTCATCGTTTGACGCGAAGGTCCCGACGAAGTCATTGGCTGCCTGGTGGCCAGCATCGCTACCGTAGGTGACATAGCCTCGAGCCAACGGGGCAAGGACACCGCTCGGCTCGCCATACGGCGAGAATCCCGATGCGGCGAAGCCAGTCGTGTCAGGAATGACTCCATCAAGTCCACCACCGCCAAAGTGGAGCGACTTCCCGTTCCATGCCGTAGGAAGGTCAACTTCGAATTGGATGTCGGGTGCAGAAGAGTCAACGGGATGAATGCCGCCCAGTACTTTGCAGAACTCACCGCTCGTATTGCCGCTGTCGCTCGCAGCGACCAAAGTTGCAGAAGTTATCGTTGCCCCCGTAGAGGCCAAGCCAATATTTCCTGCTGGAATGGCAATGCCCTTCAACTCGCCGCACAGTTCCGTCGGTGACTTTTGCGCAGTCGTTGGGCCAGGTGCACCGACTGATGGGGCGCTCTCTTCACCCCCACATCCAGCCAGCGAGATCGCCAATGTTGAGAGGACGGTCAAAGCCCCAACGCTACGCCAAACCTTATCGCGAGCATGATTCATAGTTGTGTCTCCTTGCCATGTTGTACGCAGTGCTCCGCGGTCCCATGCACTTCACTGCCGACTCCGATCGGCCATCGTGCATCGACGCGTGCATCTGGATTGCCAACTCCAGTGCTCACGGAACCCACAGCAGGAACAGTAACGATCGTCGCGTGCGAAGATTGTCTTGCATAGGACAAAGCTGTGCGTGCGTCAGGATGCAGGATCATCAGAGGCAACGGGGTTGCGTCGTGGGCACGGGGTGACAGTGCGTGGCATAATCGGCGCACCGCCATCGCGTGGACCGCGGTCCCCATGCGGAAACAGAACTACGGCAGATTCGACATGCAAGATCTTCCGAATGGACACCGGGTCCGGATCCGACGCCGTGGCGCCGACAAGCATCCCCTTATTCTTAAAGCGGCGCGCGAACTTGTGGCGCAATCAGGCTTTCGCGAAGCGCAGATGACTGCGATCGCGGATGCTGCCGGCATCGCGATAGGGACGCTTTACCGCTACTTTCCCTCCAAAACAGAGTTGATGATCGAAGTCGTCAAATCGGCGGCACAACGCGAAGTCGAAGTTGTAGCGGGAATTGCGATGCGAGACGGCGCCGCCTGCGAGAAGCTTGGCGCGGCCGCCTGGACCTTTGCCAGCCGGGCGCTCCGCGGTCGACGACTGGCCCATGCGCTCGTCGCTGAACCTGTAGAACCCGACGTAGAGTCAGCGCGCCTGACTTATCATCGGGCCCTCTCCCGAGTCTTCAAGACAATCATCGAACAAGGCATCACCGAGAAGGCATTCCCCGCTCAGAACGCCGCTGCTTCAGCAGATTGCATCGTTGGCTGCCTGTTTGAAGGCCTCGTCGTGCCGCTAAGCAATGAGGCCGCTGAGGCGTCGACGTCCCTGAGTGCGCATGCCACCGCAATCATCACATTCTGCCTGCGCGGAGTTGCGGGGCAAATGCTGTCCTTCCCTCCCCCGAGCGCCGCGTAGTAACGCAGGGCCGCCTACCTGGTTTCGCGCAAATAGGAATCCAAATTGCACTTAAGAGTGCCACGCGACCGATGACGAGTAGCGTAGTGCACTTTTAATAGCCTTAAAGCCGGGAAATTTCCTGCTTTTACTGAGCATTAGGGCTTGACATGGGCCGTTGAGCCGCTTAGCCTTAAGTGGAATCATGATTCGCTTAAGATCATCCTGTCGGCGAATCGGCGCTCCGCAGCCGAACGCGACGCAAGGTTGACTTCCGTTCGTGCACACCGTACGCAGCGAAGAAGAGCCTTCCCACGGGCAACCAAAGAGAACTCGCTATGCAATCGCTATCCCCCGGCTTCGGGAGACAGATTTCTCGGCCGCCGCTGCCCGCTGAGACGACCATGCGCGCGTCGCTCGCGTCATTCTTTGGGAATTCCGCTTGGTTCGATCGCCTGACGGACCAGGAAAAAGCGCGCGTCATGACGGACTCCTTTGAAAAGCACCTGACCGCCGGAGGCACGGCCTGTCACCGCGGCGCCCCGGCCGATCATTGGCTTGGAGTTGTCGAAGGTATTGTCAAAGTAGATACTGCATCCGCATGCGGAAGAGCCATTACTTTCGCCAGCATGCCCGCGGGCGCATGGTTTGGCGAGGGTGCTGTCCTCAAGGACGAACCACGACAGTATTCGGTAGTGGCATTGAAAGACAGCCGGATCGCCTATGTACCGAAAGCGACTTTCCTCTGGCTGCTCGAACAGAATCACACATTTAGCCGATACGTTATCGATCAGCTCAACGCACGTTGTGGCTACTATGTCGGCCTAGTGCATAACCTGAGGCTTCACGAAGCAGCAGGTCGTGTGGCGTTCTGCCTCACCGAATTGTTTCACCGTCAACTCTACCCTTCGACCGACCGGACCCTGGCGCTGTCGCAGGAAGAAATTGGACGGCTCACAGGACTGTCGCGCCAGAATACCAATCGAGCGCTTCGCGAACTTGCTGATGCAGGCATGGTTGCAATGGAATACGGCGCGATCCAAGTGATCGATCTTGAGGGACTTCGGCAATTCGCCCACATGGGCGACTAATCCACGTTTGCGACAGCAGTCGTGCTGCATCGCGTCGGAGATGCAGCACGACCGATGATCAAGCCATCTCAACGGCGACGGCGGTCGCCTCACCACCGCCAATGCACAGGCTGGCGATCCCTCTACGGCCGCCAGTTTTCTTAAGCGCTGCCAACAGCGTGACCAGGATCCGCGCACCCGAAGCGCCGATGGGGTGACCCAAGGCACAGGCGCCACCGTGGATGTTGATCTTGTCCCGGTCCAGCCGGAGATCGCGCGCGGCCGCCATTGCGACAACCGCGAATGCTTCGTTGATCTCCCAAAGATCGACTTCCGATGCGGACCATTCCAGTTGCCCGAGCAGCTTCTGGATCGCCCCGATTGGCGCAGTGGTGAATGTCGCCGGAGTTTGCGCGTGTGTCGCGTGACCGACGATCCTCGCAATCGGTTGCAGCCCCATCGTCTCTGCGACGGATTGCCGTGCAAGAACCATTGCGGCAGCCCCATCCGAGATCGAACTCGAGTTTGCAGCCGTCACCGTCCCGTCTTTCCTGAAAGCAGGCTTCAGGGTGGAAATACGGTTCAGATCAGCCTTGCGGGGCTGCTCATCACTTCTTACCTGCACCCGCCCCTTGCGACCCTCCAACGTGAGTGGCACGGTCTCCCAGTCAAAGTCCCCGGCTTCCATTGCGGCTTGCGCACGCAGCGTGGACGACACCGCCCATTCGTCTTGCGCATCTCTTGTGAATCCGTACGTAGCAGCACAGTCCTCCGCAAAGGTTCCCATCAAGCGTCCGCGCGTGCCTTCGCTGTAATGGTCTTCAAGACCATCAAGGAACATGTGGTCCAGGACCGTCCCATGACCCAGTCGATACCCGCCTCGAGCCTTCGGTAACAGGTAGGGCGCATTGGACATTGACTCCATGCCGCCCGCGACCATGATGTCGTTGGTCTTCGCCACAAGCAGGTCGTGCGCCAACATGACCGCCTTCATACCGGATCCGCATACCTTGCTGATCGTGGTGCACGGCACGGCGAGACTCAGGCCGCCGTGAATGCTGGCCTGGCGCGCCGGAGCCTGGCCGACGCCAGCCGGCAGCACGCATCCCATGAGCAATTCCTGGACAGACGTTACATTCACGTTCGCGCGCTCCACGGCCGCACGAATGGCAGCGCCTCCCAGTTCCGGGGCCGTCAATGGGGACAACTCTCCCTGAAAACCGCCCATTGGCGTTCGCGCTGCAGACAGGATGACGATGGGGTCGATGTTTGAGTTCAGCATGATTCCCTCACTTTGCTGCCATACGGATGGCACCGTCGAGTCGAATGACCTCACCATTGAGGTACGAGTTGCCAATCACATGCTTGACGAGATCCGCGAATTCCTGCGGCTTGCCCAACCGCGGAGGAAACGGTACAGACGCACCGAGCGACTTCTGCACTTCATCCGGCATGGCCAATAGCAATGGGGTAGCCATGATGCCCGGCGCAATCGTGACCACACGTATCCCGAAGCGCGCGAGTTCACGCGCCAGCGGAAGCGTCATTGCCACCACCGCGCCCTTTGAAGCTGCATAAGCGCTTTGGCCGACCTGTCCGTCAAAGGCAGCAACAGATGCCGTGTTGACGATAACGCCGCGCTCCCCATCGCCTGTTGCCTGCTGTTCCGCCATCAGGGCGGCCGACAACCTCAGCACATTGAACGTGCCGGCAACATTGATCTCCAGCACGCGCTGGAATGAGGCCAGCCCGTGCACGCCGCTCTTGCCAATCACCTTCTCAGCGGGCGCAACGCCTGCACAGTTGACGAGTCCTCGCAACGGTCCAAGCGCCTTGGCATAGTCGAAGATTTGCTTGACGCTTTCCTCTTTCGTGACATCAGCCCGGACGAAAATGCCGCCCACCTGCCTGGCAACAACCTGTCCCGAGTTCGAGTCAAGATCGACGACGACCACTTTCGCCCCTGCCTCCGCCAGCGCCATTGCGGTGGCGGCCCCGAGGCCCGATCCGGCCCCCGTCACTACGAATACGTCTCCGACCCCAAGGGCGTTGTTCCCAGCCATCGCGGTGCGTACCTGATGAGACTGGATAGCCCTCCGCTGGTTATTGATATCCTCGACCCCCTGGCGCCGGCGGGAGAGTTGATTGGCGAGTTCGAATATGAGCAGTTTCTTCAGCAGGGCGATCCGGCTTTTCCGGGTCTCTATCCCGAGGATGAATGGGACGCCATCGCTCTGAACTACACCTCGGGCACAACCTGGATTGTATGTCGCGGATCCTGACACGATGAGTGCTGTGCCGTGGGATGGCAAGACTCAGGGCGAACTCATGTTACGTGGCAATATCGTGATGAAGGGGTACCTGAAAAACCCCGAAGCCACCCAGCGCGCGTTCAGTGGCGGGTGGTTCCACACCGGCGACGTGGCAGTGGTGCATCCGGACGGATACATCCAGATTACCGATCGATCGAAAGACGTCATTATCTCGGGTGGCGAGAACATCTCGTCCGTCGAGGTCGAAGATGTCTTGCACCAGCACCCGGCGGTGCTGATTGCCGCGGTTGTGGCGCAACCTCATCCCAAATGGGGAGAATCGCCCTGCGCGTTCATCGAACTCAAGGATGGGGTGAGCGAACCTGCCGAGGAGGGAATCATTGCCTTTTGTCGGGCACGACTGGCGCACTACAAATGCCCCGTGCGCGTTGTTTATGGGACCTGTCAGAAATTTTGTGTTTAGGGCATAACATGTCGCCAAGGAGCATGTATGCCACGCAAAACCAAGACCAGCCAGGCCGCCGACCGTGAGCTGCCGACCATTCCCGAGGACCTGATTGCCCATTTCGTTAAGGGTCCGATGACCGCCGAGGCGGTGCAGGACGCCTCGATGGCGTTCAAGAAGGCCCTGATCGAGCGCGCCCTGGGGGCCGAGCTCGGCCATCATCTGGGCTACCCGGCTGGCGCCGAGCGCCCGGCCGGCACGGCCAACCAGCGCAATGGCAAGAGCGCCAAGACGGTTCTGACCGACGACGGGCCGCTGCGGTTAGACATCCCTCGCGATCGCGACGGCAGCTTTGATCCGATCCTGATTCCCAAGCACGAGCGGCGCTTCACCGGGTTCGACGACAAGATCATCGCCATGTATGCGCGCGGCATGACCTTGCGCGAGATCCAGGCGTTTCTGGCCGAACAGTACGGCACCGAGGTCTCGCCCGAGTTCATCAGTTCGGTGACCGATGCGGTCATGGACGAGGTCACCGCCTGGCAGGCCCGTCCGCTGGAGGTGATGTACCCGGTGGTGTTCTTCGACGCGCTGCGGGTCAAGATGCGCGAGGACGGCGTGGTGCGCAACAAGGCCGTCTACCTGGCCTTGGGCGTGCTGCCCGACGGCACGCGCGACATCCTGGGCCTGTGGATCGAGACTACCGAAGGCGCCAAGTTCTGGATGAAGGTGTTCAACGACCTGAAGACCCGGGGTACCCAAGACATCCTGATCGCGGTGACCGATGGCCTTAAGGGCATGGAACAGGCCCTGGCCGCGGTGTTCCCGAACACCACCCTGCAGACCTGCATCGTGCATCTGATCCGCAACAGCCTGGAGTACGCCAACTGGAAGGAGCGCCGCGCCGTGGCGGCGGCGCTCAAGCCCGTGTACACGGCCCCCACGGTCGAGGCCGCGCTGGCCGAGTTGGCGGCCTTCGAGAACGGGGAATGGGGTCGGCGGTATGCACCGATCGGCGCATCCTGGCGTCGCGCCTGGGATCAGGTGATCCCGTTCTTTACGTTCCCGCCGGCGATCCGCAAGATCATTTACACGACCAACGCGATCGAGAGCATCAACGCGCAGCTGCGCAAGATCATCAAGACGCGCGGTCACTTCCCCAGCGACGAGGCGGCGACCAAGCTGCTGTGGCTGGCGCTGCGAAACATCACGGTGAAGTGGGGCAGTTCAACCCATGACTGGAAGGCTGCCATGAACCAGTTTGCGATCCTCTACGAGGAACGCTTCACCCACCCTTATCGTTAAGATATTGCTGGCTCACCGTTCCATCGACGGTGAGCCTTTACCTGCCCTGCACACAAAAAAACTGACAGGCCCTGTTTATGGGCCGCTACCCAAAACCGGAACCGGAAAGATTCAGAAGTACCGGCTACGTGAAATCGCTTGCAGCCGCGATGCCATCACTGATCTGGCTCGCTCGCAGTGAATCCGTCCCTCCTTTTATCACCCGATTGCTTCCAACACTTGAGCAGATGACCGTTCTCCGCCGTCGCAGCCATTCGGTAGCCCGCTGGCAAACGTCGGAGAAGGGTCGGAAAGAGCCCACCGGATAGAAAGTGCCAGGTTCTTGCCGCGCTCTGGGCGATTCACGAGGCATGACTCGCTTAAAGGAGAGTGTCAGTATCAATGCAGAAAACCGGCGCTCCAGCCTGCCGAACAGCCAGCCTTACCTGAGAGTGACCTTTGCCTGAAAGCGCGATGATTATCCAGCCGGTTCTTAGACGTTGCGGGAGAGCTTGACCCTGCAACCGGGATAGTTCAGGCAACCCCAGAATGCACCAGCTGGTCCCTTCCGCTCGACCATCTTGATTCCGCAGGCCGCGCATGTCGGCGTGCGATAGTCCCCCCGAAACGCCTGCTTCAGCAGCGTCGCTTGCTTGTACTGATCGAGGGCGCGTATCCGTTCGACAATACCCGCACCATCAAGCAATTGAATGCCGGCTCGCTCCGCCGACTCCTGCACCGGTCGCCCGACATAGCCAGACAACGACCAGAAAACGCCCCGACGCACCTTGTGTTCGTGCATGACACCGGCAAGCGCGCGGACCTGCTCCACCTTCACCGGCTTGCGCCATGCCTTGCATTGGACCACGGCCACGGGACCATCCCGGCCAGCCTTGTACAAGGTTGCGTCGATGCCGCCATCGGGACCGTGGGGCACGGTCTTGACGGTGAATCCCATCGCCTCGTAGTACCCAACACAAAGCAGCTCAAATCGCTTCCACTCCAGCTGCTGGAGGGCATCGAGCGTCCAGCTATTGATTTCCGGCTTTTCCGCTAAGGCGGCTGTCCGCGGCGGCGGGCCGACGTCCTCCCTGGACCCCATGGATTCACCGGAGGATTGGGATGACTTCCACCGCGACGACGATCGACTCGTGCGAGAACTCCGAGCCCTCACGGGGATTTCTTGCTGCCCTGCCCTTTCCCTACGCCGCGCACGGATGTATGACAGCACACCCAGAAAGCCGAACATGGCGGCAGGCATCCAAGCTAACGACTGGCTTAACACCGCAATGCCCGTCAACAATGGGCTCGATCCGAATATCGCTGGGACGACCCCGCGCAACACGATGTAGGCACCCACTGCGAGCGCTGCAGATACCCACCACGGCGCATCGATCAATATCTCGCTAAGCGACGGCTCCTTCCTTCTGCGACCCATTTCTCTACCTGTTGTTGTTATCCACTGCAGCCCGCGCCATCCCCCTACCGGCAAATCTACCCGATCTGACACGCACAACGGGTTGCAACGAGCCAACACCCCACCGACTACGGGTGGCAGAGCCGCCAGCCCCTACCCGGTAACTTCGCGAACTCCCGCCATAGTTTCGCTTGACGGCATCCCTTAAACTGCATCCTTCGCGCAACATCACACAAAAACCATGAGAAAAGCAGGTCGGGTCAAGACGTGGCATGCAGACAAGGGCTTTGGTTTTATCAACGTCCACGCGGACACGGATGTGTTTTTTCACATCACCGCCCTACAAACGCGTGCCGTGACGCCAACGTCTGGCGACCGCGTGAGCTTCGAACTCGGCAAAGGCCGGGACGGCAGGCCACAAGCCTTGAACGTTGCCATCGTCGGCGCAACGAAGGCGCGGTCGGACACGAGTCTTTGGCCGGTGTTCGCGGGTCTCGCGGCGTTGGGCCTCATCGCCGGCGGCGCCCTGATGGGTTATTTTCCACACCAGGCCGGCCTGGTCAGCCTCGTGACGAGCCTCATCACGTTCTTCGCCTATGGCGACGACAAGACGCGGGCCAGCCGGAATACGTGGCGCACGCCTGAGACCACCCTGCACCTGCTGGCGCTCTGCGGCGGTTGGCCGGGCGCGCTCGCCGCCCAGCACCTGCTGCGACACAAGAATCGCAAGCGGGCGTTTCAGGCGATGTTCTGGGGCACTGTCGTCGTGAACATTGGCGCGATGGTGCTTTGGCGAGCCGTCATGGCGGCCTGAGAAAGGGAAAGCCGAAGGCCGCGGTGAGCCATGTCCCGGCAAATTGCGGCTTACGGGCGTTATGTCGAATGTGCCGTGACAGACTTTCCGGGGTGAAAGCCGTCGCCGGCTTGCACGACCTTGTTCCAAGCCCGGTGCAGCATCTTCTTGCTGAGGCATCTGCCCTGCCGTATACGTATATGATCGTCGCCGGCTTGCCACGACGTCTGGGGGCCGAGCATCGGTCGCCGGGACGGACTGGCTACCTGCACGGGGATTCAGATTGCCAAACTGTACTGCGTTAGGATCAACACCGTTTGCGTCAGGCCTTGCGCCGAAAGGGTGGTCAAATACTCCGAAGGAGACTTCGGTGGATTCTTCAGAGATGCACGGTGGTCCGCCACTGCCGCTAGGACCTTCCCTGCATTCAGATCAAAGAGGTCCACGACGAAATCGTCCGGGTGGATCGCTTCGACGTTGAACTCCTTGAGCGCTGCTTCCGGAAAGTCCTTCATATTGAAGGTGATGATTGCCTCCGAGCCGCTATGAATTGCGGCCGCGACCACATGTCGATCGTCAGGGTCAGGCAACTCAATGGACTCAATAAGGTGTTCATAGCCGAAAACTAGCGAATCGCGAACGCTTCGGTTCATCAGTTCGCGCGTGCCTGCAAGACGATCCGCGGAAAGCTCCGGCCGCCGCGCGAGGAGGTTGCGAACCCACTCGTCATGAATTTGATTCGTCCATTTTGCACGGTACAGGTCGGTCAGCGCGAGCCGCATCAGCAGATCGCGCAGCGGAGCAGGATAGAGAACGCAAGCATCGTAGACGACAGCGAAGTTGGAGGTCATGCTCAATAGCCCATGTCCAACTCTTGGGCCTGCGCTGCGAGTTCGTCTAGTGCCTTGCGTCGCTCGTCATCAATGCGCTGCTTGTAGCTGACAACGTCCTGGTAGAGGACGCGCCGATGCGTGTTGACTTTACGGAACGGAATCTCGCCCTTCTCCAGAAGTTGAACCAAGTATGGGCGAGAGACGTTAAGCAGGTCCGCCGCCTCTTGCGTCGTCAGCTCGGCGTGAATTGGAATGATGGAGACGGCGTTCCCTTGGCCGATTTCGGCGAGAACCTCGACGAGAAGCCTCAGAGCAGAGGTGGGCAATGTGACACTATGCAACTCGCCCTTGTCAGTCTTGAAATCGAATTGCTGCGTATCGGATCGGCTGTCCAGTGCCACCGCCAGGCTACGGCTCGATTCCCGAGCGATAGCGCTTTCGTCTGCCGAAGGCAGCGTCGTGTTAGTGATGGTTGCGTGCATGGAAGTCCCCGGATCGTACGTGTGACGGTATGATAATTCGAAATAATCGAATTCGTAATATCCGAAACGGTGAAAACTCAGCGAAGAGGATTTTTAGCAACGTGCGCGCGTAAGAACTTGTGCTTTTTTATGCACAAACGCACGGTGCTGTGTGCACAGCAGAGGAAAGGTGCAGACGCATGGGACCCCCCCGTGGGAGGTTGCGCAATAGACAAGCGCGAGGCGGCGTCATACGAGTGATACGGGCTAGTTATCGAACCTTATCGCAGCTTTCGTGCAATGTCCGCCGTCACCCACGTCCCAGCCCCAGCGCGGGTCGATGGCGCGGTCGCCACTGAGGAGACCGCGCCCCGCTGCTCGGCGCGCTACTTGGGCGAGCACGCGCCCCGCCGGCACGCCGCCTTCAGCTCGGCGATCTCATCGTGATGGGTATCGGTTTGGACGCGCGTGAGAAGGCGTACGCTGCCGGCGTCGATCCGCAACGCATCCACTTCCAGGTATTTTCCCGAGCCGGCGGTGAGCTTGGAGAGAACCAGCGCCTGGATGCCGTCGCCGGTGATGTCGGCGAACTTCGCGCGCAGCTTACCGTCATCTCGAAAGATGGTGCCATTGCGCGAGAATACCGCGCCGGCGTCGAAATGCAGGAGCTGCGCATCCTTGAACACGGCGACGCTGTAGCTGCCCATCGAGGCCGCTTCCAGATCGCCCTCGGACAGCACAGCCACCCGCTGGTCCGGCAGCGTGATCGCGACACCATCCTTCGCCATCGCAGGCAGGCCCGCGAACCCGACCGAGGCGGCGGCGCAACAGATCAGAACGCCCTTCTTCACAGAATCCTCCTTAGGCATGGCTCAGGGTCATGCTCGGCATTGCACACTCAGCCGAACGAAGAATCAAGAGGCGTGCGGGACGGGCGCGTGCGCGCGGACTCTGGTAAAGGCGCTGCGGGGCGCCAAGTAGCACTCATGGCATGGCTGCCTCTATCCAGATTACGCCGACTGGAAAGCCTGGGCTGGGATCTGGTACTGAGGCCAGCGCCGAAGAGGCCAAGCTCGTTGACAAACTGGAGGAGTTCATCGTCTACCTGGACAACAGTCGGAGCTGCATCGTAGTGAACTACGGTGACCGCTATCGGCATGAGGAGCCCATTGCATCAGGGTTCGTCGAGTCTGCCGTCAACCAGGTGGCCAGCAAGCGATTCGTGAAACGGCAGCAGATGGCTTGGCGGCCCCGGTTCGCGCACAACCTGCTACAAATCCGGACAGCTATGCTCAATGACCAACTCCGATCGTACATTGAACGATGGTACCCCTTCATCGCCGGAGAAAAGATCGCCGCAATCCAGGCCGCCACTCGAATCGATGGAAATCCGGTAACGGACCGTCGCAGCTGGAGTGAGCCTTATCTCCCTCTCCTTCAAGCCACCGAGACACATGGCCGAAGTCTGGGCGCCAAGAATGATCGCCCCCGGTTTGGCGTAGAACCGCGCCACCTCACCGGATCTGAGTCGGCCAACTTCCTTCCCATCGACTGACAGGACGGTATCGCAAGCGCTGCCGTAGAACCCTTGGTCCCGGGTCACGACCAGCGTTGCAAACTCGCCGGGTGGCGGCGTTTGCAATCCGCTAAGCCGCTCGGAAGGTGCTGGCGCCGCCTGACTTGCGGCTATCGGCGTGGTCGAGCATGCGGAAACCAGCATGGTCACCACGCAGGCAGAGACGATTGTGCTTCGGATTAACACGTGGCCCTCCAGAAGGCTGCGACGCAATGCGTGCAGGAACTAGGCGACGATTGCGGGTCGGCTCAGAATTTGTGCCGGATACCCAAGGCGACGCCGAACATATTGCTCTGCCCGTTGCCCAGCACATAGCTGTTACCCAGCGACAGACTGTTGGCAAAGACGGTCGCGAGCGAGTCAAGCATCAAGCCGGCGTTCTTGGCATAGGCAGTGGTCACGTAGACATCGGTACGCTTGGACAGCGAGTAGTCGGCCACGAAGGAGATCTGCCACGGATTGGCCACGCTTGTATTGCCGTAAAGGTTCTTGAGATCGTCGTAGTTGTACTCGAGCGTGAGTGCCAGCGCCGGCGTGACCTGATAGTTGGCGCCGACCCAGTAGAAGTCATCGCGCTGGATCAGGGCATCGGCCGCATTCCTGTTCTGGCCCCAACGGTAGCCGCCCATGATCTTGGCCGGGCCGAAGGCATAGCTGGCGCCTACCGCGGCTTTCTTGATGGTGCCGGTGCCGGTGCCGATGGTGGGATTCCACTGGTCATAGCCCGCGGTCGCGGCGAACGGGCCGAACGTGTAAGCCAGCGCCCCGCCATAGGCGGTGTCGCGCCGGAACTGCCCCGGGACTTCGCCATTGCCGCCGATCGGAATGGGGAATCCTACCGAGGCGGGCAAGGCCACCCCGACGCCGAAGGACCAGTGCGCGAGCGCCGTCAGTCCCCCGAACTTCCCGGTGTACTTGACGGTGTTGTCCGCGCGGTAATTGGGGCCGGATTGCATGACGACCGGCTCATACTGCGTGGCATAGGCGGTCGGAGAGAAGTTGGCCAGGGCCTCGAACATCGAGGTGTATTGCCGGCCAAGGCTGACCATGCCAAGACGGCTGCTTTGGACGCCCACGTATGCCTGGCGGCCGAACAGACGGCCGCTTTGCTGCGACAAGCCGTTGTCGATGCCGAAGCCGCTTTCCAGCACGAAGAGGGCCTTGATGCCGCCACCCAGGTCTTCGTTGCCGCGCAGGCCCCAGCGGGAGCCGGATAGCCCTCCCGAAGTCAGACGGTAGGCATCGTTGGCCGGTCCCGGATTAAAACCATTGGCGGCCGTCGGCACGACGCCGGCGTGGTTGACGTATTCCACGTTGGCGTCGATCACGCCGTACAGCGTGACGCTTGACTGCGCAACGGTTGCCAGTGGCCATCCAAGCAATGACATCAAGGCCATTCTTTTCAGTGCCATGCCCGCTCTCCTCTCGTTCTTTTTTGTTGGTGGTTCAACCACGGCTTCAGTCGCTGCATGGCTGACCTTACGGCATGCTGCCAGGCAACCTGTTCGAGCATAGGAGCGTAATACGCTCTCCGCCAACATTCGATGACTGGAAACGCTCGAAACGGAAAAACAGTGTCGGCCGGTTGCAACAGTCGCCAGTGAAGCGCTCCCGGTGCGGAGCGCCTAGAATGCTGGTGAGCCAAGGCTCACAGGAGTTTGATCAGAAGTCGTTTTGGTGTCTGAAGTCCAAACACACATAACGTATCGAGGAGAACGACATGTCCGCATGCAAATTGCCCGCATTTGGTTTCGCAGTCCTGATGGCACTGACTTCGATAGGCGCGGCCGCCCAGACACCCCAGGGATCGCAACCGGGTGCGGCGCCATCCGACGTTCCCGCAGCGCCCCCGACTACGGCCCAGGCCAAGGCTTTTATCGCCGAGCGCTTCAAGGCGGCCGATGCCAACCATAATGGCAAGCTGACTCGTGACGAGGCTCAGGCGGGAATGCCAAAGGTCTACGAAAACTTCGACAAGATCGACGTGAAAAAGCAGGGTTACGTCACCGAGCGCCAGATCGGTGCCTACTGGATGAAGAAAACCAAGGACCAGATGCAGAAGGAAGATCCGATCTGGAACTGAAGGCGCTACGGATTCTTTTTAGCCGCAGAGGATGATGGAGCGGGAGAATTCGAGCCGTATCTTCCGCCCGCGGTGGTCCCGCATGCACCGAATCGATACTAAGATAAGAAACGCCCCCGACCTGCAAGGCAACGGCAACCGCAACCGCTTTAGGGAGACCGCTAGTCCCGGCTCAGCCCACGGCATTGGCGTCGCAGGACAGCTACGCTGCTGGCGGGCACGGCGGTCGACCGATACGGCTCTTTAGTACTTGGTGTCCCGCTTTTCCTGACGGCCCTCCTGCTTCGTGTCGCGCTTGTCCTGCCGGCACTCAGCGTTGCTCTTCTGATTTTCAGCCCGGCAGTCGACCTTTCCCGAACGCGCCTGCTGTTTGGCTGCCTGGTTTGCGTCTCTGCCTTGTTGACGCTGCTGCGACTGCTCGGTTGCCGGGGCAGCGCCCGATAGCGCCAGAAGACCGGCCACGGCCAGCACCCTGCCGGTCTGGCTCCAACGTCCGTTTTTCGATTCGACCATTTTCACACTCCTCCTTGCTTGGTCAGGATGACGCTCTGCTCTACTGCCAGGCCGCATTCGCATGCTCGTGTCGAGCAGACTTACGCAGCCTCTGTGAAAATTGATCATCCCTCGCTACCATTCCATATTGGCACATGACCGGCGACAAGGACGAATGGGATGCGGACATCATTCGTCAGAATAAAGGTTGGGCCGCATCAGGTGCTAGCCATAATGCAATCGGCAGGGAATCCGACATCTGAGGGCTATTTCGTTATAGCGGCCGGCAAGGCGAACCCAGGCGGGGCCTTAGCCCAAGGGTAACCCTTCGACGCCATGTTATAGCCAGTGTCATAGAGCGCTCGCATGTAATCGGTGTCGAACTCTTCCTTGTGGGGCGCCTTGAAACTCGCCGGGATGAAGGCAAGATTGAAATCAACACCATCACGCTCTGCAGTCGCATAAATGCGGTAAAGGTCGCCGATACCCTGGCTTTGAATCAACGAAGCGACCGCGCGAGAGGCAATGCTCATTGTGGAGCGCTCAACTTGCGCCCAATCCGCATCGAGTCTGGCGTTGCGGATCACATAGAGTTTGCGCTCCCGCTTGACTCCGACCGACGCCGCCTCGTCGTTGATGCGTATCCCAGCCGGATAAGCGAATACCTGTGCGACGATTCCCCCGTCAACGTGCATTTCTTGATAGGGCTTTCCGTCGACTACGACGTCGACCATCATCGGTGGGAAGCCGCCCGGGATCGAAGCTGACGCCACCATGACCTTTACGAACAGATCTAATGCCTTGGGGCCACCATAGCTTGCGATCTTACCCATGTCCCAGATGATTGCGCGCCTTGCATCAAGGTCGGCAGTGGCGACCAACAGCATGCGACCTTTTGCGTACTCCGCTGCAATCTCTTTCAGGAAGGCCTCCGTCACGGATTTTCGCGTCAGCCTTAGCAACGGCGCATTATCCGCCATGCCATCGCTCAGCACGCCTGCCAGAAAGCTACGCGGTTCCAAGACGTCTTTCGGGGAAATTGTCGTGTAGACCTCTTTCAGAGTCCCGTCGTACTTCGGCCCGAGGAAAGCGAAAGGGGCTATCAGGGCCCCGGTACTGATGCCGGTGACGAGCTTGAACTCCGGTCGCGTCCCAGTTGCGGTCCACGCATTCAGAAGGCCAGCGGCAAATGCACCATTGTCGCCACCACCAGAAATCGCGACGAACACCGCCGGTGGCATCGGGCCTTTGTGTCCCTGCCGCGCAAGGTAATCCCGTTCTCGTCTCAGTGCCTCGAAAGCCGCTTCAGTGAATTCGGGAATGTCAATCCCTGCTGTGTAGCGTACCCCGGGCATGCCAGGGATTTCAGCTCTCGCTGTTACGTCGTAAGCGACCGAGAAACGGCGTCCTAGTTTTGTAGGGTGAGTCTTGGCAGGCTTGCGTCCGCAAACACTTTGCGGACGCAAACCATGATCACTGACGATATTGATGTTGACTGCTTTCCACTGCGAGTAGTGCGTGTCCGGCGCAATGGGAAACGCGATTACGAGCCGGTGGCCAACCGGCGTTTGATTGAGCTGTGTCTTCGGCCTGGCGCATCGGTGGCAGGCATAGCGCTCAAGGCTCAAGTCAATGCCAATCAACTGCGCAAATGGATTCGGCTGCATCGGGAATCGAGGGCAGTGGAACACGGTTCGCTGGCGGCGTTCGTGCCGGTTGTTCAGGGAATCCGATCTCCTGAAGTCGAAGCTGTGGTCACTGCGCCGCGTCGCACGACGGCTGTGGCAGTTGAACCGCAACCTCAGCCGTCGCGACCAGTCGCGCTGCTGAGTGCGAAGTTGCCAAACGGCGTAGCGATTGAGCTCGCATGCGGTGAGCGTGACGGTGAACTCGTAAAGGCGATGATCGAAGCGTTGGGGGCGAGCTGATGTTCCGCTTCGACGAAGGGCTGAAGGTCTACCTGCACCGGGAAGCTGTGGATTTCCGCAAGAGTATCAATGGTCTGTCGGCGCTGGTCGAGCAGTCGCTGGGGCTCGATCCGTTCGCACAAGCGGTCTACGTGTTTCGCAATCGACGAGCCGATAGGATCAAGCTGCTTGGCTGGGACCGGAACGGATATTGGCTCTTTTTGAAACGACTTGAGGCAGACCGTTTTGCTTGGCCGCGTGGGGCGGCAGTGGCGACGCTCTCGGTCGAGCAACTTCACTGGCTGCTGGACGGCATCGACATCAGTGCCGTCCAGCGGCACCCGCCGCGACATTACCAACGGGCCGTGTGAACGCTGCATGACATCGACGGTCAAATCCGCCATGTCGTCAACGCCTGTCACGATTACCGCCGCGGAACTCCAGCTCTTGCGCAATGCCGCCAAGGAGCGCGATGCGCTCAAAGGCAAACTGCGCGTGGTGACGGTCGAGCGTGACCTGCTGCTCGAGAGGCTCAAGGCCTTCCAGCGCAAGCTGTTCGGCGCCACGAGCGAGGTTCGGGGATCGCAGCAGAAGGACCTGTTCCTCAATGAAGCCGAGACGCTGGCACCAACGGCGGCGACACTTCCGGCACAGGAAGAAGAAGGTACGCCAGAGATTGAGGTGGCCGGTCACAAGCGCAAGAAGCGCGGCCGCAAGCCGTTGGACCCGGCGCTTCCCCGCGTGCCAATGCGCCACGAACTGCCGGAGTCAGAGCGGGTGTGCCAGCATGATGGACAAGCTCTGGTTGAGATGGACCTGTCAGAAATTTTGTGTTTAGGGCATAACATGTCGCCAAGGAGCATGTATGCCACGCAAAACCAAGACCAGCCAGGCCGCCGACCGTGAGCTGCCGAGCATTCCCGAGGACCTGATCGCTCATTTCGTAAAAGGCCCGATGACCGCCGAGGCGGTGCAGGACGCCTCGATGGCGTTCAAGAAGGCCCTGATCGAGCGCGCCCTGGGGGCCGAGCTCGGCCATCATCTGGGCTACCCGGCTGGCGCCGAGCGCCCGGCCGGCACGGCCAACCAGCGCAATGGCAAGAGCGCCAAGACGGTTCTGACCGACGACGGGCCGCTGCGGTTAGACATCCCTCGCGATCGCGACGGCAGCTTTGATCCGATCCTGATTCCAAGCACGAGCGGCGCTTCACCGGGTTCGACGACAAGATCATCGCCATGTATGCGCGCGGCATGACCTTGCGCGAGATCCAGGCGTTTCTGGCCGAACAGTACGGCACCGAGGTCTCGCCCGAATTCATCAGTTCGGTGACCGATGCGGTCATGGACGAGGTGACCGCCTGGCAGGCCCGTCCGCTGGAGGTGATGTACCCGGTGGTGTTCTTCGACGCGCTGCGCGTCAAGATGCGCGAGGACGGCGTGGTGCGCAACAAGGCCGTCTACCTGGCCTTGGGCGTGCTGCCCGACGGCACGCGCGACATCCTGGGCCTGTGGATCGAGACTACCGAAGGCGCCAAGTTCTGGATGAAGGTGTTCAACGACCTGAAGACCCGGGGTACCCAAGACATCCTGATCGCGGTGACCGATGGCCTTAAGGGCATGGAACAGGCCCTGGCCGCGGTGTTCCCGAACACCACCCTGCAGACCTGCATCGTGCATCTGATCCGCAACAGCCTGGAGTACGCCAACTGGAAGGAGCGCCGCGCCGTGGCGGCGGCGCTCAAGCCCGTGTACACGGCCCCCACCGTCGAGGCCGCGCTGGCCGAGTTGGCGGCCTTCGAGAACGGGGAATGGGGTCGGCGGTATGCACCGATCGGCGCATCCTGGCGTCGCGCCTGGGATCAGGTGATCCCGTTCTTTACGTTCCCACCGGCGATCCGCAAGATCATTTACACGACGGATGAAGTTGACAAGGCCGGGGGGTGCTTTCGCTCGTTTATGGCGTCCGTATTGGTGGCCACGGAGCGCGTACCGCACTTGCCTGCGGTCGCGCTTGCTTCCAGCGCGAGAACAGCCGTTGGTAAGCGTGCTCAGCTTGTTCGCCTGCCGCACGCTCCAGATCCCGGACGGACTTCAGATTGTAGGCGGCGGCAGACCCCTTGCGGCTACCGCGACGCGCAGGCATGCCTGCCTGCAGTTCCAGCTCACGGGTCTTGCGCGCAGTCAGCGCCGGGCGGTCCCCGCGAAGGCTTCGTTACGCGTGAGGACGTGCCAGACGATGATCGCCACCTTGCGTGCCGTGGCAACAGCCGCGATCTGCTGACCGCGACGATCCCGGATACGAAGGAAGAAGGCTCGGACGGGGCCGGCCGTTTGGGCTGCGGCCCAGGCAGCGTCGACCAGCATGGCACGCGCATAGGAACGTCCGCGCTTGCTGATGTGTCCGTGCTTTGCTGGCTGCAAGCCGGATTGGTAGACCGAAGGATTGAGGCCAAAGTAGCTGACCAGTTTCTGCGGCGAACGAAAGCGAGCGATATCGCCAATGGCCGAGATCAACCCGATCGCAACGGTGGTGTTGATGCCGGTGATGGTCAGCAGCTTGCGCAGCCTGTCGTCCTGAATAGCGGATTGGGCCAGGACGCGCTCAACCTGCTGCAGATTCTCTGCCAGCCTGTCGAGCTCATGCAACCGCTGGTCAATCCCGATGCGCTCGTCCATGGGTAGCGGCTGAAGGCTCAGCCAGGCCCGCCCTTTCTTGCCAAACAGGTCTGTCGCAGGACACCGTGCGATGAGATGTGCGGCAAGGACAGCGTGAATCTCATTCTTGAGCCGCGTCCGCTGCCGCACGATCTGGGCGCGGCGCGACACCTGCCGTCGCATCGCTTGCGTGGCCTCGTCTGGAATCCACACCTCGGGCAGGAAGCCACTCGCATAGAGTTGCGCAAGGATCGCGGCATCGATCTTATCCGTCTTGACGCGCGCTTCTGCGATCAGGCGGACTTGCAACGGGTTGGCGACAATCACTTTGCCGACATGACCTGTCAGCACGTTCGCGATGGCGATCGTGTTGCCGGTCGCCTCGAGTACCACGTGGTCGTCGGGCTTTAGCTTGGCAGCAAAGTGTTCCAGCTCGTCGCGTCGCAGTCCGACGCGCCCGCCGGCGCGTAGCCGGCCATTCTCCAAATAGGCGATCTCGGCCACCGATCGCGATACATCCAGTCCTATCACTCGCATTGGCGTCTCCCATGGGAAACATCGCAAATGGGAGCCGGTGGGACAGCACGACAACTACGGATTCGCGCTCGCAGCGCAACCGGGCGGGTCGCAGGGGCGGCCAACTACTAACACGAGCTCGCAGCTCAACGTATATGAACGGCCTGCCCACCCGAAGTGCTCCCCGGTGCCCCTGTCCCGGATGGTCGAACCATACACCAAGTTACACGGTGAGGAGAGGAAGGGCACCGGTTCCTATCATGCCGGTTACCAACGCGATCGAGAGCATCAACGCGCAGCTGCGCAAGATCATCAAGACGCGCGGTCACTTCCCCAGCGACGAGGCGGCGACCAAGCTGCTGTGGCTGGCGCTGCGAAACATCACGGTGAAGTGGGGCAGTTCAACCCATGACTGGAAGGCTGCCATGAACCAGTTTGCGATCCTCTACGAGGAACGCTTCACCCACCCTTATCGTTAAGATATTGCTGGCTCACCGTTCCATCGACGGTGAGCCTTTACCTGCCCTGCACACAAAAAAACTGACAGGCCCGTTGAGATTGGCGTGGAGATCAGCGAGCAACTCGACATCATCCCCCAGCAGGTCCGAGTGATCCAGCACCAGCGTGTCAAGTACGCGTGCCCGTGCTGCGACGGCAGTATCAAGGTGACGCCCGCCCCCGCACGCATCATCCCCAAGGGCTTGCTGACTGAATCCGCGCTAGCCTGGTGCATCACCTCCAAGTACCAAGACGCGCTGCCACTGTACCGCCAGGCCGCCTTGCTGCACCGCTTCGGCGGCGACCTCTCGCGCAGTACATTGGCCGCCAGCGTAGTACGTGTCGGCGAGGCCGTGCAGCCCATCATCAACCTGATGCGCGACCATCTGCTGGACGATGACCTTGTGTACGGCGACGAAACTACCGTCCAGGTGCTCAAGGAGCCCGGCAAGCTTGCCCAGACCAAAAGTTACCTCTGGGCGCAGATGAATGGATCGGGCCCGCCGGTACGGCTGTTTGCTTACAGCCCAACGCGGTCAACGAAACATGCTGCGGAGCTCTATGCCGGCATCAAGCCAGGAACGGTGTTGATGACCGACGGGTACGACTCGTACGACAAGGTCGCGCACGCGAATCGACTGATCCATCTTGGATGCTGGGCTCATGCCCGTCGTTACATGATTGAGGCCGAGGAGGCTCTGCCCAAGGAGCAGCGCGGTGGCGAACATCCAATCACGCAGTTCATCGCGCTCATCGCCAAGCTCTTTGCTGTCGAGGCTCGGACTCGCGAGATGAAACCAGAGCAGCGCCAGCAGATCCGTGCCGAGCAGAGTCGGCCTGTGCTAGACGAAATCGAAGCCATGCTGTTGCAGCACCTGCACACCGTGTTGCCGCGAAGCAAGTTCGGCGAGGCACTACACTACTTCCATAACCAGTGGCCCAAGCTCGTCCGTTACGTCGAGAACGGCGCCTGGCCGATATCGAACAATGTGATTGAGAATTCGATCAGGCCGTTCACCGTAGGGCGCCGGAACTGGCTCTTCTGTGACACCGTGGCTGGCGCGAACGCAAGCGCGAATCTGTACTCGATCATTGAGACCTGCAAGGCCAATGGCGTCGATACGTACCGCTATCTCGTCGCCTTGTTCAAGGCGCTGCCGCTCGCGAAGACCGCTGACGACTACGAGGCCTTGCTGCCTTGGAATCTCAAGACATCCGCTGTTTAGCCGACCTCGTATCCGGCCGCAAGAGGCGTTGTTAGTCGACCGCTTACGTTACGTCAGCGGGGACTGCCGGCAAGCGTGCCGGGGTAGTCGAGCACCCCTGCAGTACGACCAGGACCAGGGCAGCAGCGATCAGGGAGGGAACAGCAGATGTCAAGGCTGCTCCGCCGATAACCCTGCGCAGGCACTCCGCTGCTGCGAACAATCTGCTCATGACGTCGCCCTCGGTTGCGCTGAGTGGCCTGATCCGTGCCGCGGACGGCTATAGCTGCCTTTAAGCTTTCATCAAGGCTCTCACCTTTTATAGGCTACACGCTGAACGATCGGGTCCGGCCCTGCTAAAAGATGATGGGGACATTTCCTTTAGTTGCTAAATTCGCCCGCCTGGCGAGGGAAGCACTCACGGAATCCGTCACTGCCCTTTTCCGCTATTCGCGCGAGGTCACGGGCAGCGTCCGAAGAATGTGCGGCGCAGGCCTGTCGATGGCCGCGGACAGCGCTCCGTTTCGTGCAGGTGAAAGAGGCGCGGCCGTCTGTGCTGAAGCCATAGGCAGAAAGGCGCCAGCACCCCAACCATGGCTAACACGTCATCGTGGGTGGGTGCCTCTGGCCCGCGCGCATGCTCGCGGGTAATGCTGCGAAGATCACGGGAGTACATGGATTTCCGAACAAACCTTCGACTGTGGCGCGATCTGCAAGTCATACTGACCGGAGCAACGGACAGGATACTGAGATGGCTAACCCGTCTCGGACTGGTGAAACTGGGACGCAGCGACGTAACCCTTGTATGCGACCATGCGCAGTTATTTGTCCTCGCCTGCCGGTGCCGTCGGCGAGGAGGCGCGACGACAGTCCATCCGGTTTCCGGAGCAAACATCAGCAGAACTACTCCGCCGAAGCTTGGAGAGAAACTGGCCCGTTTCAGTGGTTCTCCCCGGCCCCGCACGGCGCCGCGGGCTTACCTCGTGCAGCCCCTTCCCCAAGATTTCCACACTCATGTCGCTTGCGACTAGTCCGAATTGACGTTGGCTAGCGGCTCGCGCCCCCGTATCCTCGTCTGCGCGCCACTGGCCAGCTATCACAGCCTTCTGGTGCGCCATGCAAATTGAAACCATGCGAGGATGCCACCAGATGCAGTCATTCGAAGGTAAGGTTGCGTTTGTCACCGGCGCGGCTACTGGCATCGGTCGCCAGACTGCGCTGAGCTTCGCCAGGTCCGGCGCTGACGTCGCACTGCTAGATACCGCCACGGTTGCCGCTGAGGAAACCGCGCATGACATCGAAAAAGCCGGGGCCAAGGCCATCTTTGTCCGCGCAGACGTTGCGCAAGGTGCGGACGTCGCCGGGGCGATAGATCAGACCATCCGATCCCTGGGCCGTCTTGACTTTGCTTTCAACAACGCCGGCATCGCTCCGCGCGGCGCGCCGATCTGCGATTTCTCCGAGGACGAGTGGGACAAGACCATTGCCGTCAACCTGAAGGGCGTCTGGCTGTGCATGAAATACCAGTGTGCACAGATGCTGGAGTACGGCGCAGGGGTCATCGTCAATACGTCCTCCATCATGGGGCTCGTCAGCGGACCCGGACTGTCGGCTTACTCCGCCTCAAAGGCCGGGGTGCTCGGACTGACCCGGTCAGTTGCGGTGGACTACGCCAGCCGCGGCATCCGCGTCAACGCCATTTGCCCCGGCGGCATTGCGCACACGGCTATCACCGACCGCCCAGAGAACCAGCAAGACATGGCCCAACTGACGCTCGCAACGCCCATGCAAAGGCTGGGCGAGCCGGCCGACATTGCCAGCGCCGTGATGTGGCTCTGCTCGCCCGGCGCAAGCTTTGTCACTGGCCAGGCCATCGCTGTCGATGGTGGCTTCACGGTCTGGTAAGGCGAAGCGGTCGTCAAGTACTCCCCAAGGAGGCCTAAGATGTTCTGCTACGGAATCTGTTCCGTCTGGATCGCGTCCGCCACGGCAACGATACCATCCCGCTTTAGGGGCCCACGATAAAGCCCCCGGCTCGGCTTGCCGAGCGGGCACCGACGGTCGAGCGGCGGTTGCACTCGGAATCGGTCGATACCGTCTCTCGGATCTGAAAGCCTGTTGAGGGTCTCGAAGAGATGATGAACAGTATGCGGAGATCCGTGACGTGCCGCACCGCCCTGCCCCGCCGATGACGAAGACTTCTCGCCGGCGAGCAGATCGGCGATACCACCGCCAGTGCCGCGAGACATACCCGGCATAATGTCTAAACTCTGGCGCTGCGCGCGTACGTTATCAGGTAACGCAAAAGAGAGAGTCGAGAACTAAATGCGAAAAAAGCATACGGCAGGCAACCTGCCTGCTCGGCCACGGGATTGCAACGTGTCACCACGCGAACCGGCACAAATTCATTGTGCTTCTACTAGCGTGCCGGAGCATGGAAAATGCGGCGGTCAATACCAAGCTTTGTCCCAAAGGCATGCATTCATCGGCAGGTTTTCGCGTAGTTGTCTGGCGCGTCGAGACGCTACAGACTTTCCTGGTCGACAAATCGGCCGTGCCTGCGTAGTGCTGGCAGCAGCACTTCATCCGCATAAGGGCAGCCGGTAAAGCCCGGATCGGTCTGGCCCGACTTCCTTGCTTCATCCGCCGCGTGGGACTCCTCCGCGAGCAGGCGTGCAAGCAGCGCCTCGTAGCCAGCTTTCCACGCTTGCGCGTCTGGAAATACCACGCGCAACTCCTTAAGAATATCCATCCCGGCAAAATCCAGGTCGCCCCAGAAATGAACTGGGCGCGTGTCGTCGGTGCCATGCAGCCATGCAAGAAAGCTACGCCCCAATGCCGCATTCCGCTCAAACACGCTCGGGGCAAAGTAGACTGAGCTGCCACCCGGCTGGCGCAGCCTCCTCGCGCTCGCCTTGTATCCGGATGCGAATATCAGGACAAAACCCTCGGCGGCGCTCAGCCTCCCCGCCGCCATCGACTCGAACGTTGCGGCATTCTCCACAAACAGGACCGGGGCGGCAGGATCGGCTGTACGCGCAGCTACCAGCAGTTGCACCGGCTTGTCTGGAAAGGGGCAAACTTCCGTGTCAAGCAACAGGGCAATGGCCTCCTGCTGGCCGTTGAGAACTTTAGACAGGCCCCAGAACTGCCGGCTTGCTACCTCATGGAGCATGAGGCTCTCGCTCGCAAGCGCCGGGATGCCCGCGAAACGCTCTAGCACCTGCTCCGGTGAACGCGGAAGGATGAGGATCGGGCGGGACAGCAGCCGCTCGCACAGCGCCGCGTTGTTGACGCGCGCTGGCACAGCCTTCCGCCACTGAGCCATCCAGGCGACCACGGCATTGGGCTGGCGCCCCGTCTCGTCGCGAAGAAACGCTTCCGCTTGAGCTGCGATGACGAGCTTCGGTGAGCGCTCCCAGATATCAAGATCCCGCTGGCCACGACGCTGGTCTAGCATCAGTGCAAATCCGGGTTGCGCCTGCAGCGCTTCCAGGGCGCGCCATACGAACATGCGTTCGCCGTGAAGGTCGATCGAGAAAAACTCCGGCCACGTCCCGGCACTCAACGGGAAGCCGATATCGCGGCGTCTCTCGGCAAACGGCTTTGCCTCGATACGGTCCACCAGTGCATTCAGCAACGCGGTGAGCGCGTCCGGCCGGCGCCCCGGAATGTCGTCGGCGCTCATGCCCCCATGTCCGAGATCAACTGCTTGCGCGCCTCTTGCAAGTCGAACTGCCATGCCGCTTCACGGCGCACCGCCTCCCGACGTTCAGTCCATAGGGCATGTAGTCGGTCGGCCTTCAAGAGGGAGCTGTCCACCTCGGTAATCTTATCGAGTTCGCCTGCCAGGCCCTCAACCTTCATCAGAGAAAAACGATGCTCGAAGCTGAACAACTCGAGCAGGGGACCGGACGCGCGGGACGGCATGGCAACCACCAGTTGCAAGCCAAGGTTCTCATTGAGATAGCGCATCACAGCAGCGGTGCGGCCTTCGTCCATCTTGTCGAAGGCCTCGTCGATCATCATGAGCTTCAGGCTCGGCGTCTTCTCGAACTGCCGAAATGCCTGGGCCAGCACCGCGGCCCGCACCAGATAGGCTGGCGTCATCAGCTCGCCTCCCGAGAACGTCGCCATTCTTGCCAAGGACGCCTCGCGCCCGTCCTCCGAATATTTGCGGATGTCATATTGGCGATAGTTGCGGTAGTCCGCTATGTCCTTCAGTCGCCGCAATGCGTGGTCGCGGTTGGTGTCGAGCAATAGCAGCTTGATGTCGTCCAGCGCCACGACGCTTTCGGCAGAAAGGACGCCTTCGGCGGCCGAGAACAAATCCACCGGCGTTTGTGTCTCGGCCAGCCGGTTCAGTTCTTGGAACAGGTCGAAGTACTTTTTGTACTCCTTGACCATCTGCCCGTATTCGATCTCAAAACGGTCTTCGCCGAATGCCAGTCGCTTGAGCTTCTCATTGAGCCGCTTGAGCGGATCGATGCCCTGCTCCACCGCGGTGCGTACGGCCAGCGCGAAATGCGTGCTGAAGGTGTTGTTGAAGCTCTTCTCGGCGTCCCGCAGCTCGCTGGTGTTGTTGAGAATGCGCACTTGGTCGAGCCGTTCTAACATGGCCGAGATCTGTCGCCGGGCGGCAGGTACGCCGCCATAGGCTTGCCACTCGTACTCCCCCTGGGTTGACTGGCAAGGCTGAAAGTCGACCCGCTCATCGAACGAGGATGACAAGAGATTATGGGCCTCCAGTTTCCGCTCGAATGCCTCGCGCTCCTGGCGGTAGATCCCGGCTTGCTGGCGCCGCCGCCCATCAAAGGACGCGGCGGTCTGCTCCTTGGCCGCTTCCCGAGCGCGCTGCTCCAGCCGGACTGGATCGAAATGCGGATTGAGCCGGATCAGTTCAGCCACGCGGGCGTTTATCTGGCGCACGGCATCTTTGCACTCAACAAGCTTAGCTTCAGCGTCACCGATGTTCGCTTCGAAGCCACGCGCCCTCCCCTCCGCTTCGCCTGCTAAGCGTGATGCGGTATTGGATAGGCGGTGGTGGCCCTCCAATAGCTGCTCCGCACGCGCCACGCGCCGCTCCAGCACGATGAGATCGGCGTCATCTAGGCTGGCGAGCTGCGCCGCGAGACTATTCAGTTCGCGCTGCGTCTCACCCAGCTTGTCCAGCATTGGCGCGACAGGCACAAGCTGCAGGGCGAGCAGACGCGCACCCCACGCGGCCAACTCCGCAGCGCCTGCGCGATGTGCGTCCCTTTCCTGCGACTTTTCGTCGATCTGCCGGACGAGCCTCACCACGCGCTTGCGCCGGGCCTCGGCACCGAAGGCCAGTTCGCCGTCGTCCACCCATGACGAAAACATCTTGAACCCCCCACTGGCCATGCCGTCCACGGTCAGTGCCTGTGGCGCGCCGCGCAGCGCCTGCGCATCCGCTACCTTGACATAACGGCCGTAACTTGCAACCAGATAGGCGCGCGCGGTCTCATCGGCGATCACCAATTCCTGCAGCACGGCGTCGGGCGACAGCGCCTGGTTTTCCGCCCGCCGCTTGGCCAGTTCGCCCTGCACCACGGAAGCCTCTCGTCCTTGTCTAGTCGCCACCAGCTCGTGTCGCAGCGCCCGGATGGCGCTCGCCTCGTATTGCGCGTCCACCAGGATCACGAAGCGGTTGCCGCCCAAAAGCCCTTCGATAGCGTTCTGCCAGCGTGAGCCCTCCCGCGGCTGGACAAGGTTGCAAAGTACCCTGGGACGGGCGCCCGGCATCTGGGCCTCGAGATATCGGACTGCGACCTCCACATGCGCCGGCAAGTCAAAGTGGCCATCTTCCAGCCCTTGCCGGCGCCGCTTCAGGTCGTCGATTTCTCCTTGCAGGGCGGCAGCGCGATCCGACTCCCGCGCCTGCTCCTGTACCACTGCCCCATACAGGCCGTCGGCGCCGTGCAGTCGCTGCGCAATGGGAGCCAGGGCGGCATCCAGCTTGGCGAACCGGTCGCGCCGCAGGCTCGCGGGTTCGATCTGCGCGCCTGTCAGCATCGCCGCCAACTCACGCGCGGCGGCTTGGCCGTCCGCGCCATCGATCGCCGTGGCATCGACAACCAGCCGCTCCACATGGGATGCGTAGGCGGAGGCCGGTCCTGCAGGCAGTTTGGCCAGGGCAGCCAGTTCGTCGAGCACGCCGCGCAAGCCCGCTAGGGCGGCCAGAACGTCCAGCGCGATACGGGATCGCCCATCGGTGGCCACGGCTATCTCGCGGCTGAGCCGCTCACGATCCTGCGCCACCGGATTGCCGTTGAGCCGACCCTTGGCAGTGCCATGCAATTCCGTGGCGCGCTTCAGCGCCTGTGCATGCCGGTCGGCAAGCGCCTGCTGCTTCTCGACATCGGCTAAGGCAAGACGCCGGCAGGCCTCCAGCCTTTGGATCTCCTCCTCGACATCCCGCTGTCGGCGCAGTACTTCGCCCAGTTCGGCCTCCATGGCCTCTTCGAACGCGGCAAGGAACGCATCCGCGTGTGCCTTCAGCACGCCCAGCCGCTCCCGGCACGCCAGTAATTCGGTGGCGATCTTGCGCAGACGTTGCACGTTTTGCATGAGCGAAGCGATATGCCCGATCTGATCGGAAAAATCAGGCTCGGCCAGCACCTGCTCCCGGATCAACTCGTCCACCGAGCCGACGGTCTTGCGAGCAATGGACTGGACGAAAGCCCGCGCCGCCGCTTCGGCCTCGCGCGGCCCGACCAGCGTCTTGCCACCACCGCGAAACTCAGCATAGAGCTTGCACAGATAATCTTCGATGCTGTTCTCGAACGGCAGGACGCGCGGATAGCGCTGGCGCAGCCGATGGTAGATATCCTCGACCTTCACCGCGGTAATGGAATTGCCCTTGCGCGACTCGATGAAATCCGCCTCCATTACGCGGCTGCCTGGTAGCACAAAGTAGAGCTTGCGCGCCACGTCGACGCTGCGACCTTGCTCGCGCGTACCAGACACGGCAGCTTCGACGGCCACCACGGCGGTGAATGGTTCGGCGGACTCCCACTCATCGGGCGCGAAGACGGCGACGACATAGGTGTGCGATCCATACGGCCGGACGCAGAGGTTGTCGCGCATGCCTACCGCGTAAGACGCCAGCGTCCGCCTCACCTTGCCGCCCGCGCGCGAGGCGCCGCTCTCGTCCTGCGCCGAGTTGAACACGTTGATGTGCTGCTTGCCGCCGGTCATGACCAGCTGGATCGCGTCCTGGAAAGAGGACTTCCCAACGCCGGTCGAACCCGACAGCAAGGTGGTGTGGCCAAAGGGGTATTCCCGGGACACCACGAAGCCCCAGTTGACCAGGATGAGCTTCTCAAGCCTCATCGTCGGGCTCCGGCGACGTGACGGCCGACACGGGCGTCCGTGTTTCGGTCAGCAGGGCATCAATGGCGGAATCCGCCACGAACTGCAGGATCGTCCCACGAATGGCGACCAGAGCGTCAGCATCTTCCACCTCGGAATCCGCCCGGTAATCGATCAGACGGGCACGCTTCAGGTCGGCGAAGAGCTTCTCCCGCGCAGTCTTGGCCGGCAGTGAGCGGCGCGCCTGCGCAGTCAGCGTGGCATTCAGGTATTCCACGGTGACAAGCGCTTCGTTGCGCTCGTTGATCGAGCCTTGGCGCAGGCTTTCGTTGTACAGCAAGCGCAGCACCAGGCAGCATGCCACGAAATCGGCGGAGAGCTTCGCCCGCACGGCGTCCACCGCGATAGCATCGTCCTCGGCGGGCAGTCCCGGCACGCGCGCCCCCGGCGGGTAAAGCCGAAAATAACTCTGATGTCGCTCGTGCAGCAGCCGGAACCCGCCCACATCGAAGTACGCATTGAGCAGGCCTTCGATACGCACGGCGTCGTCGTAGAGCTGACGCTCGATGGCGCTGTCCTCCCGGTGCAAGATGGACAGCCCGAACAGGCGGCCAAGGATCTGCCCGAACGCCTCCGGCCGGACGCCCCCCGCCTTCAGTTCCGCTTCCACCAGTTGCCCAATCGTAATTTCATCCATGGCCGATGTGGCGCCTCCTGATTGCATAGTCAGTGCCCGACATGATGGCATTGTCCAGCGGCTCGGCATCTAGCCGCTCCACGTCCAGTCCCTCATGGTCCCGTGCTGCCTCGACTGCCCGCAACAACGATAACGCCTGGATAGCATCGTCGACCGGCAACTCGGATAGGCGCAGCGCGCCCGTACCACGCATGGAACCGAGCAAGTAATCCACGACATCGTGATGCGACAAGGAGAAGGCCCGCTCCTGCGCTTGCCGCACGAACTGACGCAAACGCTCTTCTCGTGTGATTTCCGGAACGATGCTCACGGCCTGTGCCCGGTTACGCTCGGCGGTCTTTCTCGGCTGCACCGCGGCCGGATCATACAGCGCCACGCTTACCGGTGCGAGCGCCGCTCCCTGCCGCTCCAGCCACGCGCCCTGATCCCGCTCCGGCATCTCCCCCAGGCGGCGGATCAGGGTGGACAATGCCGCCCCGCTGCCTGATGCCCCCATGAACAGACTCTGCGACAACAAGACCACATGGCGGCGGACATAGCTTTCCATGGCCCGGAACAATTCCGGCTGTTTCGTCCGGCAGGCCGCGGTCACCATCTCGTCGATCCGATCAAGCATCCATCTCAAGATCGCCCCGTCCGGCGCGGCCTGCGCGGCCCATGCCGCGTGGTTGGCCAAGTCATCGTCAATGGCCTGCATCTCGGCCGCGCTCAAATCGTTAAGACGTTCGATTAGCGCCCCGATGTCCAGCCGGTGGCGCTCGGCATTGTCATAGACTAGGCGGGGCGAGAACTCATCACGAAAACGTCGCTCTACGAACTCGATAAACCCATCCCAATTGCCCTGCACATGCGCATCGAGCAATATCTTGCGAGCCAGGTCGTAAAAGAGCTCGATATCTTCGGAGAGGTCGGCAATGACCCGATCGGCATACTCGTAGGCGTCGAGCAGGTCCTCCACATCGCGGCGCTCGATGAAGGCACTCAGTGCATTCTTGCAGGAGCGCATGTTGCGCTGACGGGTCCGTTCGCGTGGGCGGTCGGCCAGCGTCAGCGCCTGAGCGAAGATCTTGCCGGCGCGGGTGAAGCGATAGGCGGTAACCAGTCGGACGCGATCCTCGGCGGTTTCCAGCCAGCCGTCCGCAACAAGGAGGCGCACGATGGCGCTTGCCAGCTTCTGGTCGTCGGCCAGGTCACCGGCGGCGAATCCGTCGTCGCCATCTTCACCGGCAGGATCGGCCGGCAGCGTGGCGGACTGCATCGTCTGGACAAAGAGGTCACGCAAGTCCTCGCGCCCAAGGATGGAGCGGTAGTCGGCATGGGAGCCATAAAGCCGCGCATAGAATGCGCGGATGCAGGCAGCGATCAGCTTTCGCCTCTTCAGCGTCAACGGACGAAAGAACTGCGGATACCCCGAATCCACCATCGCGGCTGATGTCCCCCTTAACACTCTCGCATTGCACCTGCGTACCATCGACACAGCGAACAAAATCGTACGATACCACCCCGCCCTGCACTGCGCCGCCGCGCGACCTGTTTCAGGGATTCCATTACGCCTGGCGCCGGCGCACCCAGTGCTGGGCTGCGCCCTGGCGACCCGGTAGGTGCCTTACGAGCCGGAATGGGTACCGCAGTTGGACTTGGCCCAAATACGATGGGGGACGGAACCTCACCGGGACCCGCTCGGCATCGAGCCACCCGCCAGCACCACGGCCTGCGTCTGCGGCCGGGCCGTCACCCATCTATCTTCGCGTCGCATAGCGCTCGCCCCTGGCATGGCACCACCGACCGGCGCAAACCTCAGGCCGTCATCCCATAGCCCAACGCGCGAATATGTGTCCGGAACTTATCTTCGTCCTCGAGCCGCACTACCACATGCTTATCACCGGCGCGCAGACACAGATGGGCGGTCTCCTTGCGAGTGGCCAGCATGGCTGCCATTTGCGCGTCATTGCAATCAATCAGCAGCGTGGTCCCCGCAACTTTCAGCGCCTTGCCCTGCTTGCCAGCCCGCTTGATGAAGGATTCCACCGTGTCTGGTACCGGCTGGTCGTCCCGGGCCTGCAGGAATTCGCGAAGTTCGGCGATGTCATGCCCCCTCTCGACCGCTACGATGGCCTTCTGAAGGTCGAGCCGCCAGAGTCTGTCCGCCTCTTCGGTTGCCCACATGTCCAGAACCAGAGACTCTTCTGCCGACAGACGGCCCGCGATGACCTTGACCTGCATGCCGGGCATGACGGATAGCCTTACGCTAGACTGGACCGGCGCCGGCGTGTAGTGGCCGCTGGCGCCAAGGCAATAGGCTCCCAACGAGGTCACGCGAAAATAGGCCAGGCCATCGTAGCGACTGAGGAATTGGAGTTCGTCCGTTCCCCACATATCGTGAAAATTAGGCCGAGCCCCCGCCGGTTCGGTGTATGCGATATCAATGATGCCAAGTGGCGCCACATACTCGAACAGGAAGCAGAGCATATACCGCAACTGAAGAATGTCCCAGTCATGGTAGCCGCTGTGCCCCAGGCTGCCGTAATCCGGCTCACAAATGTAAAGACTCCAAGGGTCGCGGGCCACGTCGAAAGTATGCCCAGTTGCCACCATGAAACGGGAAAACGCGTCGATGCTGATCCACTTCCCGGCCGGACAACGCTGCAGCATCTCTGCGATCGCCGCGCGGCGCGGCGCCACTGCAGCCATCGCACCGCCCTTGGCTTTTTGCCCCTTGATGACATCTATTCGGCTAAATTCATCCAGCGACGTCGCTTTCAGCCATTTCCGCCAGATTTTGACAAGCACGTCAGCCGTTGGCGTCGTCAGGGCTGTCAGTCCAGCCTTGCTTAGCACCAGCTTGCTCCCGTTACGCTGCACAAGCCCCGCTGCCTGAAGCAGCATCGGCCAAGAAAATGCCTTGATCGGCCCTATCTCCTGATCGGTGGGTCCCGGCACGGGCTCGGCGTAGTAGTCGCTACCGGACAGTTGCCCGCACAACAATTGCAACGTCGCCGTGCCCGGCAGCGCTGTCTTCTCGCTGACCTTAAGCTTTCCCTGATCCACCAGACGCAGTAGCAGCGGTAGATCCGCCAGGGCATCGCGCTCACACAGCCGCACCGACAATGGGCTTTCACCGTATATGCCGGGAAGCGAATCGACCGTGTCCAGCCGGACAGGCTCTGGCGCCGGCACGAATGCCATGAGCCGCTCGTTCAGATCGGCTGGCACGTAGCGCCATCCATTCTGATAGTACAAAAACAGGCACAACGCCGTGGGCGGCCCATGGTGCTCGTGTCGGCGCCGCTCGTCCCGGACCGAAAAATTCGGCAAACGCCCATACTTGGCTCGAAACCGCGTGGCATTAAAGCAGCCATCCTCCGCATAGGTGGCCTCTGCTACCGCCAGACGTTGAGTCTTGTCCAGCCCCTCCCACAGCGCTTGCAGCCTGTCGCCGGCAAGGTTGCGCAGGATCTCTTCAACCAGCCCACTCTTCTTTCCGATGCGTGAGGCTTCCGGAAGCCAGCGCATCAGCGATTTCAGATTGTCTACCGTGAGATTGTTCAGCGCTTCAGTGAGAGAAATTATGGGCATAGGCAACCTGGGCAATTCTTCAGAACACTTCCGGCCTAGTAGCAGGGGCCAGAAATCAGCAAACGTGATGATAGTCCGTACATTGACATCCTCCCAATCAGCGACGGCAAGTGGGTCACTTTCTACAAGAACGGCGAGGAAGTCTGGGCGTGCAATGCCCTGTATGCCGCTGCGCATTTCGATTTTTCTGCCGTATCCAACGCCTGCACGCCGACCACCGGCTGAGATGCGGGTGCCGCCGGCAGACACCCTGCTCTTCACCTCCAAACATAACGCCCCGGTAATCAGCAAAATTTCGCTCTTCGTGCCTTATGTTTAAAGATTGCACGCAGCAAGCGGTGAAGGCCTGCGCAGACCGTTCCATTCGCAGGACGCGCTTTTGGCGAAATGTGCACCATAATTATCAAAGCTCACCTACCATATTGCACCTTATGTGGCGAGTTCGATGCATTGCGCTCCTTCCGACGCTATGACGTTTCTGGCCAAGTGCCTCTTGCACGCCAGGCGTCAGCCCCTTCAGCACGTAGATTTGCTATACTTGTACAAGTTATAGTACTAGTAATCTAAGGAGGTCGGTATGCGTACCATCCATTTCTCCGACGCCCGCAGCAACCTAAAGGCAGTCATGGACCAGGCCATCGACGACCACGACGCTGTGCTCATCACACGCCGCGACGCGCCGAACGTGGTCATCATGTCGCAAGACCAGTACGACAGTTGGATGGAAACGATGCATTTGCTTAGCTCGCCGGCTAACGCCGCGCGCCTGCTGCGTTCTATTCAGCAGCATCGCGCTGGCATGGCCGAGAAGCACGACCTGATCGACCCGGACGCTGAATGACGCGCCGGTTGACCTTTATGCCAGATGCCTGGGAAGACTATGTCTATTGGCAGGGCCAAGACAGGAAAACGCTCAAGCGCATCAACGCCCTAATCCAGGACGCCCAACGCGAACCGTTCGACGGGCTCGGCAAGCCCGAGCCGCTGAAAGGCAACCTGTCGGGCTACTGGTCGCGGCGAATCGACGACAGCAACCGCTTGGTGTATTTCGCCAACGACGATGAACTGACCATTATCGCTTGTCGGCTTCATTATGGCGACAAGTAAGCCCTAAAATCCGGCTCCTAACACAGCTGTTCGATCACGCTCGGGTACCGTCAGCAAGGACCCGAGCGACAAAGGTGCCCGCGGGCCCCAAACAGTAAGTCCAGCAGTTTTCGGGATATTCGCCTGTATCACCCTTCGGCCCGATAAGCAGTTCGTTATCGGACCTTATTGCCCTGCCGCCGCAACGCCGGCCGAGCCTCCCTCCGCCCGCATCAAGCATGTGACGACGTCAAGTGCAATGGCAGTAGCCGGCCATTAGCTGCCCTTGGCGACTGTCGACTCCCCGGCACTGACCTACAACCCTGTCGGTCGGTCCGTCGGTTGACGAATGTCCTCCGTTCGATAGAATGAGCGTTCACTCACTCATTGCTCTTTATGGCCCGCCCTCTCAGTGCAGACAAGCGCCAAACGATCCTCGAGGCGGCCACTCGGCTGATCGCAGAGGAAGGACTATCCGCCTCCACAGCTCGCATCGCGAGGGCAGCCGGCGTGGCCGAGGGGACCATCTTCATCTACTTTGGGAGCAAGGACGAGCTGGCCAATCAGCTGTATCTGGACCTCAAAAGCCAGCTGCGACTGGCTTATTCGGAACCGCCGGGCTCTAAGGATTTGCGCGAAAGTCTTGGGCAGTTTTGGTCCGCCTACGTGAGCTGGGGGCTGGCGCATCCAGCGCAGCGCCAAGCGATGGCGAAGCTCAAAGTCTCCGACCGAATCACCCCCACAACGCGGGCGTCGGCCGCGGAAAGCTTCCAAGTCGTCAGCGGCCTATTGATAAAGGCCAGGTCGCTGGGGGCGCTGCGCAAGCAGCCCCCGGCATTCGTCGGCGCGCTGATGGTTGCGATGGCCGAGGCCACTATCGATTCGATCGCCGCGGAGCCCAAGCTCGCCAAAACCGCTTGCGCCGACGGCTTCTCAGCATTCTGGCGCGCCATCGCGACGGGCTGATTTCTAACGAGCGCCCCGCCGTTTTTCGACCCAATTGAAGAAGGAACGAAGATGAATGTACCAACCCGACGCGATTTTCTCGCGGTCGCGGCCCTAGGCGTCGCCGGACTCGTCGCGGGCTGCACGTCGCCGGCCCGACGGAATCCACACAACTTGGAAGGAAGCATGATGATGCGTAAAGTGAGTTTCAAGCGAGATGGCTTGACGCTGGCGGGAAACCTGTTCGAGCCCGAGAACTTGAACGAGAGCGGCCGCTACCCGGCGGTCGTCGTGGCGGGCTCTCTAAGTTCGGTTAAAGAGCAGATGGCGGGCGCTTACGGGCGCACGCTCGCGGAGAACGGGTTCGTGGCGCTTGTGATCGACTACAGTCACTATGGCGAAAGCGAAGGGCAGCCTCGGCAATTGGAGTCTCCCGCCGCAAAATTGAGCGATCTGAAAGCCGCCGTCTCGTATCTAACTGCCTTGCCTTATACGAAGGCTATCGGGATGGTCGGAGTGTGCACATCAGGCGGAAACGGCGCTTACCTCGTCGCTGCCGATGAGCGCGTCAAGGCGTTTGCGACGGTCGCTGCATTCCTTCCAGACCCCGAGTTAAACGAACGTCTTGTCGGCGCGGCGGAAATTGCGCGGCGTCGCGCGGCGGGAGCGGAGGCGAAGCTGAGATTCGAGCGGAGCGGCGAGCAGGTGACGGTGCCGACCTACAGCGTGGATGATCCGAGCGCCCTGAATTACAACCCGAAGGGAAATTACGACTACTACTTCAACAAGGCGCGCGGCGGCGTTCCAGAGTGGAAGAACGAGTTCGCCGTGATGTCGCACGGGCCGTGGTTGGATTTCGATCCGGTGAGCAAGGCGTCGGCCATCAAAGTTCCGACGATTATGGTTCACTCCGACGGATGCGCCTTCCCTGAGCAGGCCAAGAAGTTCTACTCGCTCCTGGGGGCAGTGAAGGAATTGGCGTGGGGGGACGGCACCCATTTCGACTATTACGATCAACCGGCGCAGATCGACTATGCGGTAAAGAATGTCGCCGCCTTCCTCCACAAACATCTGTCTTAGGGAATGTTCTATGACACGTGTGAGGCTACCGACGAGATCAAGCCTCCGAGCGACTGATCGCCAGCGTCAAAGTGCGACGGCTGGATGCTAACGCTCAATCAACCAAACGGTCGTCTGCCTATGTGTTCCTCCTGCGGAGCCCCCTTCGGGCGGGTCTGCACGGGTCCGACTGACTGCTTTGAGGCGACGAGTTCAGGATCGCGGATGTCGCTGAAGGGTCGTCCTCTGCCCTACGCGGGCCGGCCCAGGAAGCCGCTCAGTTTTGCTCGGCGTCGGACCGTACCCGGCCAAAAGGAGCCACTCGGGAGCGGCCGCCGCTCCGGCGAACGGTCGCGGGGGTGCACCCGGCTTGGCGCGCGGTACCGAACGTCACGGTCTTGCAAGTTGTACGCCGCACTTCTGCAATGGGGCGGCGCTATACTTCGCAGCGATGCGTCCAGCGCATCCCCGCCCCGCACCGCGAGAACCCACCCTATGACCGAAGCCACCGCCCTGACGCCCGACGAACTCCAGGAGCTTGACGATCTGCTGGACGACCTGCGCCAGCGCGCTGAGGAAATCCCGCAATGGGAGTTCTGCGACGGCTTTCTCACGGCCCTGGTCTGCACGCGCCGCTGCATCCCCGCTTCCGACTACCTGCCCATGCTGCTGGGCGACGGCGCGGCGCTCGACGTGGCCGAGGGCAGCCCGTTGCCGTTGCTACCCGCGTTCCATGATGCGGCCCAGCAGGCCCGCTTCATGGAGCTGTGGCAGCGCCGATGGAACGAGGTGGAGCACCAGCTCGACCAGCCCGTGGAGACGCTGGAGGACGAACGCACCTTCCAGCCCGAGGCCATGGACATGCGCGGCGCCATCTTGAGCCTGCCCCAGGAAGAGCGTGCCGAGATGGACGGGCGGGAAATCCCGTCGTTTGGCCAGGTGTGGGCGCTGGGGTTCATGTTCGTGGTGGAGAACTGGCCCGAGGAATGGGCCACCCCGCGCGACAAGGAGGCTGCTCAGTGGCTGGACGACGCGCTCGACGGCATCGTCGCTCTGACCGAGGACGACACCGGCCAACCCGAGGTCTGCATGTACAGTGAGGATGGCCCGCCCAGCACCAGCCTGGCGCGCGTGGAAACCTTCGGCGAGGCGATCTGGGCTGTCTACGACCTGCGCCAGATCTGGAAGAGCCTGGGCCCGCGCGTGGAGGCCGTGGTGAAGGGCGACCAGCCCGGTCGCAACGACCCGTGCCCTTGCGGCAGCGGCAAGAAGTTCAAGAAGTGCCACGGGAGATAAGGGCAAAGCGCTTTCTCGCAGTTTATAGCTGCATGTACCTTGTCTTTCGAGTGGCGGGCCGCCCGAATTGCTCGGGCGAGTCGGGTGAGGCTGGCTGGTCGTCGCCGCCCAAAGTCGAGCGACCGGTGGCCAGCCGGCGATTTGCTCGCGGGGGCCGTGTCCGTTTAGGCTTGTTCGACGCCTGCCAGCAACGCGCGGTGGCACACTCACATTCCTGCGGATGACGGCAGGCATCGAACAACCCTAAACGGCAAGAGACGATTGATCTGGCGGCCGAGGCGCTGCCCTGCGCTCAGCCCAGAAAACCGAAGCGGCAGAACTACAGAGTCATGGCCTGGCGACGAGCCGTTGGCGAATCTGCCAGGCCAGCACGTCTACCGACCGAGTCGCTGGGGCAAAACGAAAGCGACCTGGTGCGACCCACTCCCCAAGACGCATCCATCCGTCAGGGAATATGCAGACGTGCAGGTCTTGATTATTGACGACCACACCAGCGAGCTCTGGATGGGTAGTGACCCCGCGGCAAGCGATGCCGAGGCGCTCCAGATGACGTCGCACGGCACTTGCTCGCATGGCGGCCTACCCCGGTTATCTGGCCATTTTGGGGTCGACTCTAGGAGCTCGTCAGTTCGCGTGCGCACCGAATGGACGATGTGCCGGGCGCGAGGCGTCATTAGTCCCTATTGGCTCATTATTCTGCAGATGGCCGGTAGCATCAAAAGTCCCCATGGCTTGCGTTTCAAAATACGCCAATCTCTTCGCATCCAATTCAATTGCACCACTCGGTACCCCTTCCCCTCTTTCATAGTTTCACGATCACGAAACTATCCGAGCCCACCAGCGTCCCAGTATTGGAGAGCGTTCGCCAGCTCAGGACTCTCGACAACGAGCACGCGGCCGCGAGTCAGCCTCTACAGCCAAACTGTGCTCATTCTGCAGACGATCGTGCATCGTCTCGCAGCGAATCAACATCATTGTTGCGGGTTCCTCATCCGCATCGGCTACGTCAGCCTCTGCGGCGCTGCGCAGATAGACTTGCCGGGAGACAATGGCGACGATCACAATGATGACACCGACGCAGAAGGCCCGGGCCAAGAATTGAAGATGTCGCGTCATGGAAATTGCCGGATAGCAGGAGTAGTTGGGTGGCGAGACTACACCAGGATGTCGCGGCGTGATGCTACGCCCGTTGCAGGATTGACAAGCGGCCCCATTTCGCCATACGAAGGCGGGACCGCGCCGCCCGTGACACCACATCGGGCCTGCATGCCAAAGACGATCGCGCCCCTACCGCGTGGCAATTACTGGGCCACGCCGCACGCGCCCTTTCCGCTGGACAGTCCGAACGGCCATGCCGAAGTCTTCCCCGGCGCGCATTGCGTCAGCGACGGCAAATGGGTCGTCTTCTATAAGCACGGGGAAGAGGTTTGGGCGTGCAATGCCATGTATGCCGCGGCCATTTCGACTTGGCGCCTGCCTCCAGGGACAGAGCGCCGACGGCGGACTGAGCGACTGGCTGCGACCGCAGCCGGCTGGCCTCTCAACCAAACATAACACTCCAGCCCACAGCAAAAAAACGCCGATCTGGCGTTATGTCAAATTGGCTCTGCTTGTGAAGCAAGCGGAACCGCCAGCGTCGGTTTGCAGAATATTGTTCCCGGATTTTGCAGAATTTTGTGCCTGGCCCCATGGGCCCGGCTAATGGGCGCGACTGCGAGGCGGCCAGAGCATGGCGGTAGCCCCTCCCACCCCGTCCGCGTGGCCCCGACTTGGCACCGTGATCGCGCGGCACCCCCTGACGGCAACCGTTCCCGGCTCCGCAAGCCGTAGTGCGCCGCCAGCAACGGATCGAGCCGTTGGCAAAGGAACAAAATTACTCAAAACGTCGGCCGGAGGAACAATCTTCAGCAAAATTCCTTGGCATAAAATTGTTCCCGGCGCCTCGGAAACGGCCACCTGGCGGGCGACCAGCAGGAACAATATTGTGCAAACCGACGCCGGTCGGATCCAGGCCATCCCGAGCCCTGCGCCCCAACTGGGATCACCCGATGTCGCTGTATAGGGGATAAGCCAAAACGACTTGGCGACATGAGGAAGCGTCTTGTTCAGCATGACACGTGACATAGGTTTCGCGAGACGCCGGACATCCAAGGTTTTTCCGCCATTCCATCTGGCAGCCGCGTTTTTATGATGGCGCTACACCGGTTTATTCAGTTTCCCTGCAGTCTGCCGTTAGTTTGTCTGTGAATAACTTCCCAATGCATTACCGTGAAACACAATCCTGCTAATAGGAAGCCCCAAGTACTTCGTGGGCGAAGCAACCGAGGCCGACCGGTGCGTCCCCGACGACCGCGTCGAAAACCGCTATTTGGCGTACCCCCGCTGGGCTGTCCATCCTTATCTTGATTCTGTCTACCGTGACGTATTACATCGGGGTCGTGTATCACGATACTCGGTTGGGCGTATACGGAATCGACTGGAAGATGTTTCGCGTTGATAGACTCGACTACATCTATTTCGGCATTGCCGCTACGCTTAGTGTGCTAACCAACGGTCTGGTAGCCTTCGGCAAGGAATGGACGTACATGGTTATCCTAATGTCATTTGGGACTGGCATAGCGCTGCTTGTTCTCGCACTTGACTATTTGAGCAGCAAGAGCAAAGCGCTTCGGAATGGCGCAACCCGGGTATTTGGGAGAAACGCCAAGATTATTGCTTTCATCGTGGTCTGTGCCACGATGTTCCCAATGCTGATGTTTGGCCCCATCTTTCTGTTGGCATTAGGACTGGTTGTTCCAGCCGCCCTTGGAGATTTCGCTGCCATGCGTCAAGTCGCCGAAGAGCGGGCCGCGATGGCTGAAGGATGTCCCGTACAGAGTGGCCGTGTGCGATGCATTGAACTGGTAGCAGATGGAAAAACGCTAACAACGGGATTTGCTCTAGAGGTTAGCAAGGAGAGGGTCGCTATACATGACGGGTTGGCGACGTCTATATGGAGCATGAATGGACGGGAATTAATTGGAGCGAGTCCTCGGGCAATCGAGGCAATGAAGGTGAAAATTGCTGGGCAGAGGGAAGAGTCGTGCCTCTCAAAGCCGGAACGAGACTGAAAGATACATACCCGCTCATTTAGCGAGCGGAGCGCAGCGCCTCGCGTGATGCCGTGATTTAATTCGCGATAGTTGGAGAGATCCAATTTCAAGCAAAAAATGACGGCAATCACCCGGAGAGACAAAGGGCGAACTCATTCCAATGGCCGGCAGAGCCCCCGATTTTCAGCTCCGCGCGACCCTTGGCCAGGACTTGAACGACCTGCCCCTCCATGTGCACTAGGCGCTGCTAGCGGACTTGGCGGCGGGCTTGCCTCGCGCGTTATACGAGCGCGCCGGCGTGACGGTCGGGCCGCCTGGCCGGTACAGGCGCTATAGCTGGATAGGATAGTGGCCAGTGTGCGGGTAGCCTCGAGCCCTCGATAGCGAAAGCTCCATCAAGCTCCGCTGCTGTATATTTATACAGGTATCATATCCGCAGCCCGCGGCGACGAAGAAAGGCAAAGCAAGTGGCGGAAACCGGCTTAAGTGACTCGTGTACCACGTTTAGCTCACGACTTTGAGCGCTCTCGGGCTTGACTGCTTAGCGTCGCCTCGGCCGCCAGGTTGGCGGCCGAGGCGACTGAAGATGTTCGAGCCTGCGATGTTAGAATTCTCCAAACAACAAGGAATTCAAGACGGACGTTGATGATGACAAACGAGCGTAAGCATCTCGCCCGCACGCTTTTCCAGCTCCAAGTGCACCGATCTGATGGCTTCGCATTCGAACATTTGTTCGGACGGGTCATGGAGTATTCGCGACCTGGATTTTTGAAAATCAAGCCGTACGGCAACCAGCGAGACCGCGGAAACGACGGCTACGAAAAGGCTGTTGGCAGGTACTTTCAAGTCTTCGCGCCCGAAAACCCTACCGCCAGCAAGAGCGCTGCGATCGCGAAGGCAGCGGAAGACTTCAAAGACAAGCTGCTGCCGTACTGGGGCACATTCTGCGTCCCACGCGAGTACGTATTTGTGTTCAACGATAAATATCGCGGCACCGTCTTCGACATCGAGAAAACTCTGGCCACGATCAAAACGGACCATAGCCTTAACGCCTGCGAAGCCTTTCTCAGCAAGCATTTGGAGCAAGAGTTTATTTGCTTGCCTGAAGATCAAATCTGCATGATTGTAGGCGGTTTACCGACGTGGGATTCGTTGGAGGGCCTTGACTACACCGTCCTGGGAGAAGTCATCCAGCATATTCAAAACTCTCCGCCCCAGAGCGCTCCGACAGGCAAAAAAATTGCACCGGATTTCGAAGAAAAAATCGAATTCAACGGACTCGCCGAGAACGGCGATTGGCTGCGAGCAAAGCAACGCGAGACATGGCAGATCGATGACTATTTGAGTCGAAACAGCGATTTCACCAAGCAAGCACTGCGTGACTTTCTGGCTGGGTTCTATGCGGAGAGCATTGTTGCAGTCAAGGATGACCAAGGTGAATCAGGCGTTACGCTCGGTGACCTGCGATTCGCGTTTATCTTGAATCGAGTTGCGCCTCAAACCAACAATCCCGCTGCAGATCGACTGCGGCGCGACGCTGCTTTGGTTCTCATGGCGAAGTACTTTGAAGCCTGTGACATTTTCGAGGAACCGAACAATGTTGCTTCCTGACAAGCACATTTCTTTTGCGGAGTCCCTGCTCGGTCTCGGGGCTTTCGTCATGGAAAACGTCTCTCAACCGATCACAGTCGACAATCTGTGGCGCGCTTTTCAGCGACAAGCCTCATGCTATCCAGCCTTCCAGACGTTCGACAACATGGTGCTGGCTCTCGATGCTTTGTTTGCGCTCGGACTTATTCAGATGAATGACGCTGGTGAACTGCATCGCCACCGCCCGGAAGCGGCCTTATGCGCCTAATCGAGCTTACATCGAATAGAACCACCTTTAAGACCGTCAAGTTCAATCGGACGGGCGTGTCGCTCGTCATTGGCTCGCGGAAAGATCAATTGCATGGCGAGGACGACAGTCGATCCTATAACGGCGTTGGAAAGTCCCTACTGATCGAAATCATTCATTTTTGTTTGGGCTCCAGTACAAATACGAGCTTTCGCCAACATCTTCCCAGTTGGGAATTTACGCTGCGCTTTGAGATTGGACAAACCGCTTATTCTTCATCGCGTAGCACCGACAAGCAAGGCACCATTTCCCTGAACGGGCAAATATTGAAAGTCAAGGCCTTCAACGAACTACTAGGGAAGCTTTGCTTTCATTTTCCTGATTGGGGTGGGTCGCAACTTAGTTTCCGTTCACTACTGCCGCGCTTCATTCGGCGATCCAAAGCTGACTATAACGATCCAAAAATTACCTCATCAGATCGAGAGCCATATACGGTCTTGCTACGGAATTTGTTCCTGCTTGGGATAGATATCTCTTTGGTTGAAAACAAGTACTCACTTCGCACTCGACAGTCTGAGCTGGAACTTTTTGAGAGAAACTTCAAGAACGATCCTTTCATTCGAGAATACTACACCGGTAGCAAGGATGCGTCGCTGCAAGCAAAACATCTTGAAGAGCAAATTGCAAGGTTTGAGAGCGATCTAGCGCAGTTCGCCGTCGCGGAGGATTACTATCAAATCGAGAAAGAAGCAAACGATTTGACGGGCCGTCTCCGTGCGCTAAAAAACAAGAGAGCTGTCGTGGAAAACGCTCTTTCTAACGTTCAGAAGAGCCTCGAAGCACGCGCAGATATTCCGCGCGAGAAGGTGCTCGCTATGTATGGCGAACTCCAAAGAGCATTTCGCGACGAAACTTTGAAGCATCTGCAGGAAGTGGAAGCGTTTCACTCGCAATTGCTGACAAATCGCATAGCCCGACTCGGCCAGGAACGAATGAGGTTGGAGACGGAGAAAAGGAATCTTGAGTTGGAGATTCACCAACTTAACCAGTCGGTGGACGCCAAACTTAGGTATCTATCGGATAAAAGGGCGTTGGATCAATACGCTGCAGTAAGCGCGCAGCTGTCTGACTTGCGAGCTAAGTTTCATAAGCTACAAGATTACCAGCACTTACTACATAAGAGTCGGGAAGACGCCGCGTCCATTCGAATAAAATTGGCCGAAGAAAATATCAAGACCAATGCGTATCTGGATGAGACATTTTATGAAACGGAGTCACGGCTCAATGTTTTCTCGTCTCTTGCGAAGCGCTTCTATCCTGACGCGCCGGCGGGTATAACACTTCAAAACAATATAGGCGACAATAAAACTCGCTATGATTTTGATGTCCGGATAGGAGGTCTGCTAGACAAGCCCCTATCCCGGTCTAACGCAAACGGCCGACCTTCTGCACGATATTTCGTTCTTCACGACACAAGCGACAACGTCTGTGCAAACATCAAACGTCTAGCGAGCGCTGATTTGCCGACGGCGCCATGGAATCGTGTAGAACGCTGGAAAGATTACAAACAAGCGCACATGTTCATCACGCGGGACGGAAAGACGGTGCGCCCCCAAGAACGAGATTTCTCGGTTCCTTGGCGTGCGACGAGACTTGAGAACAAGGTTGTGGGCGAAAGATCTAAGGGGATTTTTCTGCACGTTGAGAGTGTTCAGGTCCGTTCGGTAGAGTTAAAGCCAGGTCAATCACCTCTAAATGACAAAGGGAAATGTATAAACGACAGAATTTCCCAATCTCCCGGGTTTACCGACGCACAGTATGACCGATTGGCACTTGCTTATATCAATGCCAGCGTCCGCGCAGGGGAGTGGTTAGTGCCCGCGTTTCACGTCGCAATAGATCGTAACATTGGCGGCGGACACGACGACCCTCGCAATTTCGATCTTTCCCGTTGGGGAACCTTCATCTGCCACCGATTAGTGGCAATAGGCGACAGTTGCTCGTAAGCGCTCATGACGTCAACCCAAAATATGTCTCCGTTTAATCTTCGAAGCTGATCGGAGCTACGTGCAAGCGCATTCATCGACGCTGTTTGGATTGCACGTCCGCCGCCGACGTATCGATTTTCCGCCGATCGCGCGTTGCGTTCGTGCCCGGCATGCGCATAAAACTTGGCTATACCGACGATAAAAAGAGCTTCCTTAGCTTTAAACCGAGCAAGTCAGTGTGTCAGGTTGGTTGGAGGTTGCTGTATGCGGTTCATCGAACCACCCCCATCGGCCGCGCTGGGAACCCGGCAATCCGGGGTTGCCTCCAAGGCGACTGGGCTCGCGAGCCGGCGTCGCAAATAGCACCAACGCATCCTGACTGGCGATGACGAGGTCATTTGTTGAGGCGCGGAACGGTCATGAAGCGGTTTGCCGGCTTTTAGCGCGCGTCTCTGGTTCACGCCCTGTTTTCCCCGTTTTTTTCACCAATGAGGTTGCCCTCCGCGATTAAAATCGTCTATACCAAATACTACCTTTCCGTGCAGGAGCCTTCATGCCGACCCTCTTTCAAGAATGCCTCATTGCGATAGCGAAGGGACAACACCAGAAGTATCACGAGATGAACGAGGATAATCCAATCCTTGCCGAGCAAATCCGTCAGTACTGGGAGGATCTCGGCAAAACGTTTCTAGGAACGGATGTGTATTGGTCGGCGGTATTCGTGAGTTGGTGCGTAAAGCGAGCCTCGGAGGACGCGGCGGTGGCACCCGTGGGGTTTGTGTTCGCGCGTCGACATTCTCAGTTTTGTTTCCGGGCAATCAAGAATGCCCAGGATGGGACGGGATTTTTTTGGGGGCGAAGAATTGAACAGTACGCTCCGAAAGTTGGCGACATTATCCAAAATAATCAACCTGGCGAGCACTTCGACTTCGATTACGCCGCCGCACACGAAAAGTATGCTTCGCACTCGGCCATCGTCGTAGAAGCTTCGGATAGCGAAATAGCAACGATTGGGGGTAATGAACACAACTCAATTGGAAAGGTCACAATTCAATTGGATTCGCATGGACGCATCAAACAAAGGAATAGCCAGTCCTTCATCTCCATTGTGGAATGTGCCTTATGATGTGGCCGCCCATTCTTCCTCGGGCCAACCCCTCCGATACAAGCATCAATGCCCAATCGGAGCGAAGAAAGAAAGCGCTGCGCCCAGAAACTAGCTGCGCACTGCGTGCCGCCAGGCAGAGAGGTAGTTGACGGCAAGCGAGATAAGAAGGGCCCAACAAAAATGTGCTAATGAAAGCCATTCGATGTTTAATAGGACTGGTTTCAGACTGCGTCCGATATGTTTATCCGACTAGTAATGCTCACTGCTGGTCGGAGACTGCGGTACAGAGCCAGAAGCCGGCAACCCAGAGCACGAGCACAAGCACCAAAGTGTCCACGGGCGAGGCGGTTGTAGGCAGCGCCAGTTGCATCCAAGCTCAGCGGGGAATGGCGCAGGGCTGCCAGGCGAATCACGAGCCAGTGGCGACTTGAGTTTAGGCTGCACAACAACGGCGAACGTGGTCAAACCGTTGGGAGCCAGACAGTGTGATCACCACTGGAGATTGCAACAGCGGTGTCTTGTCCGTTGAAGGCGGACGGCTTGGCATAATAGTGGCAGGGGTTGGAAAAATCCTCCCGCGGATGTCAATTACGTACGACTGAACGCAGATATAAGTGTCTGGGTGTCAGCCCCCATCGCTGGAACAACGGGGGTTCGCTCTGGTATTCGACAGCTCATTGACGCCCAATATCTCAGACGTTATGGTCGAAATCAAATGCGCCACGCGAAACATGGTGGTTATTTTTGCCGTGTCTGCTCAGCTAACTGATGATTAGCATAAAATCTGTAGACTACGACCGCGCGCATCATATACGGCCAACGTCGCTTGTGATCCGGCTTCCCATGACAGTCCTTCGATGCATACGCATTTAGTTGGGCTGAGATGGCATCGCCGCTACTCCTTGCCTTTCCCAGCGTGCAGTTTGCCGTGACAGGAGATGAGTTGCGAATCCGTGAATTGATAATAACGTCCTCGATTTTTCCATTAGGTTGCCCGGCGACCTTCCGGTAAGAGGGCCACCAATATTCCTTCAACCATGCATTGATGAGATAAGCCTGCCCCTCCCTGGTTCTAAGGACGAGGCGCATATTGTGCCGAAAAATTCTCCAGTCTTCTTCGTTGGTTTTGTACTTTCTGTATATTCCACAATAGCGATCCCCAGCATATCCATGCTCGACGTATCCAAATGGCTTTCCGTTCAGATCAATAACAATTACGGTCGAAGGCCTGTTGCAATGGCCGCCGTCCGCGTAAAGCCGGTCGAAATTGATGCCTTGAAGCTGATAGAACCGCGTCGCCTGTGGCAGGGAATCTCCTCTATCTTTCTTGATGAAGGAGAAGAAATCAGCGAGAGAATCGCTGTCAGCATGGGAAACACCAATCGCGCCCTTCGAATAGCTCATTAAACGTTTTCCGTCTGCGCCAATGACGCCCCCCCAGTTCTTTCCGGCAGGGTCGTCCGGTAGTCCATCAGCAGGCTCTACTCCCCATTCCGCCACCGCCAGCGCCAGACCGACTAACCCCAAGTCATTGATCGCTTTAGGATCGGATGGCTTCGCCACGTATGCGTCAACAATGCCCTTAATGTAACTTGCCTCAAGTTGCCTGGCACTAGGATCATCATCCGCAGTTTGGCTCCACCCACCTTGACGCAAAAACCCATCCAAGAGGTCGTCATTGATGGGCTGACCGGGCGGCTCGACCATCGGCATTCGAGCATAAGCGACATTGGCAGATGAGAGGATTGCGATGCAAACAATTAAGCGGAGCGGCCGTGCGAAGCCCCAGCTGCCTGAACCTTCATGCATAGGTTCCTCCTCCGTCGCTGTCCTTTGGTTCATGGCCACTGGCGTAGCGCCCTACGTAAGCGTGGGTGTGGGTGTCGATAGTAGTAGTCCATCGCTGGCGCATTTTCAACCTCGCGGTCTTTCGCCACCCTGGCAATCCAAGCCTGAAACGGCGGATTCTGAGTTGGCGATGTTCGTTCGTGTCGATTTGCCGGTGGCGCACGTGCGTAACGGCATCAACGATGGAATATCTCTTGGAAAGAGCTTGCTCGGCCTGTTCTCTACGCTTAACCAAAGTCGTAAGCGTTGCACCAGCACCGTATGTTCATGAGAGTCCGAAGACGCGGTCTAATTCCCATCAGAATCTGGTAGGACAAGATGAAATAGAAATCAAGGCGCGGGGTCGCCGGTATGGCTCCACGAACTGCACAAAAGAGTTCCACACGCAGGTCGTGGCAGAAGCACGAGACCCGACACGCTCGCTGTCAGAAGTTGCCCGCGCGCATGGCCTGAACGCAAATCTCGTGTCGAAGTTGTGGCGGGATCAGGAGCCAGCCGCGACATCCGCGTTGGCTCCGGCCGATTTAATCCTGCCCGTGCACATGACGTCGCCGCCGGCGGCGGAGCCGATCGACCGGGCTTGTCATCGCATGTCGTGGCGCGCGCGTGTGTTTCGATGGCAAGCCTGAGTGTGTTGTTCTACGGCTTCTGCTAGCGAGCTTGGTGGGAGGGGATCTGTGATGCTGGGCCTTCCCGCCGGGACGCGGGTGTGGGTGGCTGCTGGCGTGATGTCAGCGCCAAGGGAGGCTTGAGAAGCGATCCTCGTTGCCCTGCTTGCGCAAAACAGATGGCGCAAGCAGGGCAACGGCCATTCACACCTCGTCACCTGCCAAGCGTTTTTGGCGCAAATTGCAATCGTTCTTGGCCCATCTTGAGTGGGTTGGGCCGAAGGACCGGCGCAGGCATTCACCTGATGCAGGAACAGAATTCACGCCACTCACACAATCAAAGCATGGTATTTTGACATTTAGCGAGATTCGCATTCAACTGTAGTACCCGTGTAATGGATACCGAATATCTATCGAAAATCAGTTGCTGGGCTTCACTAGCGCTCCTACCTTTAGCTTGTTCATCTTGGATCAAACTTTGAACGGCGGCTCCATTCATGTTCGGCTGCGGCTTTCCTTCACTAGCCTTTAATTTGTTCATATATGCAACCAGATCATTCTCTGATGGATTTGATCTAGGCGCTGCCTTGAGTGCAGTCCGAAGGCGGGCCGTTACCGCATTGGCCTGTATGAGTATGGAATTTTTGGCATTTACACCGGCAAGCCTATCGTCATCCTTTCCAGCATAGGCAATTGTGTTTTGTATATCATTATCCGAGACGCCGTTTGCAGCATTTATCACGCACATGAGATTGGTCACGGCATGATCATATGCGACAGACTGGGCCGTAAGATTGTACTGTTTGTCGACAGCGTAACCCGCGCCGCTGACCCCCACACCTGTGAGTATTAACGCCGTCTTTTCGTATATCGCTCCAAATGTTGCGGCCAAAGCGCCTAAAAACGTTGCTGTAGACACATAACTCTGCTGCTGGTCAACCAGGTTTCCTGCAGTCAGAATGTCACCGAGGTAATCGTTCAGCGCTGGAATAATTTCTGTCTCAAGGCTCTTGTTGGAGTTCATGTGGTACGCTACCGAAAATGGTTGCCGGGCTTTCACGTCGCGAGATGGATTTGGGTTAAAGACCGCCAACCCGCTCTCACCCGTGTTATGCGTCGCACAGCCTGGCAGAATAGCAATGCAAAGGCCCAGAAAAGCTGCATACGTGCCACGAAAGTTCATATTATTGTGTCGTTTCTTTTTGTTTAAAAAATACAAGTATATGTAAAATGCTTCAGTAACCCTACTCACTTGCGGAAATAATGATGCCATCTATGATTCGCTGAACATTTCCGGGCAAAGCATTCGTGTTCGTTCATACAAATTATCAAGAGCATATTCTGAAGCTTTTCCGTCGGCGAGTTGGTAAAAGCGCTGGATATTCGGGGCGTGCTTTAATACCGATGAGCAAGCAGAGATTCGGAGCCAAGATACATCACACTCATCGGAAAGATGATATCTTGTAGAAACTTCCGAGAGCCGCCTTTGCGCATCCTCGCGACTTAATGGAACGCGACACCCTTTCGGTTGAATTCGATCTTTAATCCGCCTCGGAGCTCCTTCTAGCGCTAGCGCGCCTACTTGGTCGGCATCGCTAAGGTCCGTGTGCCGGAACTCGATGATTTTCATTCTGCTGATGGGATTGTCAGGTGTTCCAGCTACCATGTTTGTATTACCCCCCGCAAAATGCCAAAGACTTTTTCGATAAAAGTTCGTTCTTTCCTCTTGAATATCACTGGGTTGACCGGGATCAGCTAGGATGGTCCAAAGCGGCGTTGTCCTGTTCTTGAAGGCAGGACTACTTTCCCTGAATGGGAGCGACGCATCGACTTTGATGATTAGCGCGTAGTCCATGTTTTCCGTGATCGGAGATTTTTCCGTGCCACTTACCTTGTTCGTATACGGGCTTATAAGATCACGAAGAAATATTTGCGCCAGAGATTCTACGCCGCTATTATCGGTCACTCCTCCGTCAATCAGGTGGACGTATGTGTAATCGAGAACGTTTCCATTCGGCGCTTTTACTGTTAATGGTAAAGGACCTAGCCCTGGGAAGGCACCGGATGACGCTACTGCCAATGACAGCGGCATATCCTCGTAATCTAGGGAAGCGGACCCCGGCCCCTGAATAGCGTCAAAGCCCTCGGGTACCAACGTATTGAGGAGTTCAGGAGTGGCCTCATGGAAGCTCTCTGCATAGGTCGAGCGCTCGATATTCGAAAACATACGGGCGGATAGCGAAGACTGGTCGAGAAGCGATAACTTTGCTTTTCTCTCTTTCAACTCAAGAATGTCTATTATAAGTTTATCAGTGCGTAGCTTGAAAGTCGCGGTCGGCAAGGTACTCATCACGAATTTTCGACCTGTATCGTAATGAGTAGCATTGAAAATCATTACGGGCGACCTTCCGGAGGCCTCCTTCTGCGCCAATGAGCCAAATGTTTCCCCCTTCAAGAAATCACTCTCGAGGCTCCGCTCGAGCAGTTCGATCGGTGTTCTTGTAAAGATGGTGGCGAATAATCTCCACCCGATGGCAGCCTCCCAATTCTCATTCATTTTCGAGTGAAATTGGCTATAGAACGATTGCTTAGTTGCGTTCCAATCAGGCCCGTTGAGTGAGGCATCCCTCTTTGTCGAATAGTAGGAAGCAGCAAAGCCGCCTCCAGATACGCTGGATATATACTGCACGGTATCCATGAAGCTGTACTGGCGGGTGGGAGCCATGGCTCGGACCGGCAGCGCCGAAAGGAGGTCTATAACATATGAGGAATACAGTGCAGATCTATTGCCACCACCTGACAAGGCCAGACCAATATAGGGGGGCGGGGTCTTTTCTCGAAGCAATGGCGGAGGTGTGTTTGTGTCGACTGGCACCTCTTTCGTAGTGACCTCCACGGAGGCGCAACTTGACAGCATGAAAATTACCCAGATTGCTGCAGTATGCATTTGGATAGGCGACATTAGATGCCCTTTATTTTTATTGAGAAGCATAGATAACAACCGCGATGCGCACAAGCGAGGATAGGGCATTTCTTGCCTCCATAGAGATGGTGCGATCCGAATTGCAGGGGGGATGTTGGGTGTGACTGGTCAGAGAGCCTTGTCGCTGAAGGCTTTCGGGGAGGCGCCAGATTACCGAGATGGACCCGGGGGCCTCCATTCCCGGAAGCGCACTCGGCCTAATCTGACACGGGGGATGCTCATGGCTGTCGTTAAAGCTGCAACACCTTCCATCATTGGACAGTGACCTTTCTCGTGAAAAAGCTTTGATTCCCTGCTCACCATGGCCACCATGGCGCATCCATCAACACCTCGCTATGCGACGGCTCCCTTCTCCTACGACCCATGTCTCTACCTGTTGCTGTTCTTAACGTCATTACCGCGGCATTCCGCTCACGGGCAAATCTACCCGATTTGACATACAAGGTGGGTTGCATCAGACCAACACCCCACCGACTACGGGTGGCAGAGCAGTCGGCGTTCGGCTGCTGCTGAGTCCACGTAACCCGCTCCTCTCATCCCTTAAACTTGGACCTCAACAATACAGACGAGAATCATGAAAAAAGCGGGTCGGGTCAAGACATGGCATACAGACAAGGGTTTCGGGTTTATCGACGTCCGCGCGGACACGAAGACGTCTTCTTCCACGTCACGGCGCTACAGACACGCACCGTGACGCCTAAGCTTGGCGACCGCGGGAGCCTCGAGTTCGGCAAAGGGAAGGACGGCCGGGTTCAGGCGTTGAACATCGCCATAGTTGGCGCACCGAAGCCGCAGTCGGACGCAAACCTCTTGCCGATTTTTGCCCGTCTGGTGGCCCTGGAGTTTATAGCCGGCGGCGCCTTTGCTGGTTACTTCCCTCGACAGGCGGGCATGGTCAGCCTCCTGGCCAGCATGGCCCCTGACCAAGAAACGCCCTTATGCGCTGCAGCGCATAAGGGCGTTTCTTGGTCGCAGGCCCTCTTCACGCCGACGAAGCAGTGAGTGGCTCAAGAAATCGGCGAGGCGGGCCATCAATACGCGTGCCCCCCAGTTGCTACATGATGAGGAGGCAGCATCCATACCTCCGAATTTCTTTATGTAGGTCCAAAGGCGCACGCCATTACGGCATCCGGATGCTTTCGGCCCACGCGGTCACGTTTGGAGCAGGCCGCTTACGCAGCAAGACGCCAGATTCCCTTCAACCACACTAAAGAACGCTTAGCCAATTGCACGGTCTTGGACCCACAAGACCTCGTTACAGAGTACGGCGCGAATTTTTCCTCGACCAATGGCTTCGGCGAGTTTGTCCTTGGTGATGCGGAATTTTTCAACGTGGCGGACTGCCTTTATTGGCTTCCCGAGATATTCAACTTCCTCTTCAGTGAGGCCAAACTCTCTTGCTTCTCTCACCGGATCGCTTAAGGCGGCCATTCGCTGCCGGGATTCGGCTAGGATTTCGCCCCTTAGCTGAGCGACGCGCATCTTTACATATAGCGCCTTTGCCGAGGGCTGGTTCCAATTGCTGTCAGACAGCGCCTTGGCCCACAAGCCTTGCTTGATCATTGAGTTTGCCAGTTCAGCAGCGACAAATTCATACAGCAACTCATCCCTCGGGCGGGGCGCGGGGTCGTGGCCATGCAAGAAGTTGAAGTTGTTCATGGGCTTCTGAATCAATGTGAATGCCTACTGACACCGCTCCGGCATGTAGGAGCCGCTTCACCGCATCGCACTTAATTTCATTCGGGTAGCAACGGACCGCGACGGTGTCACCTTTATGTCATCAAAAACGTGACAGCGATGCTCGCGCATGCCGCCGCTGTATTGATCGTAAAAAGGCTGGCGTCGCCTTGACATCCTCCATATGGATGGCGGGGGTCAGGAAGTTGGCAGGCAACTATGTCGGAGACTACTGTCGCTGCCGTCATCCGGTTTGGAGGCGGCCGTAGGCGTGCCTGCTCTTCGTCCAGTTTTTCGCCTGCCTGGCGCCTCCTGCTCAGTCGACGCCGGGCCTGGGGGCGCCACCCGCGATTCTGCCAGCAGCTGGCGCGCCAGGGCGCTTCGGCCTCGGCCCGTTCGGCCGGCGCTGCGCCGCGCCCAACTCTGCCTGCACCCGCGTCCAGGTCGTGCGCCGCTGCGCGCTGAGTCTGCTCGGCGCTTGCAAGCCCATCGGCGGGCACCACATGCAACGAAAACAAAGGCATACCTACGTAAGCGCTTTTTTTTTCGCTTGCCGGCGACCTTCCAACTCAAGGCGCCCACTTTTTGCCATTTACGCCGCTGCCTCGGCACCTCGCTTGGCGCCCCGATCCAGCGAGATTGAATGCCGCCCCGTGCTGCGCTGTCAAACCTAACGAACCATCATTTCACGCACCGCTCCCCCCGAAACGTCACCCATCGGTGCGGACACGAACATTTCCAGCCTGCACAAAGGTTGAGCCAGCCGCGGCGGGCGACTAAGCTCGAAAGGCGCGTCGACAGCAAACGTGCCGCGCTCTTCTCTGTTACTCCAATGCGGCGCACGTAACCCCATGGCTGATATGGCAAGCGTGGCCGGCGCGTCTGGGGCGCAATCGGACGTCGAGCCTCCGGCCACCGCGGGCCCATCTGAAAACGGTGCATCTCCATTTCGCTTCGATGCGCACGGGACCAGGTCCGCGTTCGCGGATGCCAGAAGAGGCCAACTCTTTAGCCATGTCAGCGCGGACCATGCGACGATCTACCGCGCGATTATGGATGTGTTCGCGAAGGCGAAGGCACAGTATCGCCTCCAACTTCGTCCCGACGAGGTTCTCACCGAGATCGCCCTGCCGGCCGGTATTGCCCGTCCGGACATCGATCAGCTCACCCAGCACCTAGACGCGCTGGTGCGCTGGGGAAACCTCGAGGCCCAGCAGGACATGGCGCGCTGGTCCTCCATCGCAGATTTCAAGCGCAACTACAAGATCTACCGCCTCTCAAAGCCCGGCGAGGCCGTCGAGGCGGCCTTGCAGCGCTACGACGAAGTCCTTCGACAACGCGCGGAGCTTCAGACGGTGGCTCTCGCGGATATCGAACAACTTTTGCGCGCCCTTGTCGCCCTCACTAGTAGCAAGGAGCTGGATGCAGACAAAGTACGATCGACATTGCGAGAGTTGACGGGTGTGTTTGCCACGATGACGGAGAACGCCGCCGCCTTCATGGCTGGCGTGGATCGGCACCTTAACCCGAGCGACGTCGAGGTCAACAACGTCGAGCGTTACAAGAAGCAACTGATCGACTACCTCGAGCGGTTCGTGAGCGACCTCGCGCGCCGCGGTGACACCATTTCCGATCTCATCCAGGCACTTGATAGCCATATAGAGAGCATGCTCTTCGCGGTTGCAGAGCGCCTGGCGCCAGACGCCGCACCCGACGCCGAGCAAGACGCTGAGCAAGACGCCGCCCGTCGCACGTGGGAATCTACTGACGCAGTCCTCGCCATCCGGCGGCAATGGAAGGACCGATGGACTGGCCTGCGTGGATGGTTTGTCAATTCCAACAATGACCCATCGACTGCCGACCTGCTCCGCCAGAAGGCTCGGTCAGCGATCCGTCAGCTTGCCATCGCGATCAAGGAGATTAATGATCGCCGCACCGGGCGCAGCGACCGCTCCACCGACCTGCGCACACTAGCAGCATGGTTTCTCTCATGCGATAGCGAGACAGACGCACATCGACTTGCGCGGGTGGCTTTCGGTTTGAACCCGGCCCGACACCTACCGCTGGACACGGCACAAGAGGAATATGTCCCGCCCAGCACCCCGTGGGCTGAGGGACCGGCGCTCCGGATCTGCCCCCGTCTGTATCAGTTGGGCGACGGCCCACAGCGCGGTCAGTTGCCAGGTGTCAAGGATCGTTCCGCCGATCGGCGGCGCATCCAGCAGTTGATGGAAGACGAGTCGAATCAGGTTGCGGAAGCGAGGCGCCGTTTTGCCACGGCGCTACCAATGCGGCTGTCTGAGCTTGGCGCCCTGAATACCAACGAATTCGCCCTCTTCCTCGCACTGCTAGGCGAGGCGCTCGACCACCAAATCGGCCCCGACGCTCCCACCGACATCCTGACCGGCGATGGATCACTGCTCGTGCGGCTTGAACCGCTAGGTGCGGACACTCACGCTGAGATTTCAACACCAAGCGGTACGCTCGCCGGCCGAGACCACCTAATCACCATAACACCTGCCTGGTCATGACCGAGGAAGACAACGTGTCTGGCGCCGACGCGCCCGCCCCCTCTGAAATCGCCGCGAAGCCACATGCCTATGAGCGCGAGGAAATGCGACTCGCCATGCGCGCTATCCTGATGACGCCGTTGATGTCCCCGGATCATGACGAATTCGGGCTGGTGCGACGGCACGCCAAGAGTTTGCAGGAGTTCTTGCGCCGCGAAACAGGCTGGGATCTGAGGGTGTCACCGAATGGCGCGAGACTGCGCAAGATACCCGCAGATTTCCAAGACGGGACTCGAGGGATTCCCGACTTTGACCGCCGGCGCTATGCGATTTTTTGCTTGGTCTGCGCGATTTTGAATGGGTCGCAAGCGCAGATCATGCTTCAACATCTAGGCGAGAAGCTGACCCTGGCAGCATCCGACGAAGCGCTTACCGCCCGCGGATTCGTCCTGAAACTAACCTCCCGTTCCGAGCGGCAGGACCTGGTCACGGTTCTCAGGACCCTGCTGACCCTAGGCGTACTCCAGCGTGTAGACGGCGACGAAGACAAATACGTCGCCGAGCAGTCCACCGAGGTGCTGTACGACATTAACCGTTGGCTGCTGAACGAAGTCATTACCGCGGTGCGCGGTCCGTCGACGGGCATTCGGGACGCCATTTCGACCGATGAGCGTGTGGAGTGGCTCGCGAAGGAAACAGTCTTCGACAACGAGGACGCGCGTCGCACGGCGATGCGCCATCACCTTTCACGGCGGTTGCTCGACGACCCGGTGATCTACTTTGCTGACCTTGACAAGGAAACCCACAGTTACCTCGCCACCCAACGCGGCCTGATGGCGGCCCGATTGTGCGATGCCATCGAGATGTCCGCCGAGCAACGCATGGAGGGCGTCGCACTCGTCGATGAACGCTGTCAGATGACAGATCTGAAAATGGGCGGTGACGGCACGATTGGCCATATCACCCTGCTTGTTGCCGAGTACCTTTCCCAGAAACACATTCGGGCAAGGCGCGACACGTACGAACTGGCTGCTTATTCGGCAATAACGGACATCGAAGACTTCGTACGGAGTTGCATCCCCACACACGGCTCACATTGGCGCAAGGAGGCGCGTGAGCCCGGCGCTGAACGATGGCTCGCCGAGGAAGCCCTCGAACGGCTTGAGAAACTGAAGTTGGTGGGGAAAGACGGGGAGCGAGTCTTCCCGCTTCCGGCCATTGCCAGATTCGCCCTTGGGACACCTAAAGTCAGCAAACCCGCCAGAACGCGAGCCTATCGATGAAAGATACCGACCACACTGATCCCCGGCACGACGATGAGATCCCTACGCCGACGATGTCCCGCTGGCAACCGATGCGAATCGGTCTCATTGACATTTACCTATACGACAATGAAGAGTTCGCTTTCTATGATGGCAAGCTGAACCTTCGCGGACGCAATGGTGCCGGCAAGTCGAAGGTCTTATCGCTGACCATGCCGTTCCTGTTCGATGGCTTTCTGATGCCCAGCCGGATGGAGCCTGACGCGGACCCCGGGAAAAAGATGCTGTGGAACCTGCTCCAAGGGAGCATCGACCGCCGCATTGGGTATGTCTGGATGGAATTCGGGAGGTTACGTGACGGCGATGAACCCGAGTACGTCACGTTGGGAGCCGGATTGTCTGCGGACAGTCGCCGGCCCAATGTGGACCATTGGTTCTTCATGATCGATGCCGGCGTCGCTGGGAGGGTCAACGATGACCTCTCCCTCATTGGCAACGGCAATCGTGCACTCACCAAAGACGGGCTGCGAGAGGTGCTGGCTTACCGGGGGCGCGTATTTGATACGACGCAAAGCTACCGCGACGCGGTCGATGAGCGTCTGTTCGGGGTGGGCACGACGCGGTACGACGCCTTGATGAATACGCTGATTCAGTTGCGCCAACCGCAACTGAGCAAACGCCCCGATGAGCAGTTGCTCTCCAATGCCCTCACCCAATCCCTTACGCCTCTACCAGCCAACCTCGTCAACGACGTATCTGAGGCACTGGTATTGCTTGATGAGCACCACGACGAACTTGAGAAATTCAATGAGCTGCGGAGGTCCGTGGCAAAGTTCGAGCGCCATTATCGTACCTACGCCGGCATGCAGACCCGGCGCAAAGGAAGACTCCTTCGTCAGGCCCATGTGGACTTCCAGACGGCAAGTTCTACCCGCCACGCCGCCACTGACCGGGTGAGCGCCGCGATCGCAGCCCAGGCCCGCGTGGAGATTGAACTCACCACCACCAATTCAGAGAAGGAACGACAGCAAACTCGCGTGAACGTCCTACGAGATGATCCAGCCAACAAGGATTCCTATCGGATGGCGATGGCTGCGGAGGATGCGGCAGAGCGCCGGAAGGCAAAGGACGAAGCCGCAACCGAACTCGACGAACGACGCCGCAAGCTAGACGCCTCCCACACGGTTGCAGGCGAGCGAAAAGACCATTTTGACAAGATGGGGCACCAGATTGCCGACATCCGGCACGACGTCACACGCATTGCGGGTCTTGCCGGCGTGAGCCGAGCGATTGCGAACAACCGACTCATCAGCAGTGAAGCGACGGATCTGGTGGGGGCCGATGACGCCGCGATCCTTGCTGCGAAGACCGCGCTCTTTGCCGAAACCGGCGTGCGGCGCAGCCAGATTTCGGAGATGCGCCGAATGCATGGCGTCGTGAACACCGCGCAGAACAAATTCGAGATGTTTCGAGATCTCCGCCACGACAAGGAGAGCGCGAAGAAAGCCGCGGAAGAGCGCCTCTCACAGGCCGACAATGAACTGGACGCTGCCTCGGACGACCTCCTCGATGCGTGGCAACGCCATTTTGTAGGGCTGCGTCGGATTAAGGTGGACGTTGATGGCAACATGGAAAGACTGGCGGAGTGGATTCAGCGGCTAGAGGAAAAGAATCCCTGCCTGACTGCGCTCTTGTCGGGACAGCAAGAAGCTGTCGAACAGATTGCCAAGGAAGAGGCGGAAATCAAGCTCAAGTGGCTGGCGAACGAACGCTTGGCTGCCGACTTGCAGGGCGAGCGAGAAAAGTTGGTCGCCGGCGTTGATATCCCTCCTCCCCCACAATACACCCGTGACTATGAGGCTCGCTCAGGCCGACCTGGCGCACCTTTCTGGAAGCTTGTTGATTTCAAGCCGAAGGTACGGCCGGAACAACGCGCCGGAATCGAGGCAGCGCTGGAGGGCTCAGGACTACTTGACGCGTGGGTCAGCCCTAACGGCGCGATCACGGACGCCGAAGGCAAGGTTTTGCCTCTGGACGCCAACTGGAGTCAACGGTCGTCGGTCGCACAATCGCCATTGAAGACCCTTCTCGCACCGAGCATCCCGCCGGAATGCGACGTGCCGACGGCCGTCGTCGAGCGGTTACTCGCCGGAATCGCCTGTTCAGACAACGATCCCGGTGGTGAGGCGTGGCTCTCGCCCAGCGGGCGGTACCGCCTTGCGTCGCTGGCGGGCGCATGGACGAAACCCGCGCCTGCCTATATCGGCACGGCGGCAAGAGCCCAGGCACGGGCAGCGCGTCTTTCCCTCATCGATGAGGCTGAAAAGGAGCTTGGTGCCGAACGAACTTCGCTGCGCGAACAGATCAATACGGCTGTCCAGGAACAGGAGCAAGTCAGGAAAGAGCTCGAGGACATCCCCAGCGATGTCGGGCTACGCCGCGCACATCTGGCGGTGAAGAGCGCCACGGAGAGCCTGAACAGCGCAAAGGCGGAGTTTTCACGTGCAGATACCGACTGCCAAGAAGCCGAACGTAGGTTGCAGCAAGCCGTTAATAGGCGGCTGGAAGCCGCGACGGACATGGGCCTCCCCGTCGAGCCGTCGGGTCTCACGGCCGTCGAGGATTCCTTGACCGAGTTGGATCCGAAATTCCATGGGCTTGACCACCTAGTGTACGGGATCCGACAGGCGTGGCGGGATTATGAAACTGCCTCACGCCATGAAGACGATTGTCGCCAGGAATTCGCCAAACAGGAGGCGATCCTCGCGCAATGCCAGATTGACGACACACGCGCGGAAGCCCAACTTGCGGTTCTGCGGGAAACGATAGGCATGCGTGTTGATCAATACGAAGAGTTGATTACCGCGGCGAGGCATGCTCTCAGCATTGCTACTGACGCCTATAACGCGGCAAATGCCAAACAAGTTGCGGCGGCAAAAGAGGAAGGTGCTGCGAACGAGGCGCTCACATCCGCTGAGACCCAGGTGAAGGAGGCGGCAGACAATCGGTTTCGGGCCATCGATGCATTCAAGCAAGTTGCGGAGGCCGGTCTGATTCCTGCAGCGCTCCCTGCCATCGACATTCCCGATCTCACGCGGCCATGGGCGGTCGATGCAGCCTTGGGCCTCGCGCGCAAGGCCGAGCAGGAATTGAGCAACCTCGAAGACACCGACGAGGCGTGGAGGCGTTCACAAAGCGTCATCAATACCGAGTTTCGCGAATTGGATCATGCGCTCAATGCACTCGGTCATGAGGCCCACGGCACCCAGTCTGATTCAGGCATTTCGGTAAGGATTGTCTTCCAAGGGAAGGAGGAACAGCCGCACGCTCTGCTTATCCTTCTGGATGAGGAGATTGTGAGGCGCGAAAACCTGCTGAGTGTGCGCGAGCAAGAGATCCTTGAGCAGCATCTCAAGCAGGACATCGCCATCGAGATTCATCGGCTGCTTAGGACCGCCGAAAAGCAGGTGCATGAGATCAACAGGGAACTGGACAAGTATCCGACCGCGACGGGAGTCAAGTTCAAGCTTCAGTGGGAGCCGACCAAGGACAACGCCGGCTCAACGGCGAACTTCGAGCGCCTGCGTACAATCCTCCTCCAAAAAAGCGCAGAACTCCTAACAGAAGACGAGCGCAAGGAGATCGGGGATTGGTTCCTCCAGCGCATCAAAGCGGAGAACGAGAACCCGGACTCCTATGGCCAAAAATCGGCAGACCGGCTCGCAAGAGCACTGGACTATCGTCTCTGGCACCGCTTCCGCGTTCAGCGCTCTCAAAACGGCGGATGGAAGTCGATTTCCGACCCGGCATCCAGTGGAGAACGGGCACTGGGCCTGACTGTGCCGATGATTGCGGCCGTGGCCAATTTCTACAACCAGAGCGCGGGCCAACTCGCCCCGCGATTGATCTTGCTGGATGAGGCGTTCGCCGGCATTGACGACCACGCGCGTGGGGACTGCGCCAAGCTGATCCAGATGTTCGATCTGGATTTCATGATCACCAGCGAACGTGAATGGGCATGCTATCCAGCGTTCCCAGGCGTATCGATCTGCGAACTGCAACGGGCGCCCGGCGTGGATGCGGTCTTTGTCTCGCGTTGGAAGTGGGATGGAAAACAACGGCGACAGGTTACCGGGCGTAGCAATCCCACGACGTTGCAATGACTGATGCGCCCTCTCCTCGCCTTCACAACCTTCTCGGTGGCGATGACCGGGCGTCGCTACGGGCGCGCCTGCGCAGGGTCTTCGAGCGCGAGCGCCCCGAAGCACCCATTGCAGGCGTAGTCAATCTGAGGGGACTCCCCCCTGCCCATATGGAGACGCTCCGCCTGATTCTCGGGCGCCCGTACCGGCATGCCGACTCCATTTCCTTTTGCCTCGAGGACGTCGACTGGGCATTACACCGAGCCGGGCTCGCGCCAAGCCTGCGGATTGCGCTCGAAATGTTGGATGGGCCAATCGTCAACAAGGAAAAGGCCCGCACCGACGAAAGGCTCGCGTGGGAGGGTGTGGCCGACAGTTGCCAGGACCCGCCCCTGCAAAGATTTTTGGAATCCAGCCTGGGGCGCGGACTGATCAAGCGCTTGTCAACGCGAAGCCCGGAACGTGCGCGAATCCTCTGTCGCCATGCGGCCGAGGTCCTCCAGAGGCTACCCCTGAAGGGCGTGCCACTTGCCCAGTTGGCGGCCGAGACCCACGGTGATGCCCACGCACTGGATCGCAACAGGCCAATCGCGTCCCTGGTCCTCGCCGTGTTACGCCAGTCGTCCACAACACCCGACGACGAAAATGACGACACGACCCGCACCGCCGACGAGGTGGCGGAGGAGCGCGCGCGCGATACCTGGGCCCGCGCCGGCGTACTGGTCAACGAGCTGGCCCGGCCCGCGCTATGCCTGAACCTCCCGATGCGTCCCTCCGACAGGAGCAGATTCATGCGTGGCGAGCCCGGCTATCTGACCCTACGCCAGCTAGTGCGTAATCCCGAAACATGGGAAGTCGCGGGGATCGCCGTTTTCGTTTGCGAGAACCCAGAGGTCGTTACCATCGCGGCCAACGCCCTTGGTGCATCGTGTGCCCCGCTCGTCTGCACCGATGGCATGCCGGCTGCGGCGCAGCGGCATCTTCTCACCAGCCTCAAGCGTAGCGGCGCCGACTTGCACTACCACGGCGACTACGATTGGGAAGGCATTCGTATAGGTAACCACGTCATGCGGGCGTATGGCACGAACGCCTGGAGATTTGGTGCCGCAGAATACGAGCGCGTGGTTGCTGCGACCCGCGACAAGGACTTCCCCGCCACCGGCGAACCTGTCCTAGCAACCTGGGAGCCGGAATTGACCACGATGATGAAGCTCCGTAGTCAGTCTGCGCCGAAGAGCGTGTCGTGGAGGATCTATTGGGCGACCTGGCGGCGGGATTCCGCACCTAGGCGGAAAAAGGAGTTGGTATATCTTAACGTGCCGCCTTAGACACTTCTAAATGGAGGAGGCTTGCTTGTAGCGGCGCCGTCGGCATACTTGTCGTGCTCGATTGTGCATCCGGTAGATCTAGTGGCAACAAGAACGAAATTCGGGAACACGTGGTGGGGCGAACGCTGGCTAAACGCCCTGCAGCATATTGACCACGAGAACCGGTTGCCGCGCGGCCGCGCCTACGTGCGAAACGGCGCCGTGACCTCCATGGAGGTGTCCGGTAGTTCGGTCACCGCACGCGTCCAAGGCTCGCGCGTCGAACCATACAAAGTCAAAATCGACATCCCGCCCTTTCAGCGCGCGGATCGGGACAGCCTTTTTAAGGCCATTGCCGGCAACCCGGCGCTCATCGGGCGGTTGCTTAATCGTGAAACTGGACCCGGCGGTACTCGGGCTCAGCCAAAAGGAAGGCATCAATGTCTTCCCAACCGGGTGGCGCGATCTTCGGATGACCTGCTCGTGCCCGGATTGGGCGGTCCCCTGCAAACACCTGGCGGCCGTTATCTACGTCCTGAGCGCCGAGATTGACCGAGACCCTTTCTTGGTGTTCAGCCTTCGCGGGCTGGATCTGGTCAGTGCGCTCGATGATTGCCGGCTCAGCATCCAGAACGAGGTGAACCGGCCAGTGCCCACGCTGTCCGATCTGCTACCTATGGCGGCGCCAGTACGTCGAGGGGAAAAGCGGGAGGAGCAGGCGCAAGTCACCGAATTCAAACCGATCGATTGTTCTTCGATCCCTGACCTGCTCGAACCGCTGAGTCGGTTGCTGCCCGAGCATCCAAGTTTCTCTTTTCCAAGGGGGATTTCCGGGAAGCGGTCCGCAGCCGTCTCGCTAGGGTCGCCAAGACTGCCGCTAAGAACCTGGCCGGCGAGAGGGATGAGGACGATTACTCGCCGATTCTCCCCTACGACAAGCCACATATCCGCCAAGGCCTGGTGTGGCCATCGACACTTGGTGCAGCGATGAGCGGAGTGACTCGGGCCACCGCGCCGTCGGATTTCCTGGGTGCATTAGCACGTATTGAGGCAAGCGACCTACCCGACTACCAGCCGGAGGTGGCGGCCTTTTATCAACTCCGGCTGGTGACCTTGCACCTGCTTAGCAAGGGAGCGGTCACACCCCAGATCTATGCCCACACCAATAACGTCGCAGGGGTGCGATGGTTGCCCGCGATCGCGGACGAGCAGGTGAAAGGTGTAGTTCACGCCGTGGCACTGCCACCGCGCCTACTTACCGTCGATGGCCAGTCACGCCCACGGAAGACGGTGGAGCGGTATGCAGGAGCCCTGCACCTATGCTCCGTATGGCTCACGCACTATGTCCGCACATGGGCTGGCTCGCCTAACGGCGACATGATCCTTGGGCTGTTCTTCACTGACAACTACGCCCACTTCGACCGGCCCGGCGAGGGCGCTATCCCGGGCGCCATTCAAACCTCCCTCTCCGCCTTCCATCTCGCCGAGCGGCGATTCTCGCCCGTCCTGCGGGTGGACGATATCGGGGCGGGCTTCACGGTCGACATTGACGTCCAGGACAGAGAGCACCCGACCCGGGAACCAACAGCCTTGGCAACCGTCATCGCAGACAATCAATGGGGCAAGCACCGCTATGCGGTTCTGCAGACAATCTCTGTGCTCGACCAGCACTGCCCTCCCATCAACGACTACGTACAAAGGGAGGCCAGGACGCCGATCGCCGTGTCCTCGGCGCAGTTGCCGTCATGGCTGAATGACACGCTGCCCGTGCTGCGGCTGATGGGGATTCGCTCGCTTTTGCCGAAGGGAATGGAAGCGCTGTTGCGGCCGAAGCTCTCCATGCGAATTGCCGGGCAACCGCCGAGTACCGTCAGTTGGTTCCGGGCTGACGACCTGTTCTCGTTTGACTGGCAGATCGCAATCGGCGATCACATTCTCGGCAAGCGTGAGTTCGAGCAGCTCGTGCAAGGCGCGAGTGGTGTCTTGCGGATCAAGGACGAATACGTTTATCTGGATCCCAAGGAACTCGCCAGCCTAAGCGCTGCCCTCGCTGCGCCCCCGAAGGTGACAGCTCCGGAACTTTTACGCATCGCCATCGCCGGAGAGCTTGATGGCGCGGCAATCGCGCGAGACAAGAACGCCGAAGCGATCCTCCGAAAATTGCAGGATATCGAGCCATGCTCGTTGCCTGACGGGCTGGAAGCACAACTGCGCCCCTACCAGGAGCGCGGGTTCAATTGGCTCTTTCGCAATGCTTGCATCGGCTTCGGGAGCGTCATTGCGGATGACATGGGACTGGGCAAGACCCTCCAGGTCATTGCCGCGATTCTCGCGCTCAAGCAGGTTGGCGCGCTCGATGCGGCCAAGGCTAGATAGCGTCAAGCAGGACGGCCGGTCCAGCGACAATCATTTTGGCCGGTTGGCCGGGATGATTGTCGGTGAGTGTTAGGTCATGGTTGTCGCTCCGTTATCGATGTCGCGGTGATTGTCGTTGTCGCTGGATGATTGTCGTCGGCGAGCAGACTGCTTGTCGCTTGCGGTGCGCCGACGGTAGCTTTCGACGTTCATTTCAAAGATCGTCGAATGGTGGACGAGTCGGTCAATCGCGGCGATGGTCATGCCGGGGTCAGGGAACACGTTGTCCCAGCCTGAGAACGGCTGGTTGGCCGTGATCAGCAGACTGCGCCGCTCATAGCGCTCGGCGATCAGTTCGAATAGGACACTGGTTTCGGCCTGGTCCTTGCGGGCGTACGACAGGTCGTCCAGGATGATCAGGTCAAAGCGGTCGAGCTTGGCCAGGGCTGCAGGTAACTGCAGGCTCTGCCTGGCTGCCTGCAGCTTCTGGACGATCTCGCTGGTACGCGTGAACAGTACCCTGTACCCAGCGTCGATCAGGGCATGCCCGATGGCCGATCCGAGGTGGCTCTTCCCACCGCCCGGCGGGCCGAAGATCAACACATTGGCACCTTTCTCCAGCCAGGAATCACCGCTCGCCAGTGCCATCACGTGCGCCTTGGAGACCATGGGCACAGCACTGAAGTCGAAGGCAGCCAGCGTCTTGGTTGGATCCAGGCGGGATTCGGTTCGGTGTCGTTCGATACGCCGCTTGGCCCGTTCGGCCAGTTCGTGTTCGAGCAAGGCGCCAAGCAGCCGGGTTGCCTGCCAGCTTTCCTTGTCGGCGCGCTGTGCGAACTCTGGCCAGAGCCGGCCAATGGTGGGCAGGCGCAGTTCGTTGAGCATCAACGTCAGGCGGGCGGCATCAATTGGGAGCGGCGCGTTCATGCTGCGACCCCCTGGCCCAGCAGGGCGTCGTAGCAACTGGTCGCCGGCATCTGGACATGGATGACGGGGTGATCGGCTTGCCGCGGCGAGAACTCCTCGCGCAGCGCTTCCAGATCCGGCAGATCACCATCGCCCAACATGGCTTCCAGGCGCACGGCCAGCACGGCTTCGATACCGTCCATGGCCGCCAGCTCAAGCAGGCCAACCATCGTCTTGCACGCGTCGCGTTGCGACAGCCGGGCATCAAGCTGCTCCCAGGTTCGCCGATAGGCCTCCCGAGGGAACAGATCGTCCCGGAACGCCAGGCCCTTGAAGGCCTGCGGCTTACGTTTGAGCCCCTCAATGAAGTGCCGATAGTCGATAGCGCGGCGGGTGCTGTGCGCGGCGTGGGAGCCCCGAGGAGTGCTGAACACCATGGCTCCGGACAGGTAGCAGTCCAGTCGGTCGCCGTACACACGCACCTTCAGACGGTGACCAATCAGGCGGGACGGCGCGCTGTAGAGGATGCCGCGCACGGTGAATGTGCTGCAACGGGTGACACGCGCTTCCTCTTCGGCAAAGTCCGTCGTGCGCCGGGGAGGCAGGTCCGTCAACTGCTCGCGCTCGAGACGGAACGCCGCTGCATGACGCCGGTTACGACGCATCACGACCTCGCGCAGGAGCGCCTCATAGGCGGCTCGATCCTCGAAGTCCCGGTGGCCGCGCAGCATCAGTGCCTGGTCGACAGCCTCCTTCAGATAGCGGTGGGATGATTCCACACTGCCGTTCTCGTGGCCCAGGCCGCGGTTGTTACGGGTGCCGGTCATCCCATAGTGGTCCAGCAGGGCTTCGTAGCGCGTTGTGAAGTCCTCCTGCTCCTTCAGGTTCTTGAACGCCGCCGAGAGGCTGTCGGTGCGATGTTCTCGCGGGCAGCCGCCGGCCTGCCAGAGCGCGTTCTGCAAGCCCGAGGACAGCGCCTCGAAGCTCTCTCCGCCTTCAACCACTTGGGCGTACTCCCAGCGCGAGAACGCGAACACGAAGTGATACAGGCGGTGAGGGAATGGAACGCCGGAGATGGTGATGCCCAGCGCCTGCATATCGGTGAAGTCCGACAGTGCCCGGATCCCCGGCGCGTGTTCCTGTGGGAAGAAGACTTCTTTGGCCGGTCCAGACACAGCCCGCCACTTGCTGATGCGCCGTTCGAGCGTGCGGCGCATGCTGTCAGGGTATTGGTCGGGATGGTCGTCCTGGAGCTTGCGCAGAATGGTGATGGCTTGCAGGCGCGGCTCGCTAGCAAGCATCGGCACGACCTCGGTGTCCCAGACCTCGACGAATGGATCGGGCCGCGAGCGCCAGTAACGGCGGGGCTTCTGCGAAGGCAGTTGGCTATCACGTTCGATACGCCGGGCACTGCGCACACTGATGCCGGCCTTGGCAGCGGCAATCTCCTGGGTATGCTGTTTGCGTTTGGACATGTAGAGGCTAACCTGTTGGTCGGTAATACGGGTTCCAGACATGGACTGACCGCTTATTGATGCGATCAGCCATCGTAGAACCCGGCCAACTCGGCGCCGCCGGTGGCGGAAACTCTCCGGCGGCTACGCCGCCTCCGAGTTCCCGCCACCGGCCAAGATGTTTGTCGCTACGCCGGACAAAATGATTGTCGCCGCCCACAAGGCGCTCGTGGTCGTCCCGACGACGCTACTGACTAACTGGGCGAAAGAGATCCAGCGCTTTGCCCCCGGCCTCACGTACGGCATCTTTCACGGCGCAAAGCGTGAGCTCAAGGCCGACCGCCCGGACGTCACGATTACTACCTACGGGGTGATTCGGCGGTCCGCAGCCATGCTCGCCGGCATGCAGTGGCACCTGCTCGTCGCCGATGAAGCGCAGAACATCAAGAACCCAGCCGCGGCACAAACCAAGGCGCTCAAGTCCGTCCCGGCCACCAACCACATCGCCATGAGCGGGACGCCAGTGGAAAACCGCCTGGCGGACTACTGGAGCATCGTTGACTTTGTCAATCCGGGCTACCTGGGCACGCTGAAACAGTTTGAGAAGGAGTTCGCGACGCCGATCCAGGTGCACGGGGATCATAGCGTCGTGGATCAATTCAAACGCGTGACGGCACCGCTCCTGCTGCGTCGCCTCAAGACCGACAAGACCATCATCAACGATCTCCCAGACAAGATCGAGCAGGACCGCTACTGCGCCCTGACAGACGAACAAGCGGCCCTGTACAAGAGGGTGCTGGATAGCGAACTGGAAGCGCTCGAAAACGCGGAGGCTAGCATCTCGCGCCACGGCCTCGTCTTCCGGATGACGATGGCACTCAAGCAGATCTGCAACCACCCGACCCAGTATCTCAAGTCTGGGGTTTTGCACTCGGGGAAATCCGAGGCGCTCTTTGAGTTGCTCGACTCCATCTATGAGCGCCACGAGAAGGTGCTCCTGTTCACCCAATTCCGGGAGATGGGCGAGATTCTCGCCGATTGGCACCAGTCGCGATACGGCCTTGCTCCGCTCTTCCTGCATGGAGGCACCACAACCACCCAACGCAATGCCATGGTCGAGCGCTTTCAGACCGACCCGGTGCAGCGCATCATGCTGATTACGCTCAAGGCCGGCGGCACGGGCTTGAACCTGACCGCCGCCTCCCACGTAATCCATTACGACTTGTGGTGGAATCGCGCCGCCGAGAATCAAGCCAGTGATCGGGCTTGGCGCATTGGGCAACATGCGAATGTTCAGGTCTATCGCTTCATTACCCAAGGGACTTTCGAGGAACGGATCAACGAGATGATTCAAGGCAAAGGCGCGCTTGCGGATTTGACTGTGGGAGCCGGCGACGAGTCGCTGGGAAGCCTCAGCAACGCGGAACTGCGCGACCTGTTCTCCCTGCGTCGCGGCACTTGAGTCGCCGATGCGATGGCCCGCTTGCCACGCGCGGGCCACCAGATTCCCGGGCATCGCAGAGCGGCAGGCTTGACTTCGCCGCGAACTAGGCTATTCTTACGTTCCCTTCCTAGGGAAGCAGGCAAAGACACCGCATCGCGGTCCATAGGGTTCGACTACATCAAGTTGGTGTAGAGGGCATGCACAGCCCAGTCTGACACTTCGTCAGGCCTTCGAATCGATAGCCCATATAGGAAGGATTCTTGACGATGCCGGCACACTTACGCCCGCATCGTCAAGAGTCCTTCCGATGGCTGTCTTGGATCGCGGGCATGGTGCCTGCGACACAGCTATCGGCTTATTTCCGCAAGGAGACAACGATGCCTTTGTCGCACCCCACCCCCGCAAATTCGACGCCACAAGTCCAGCCTCCGATCTGGGTGGCACAGCACGTTCTCGAGCGTCTGTTGGACCCGGACCATGATCCGGTGGACTGGATCGCCTTGTCGGCGATCGAATGGCTCGAACGGCTGAAGCTGCCCGAAACGTCGATTCTGGAGGCCGCCAAACAATCTGGCTTTCCCGAGCTTTATCGCCCTCTGAACCGGTACGAACTCCTCGACTTCTGCGCACGCACTGATGTCCCCTTCAAGTGGCGCTTCGCAGCGATGATGGCGTTTGGCGGAAGGTCCCGCAGGAAGGCGACCGGCTGCGCCCTCTGGGCGTGCGTGCCTGCCATTGAAGCGCTCGCCAAAAAACTGCCGACGATGACTCGCCGGCAGGCCTACCGTGCATTTCGCTATTTGATCGCGTCCGCCCAACTCGAAGGCATGGGCCCGTCCTTCTTTACGAAGGTGATGTTCTTCTTCGGGTGCTCGGGCGCCTATATCCTGGACCAGTGGCTCGCCAAGTCCATCCTGGCGCTGAACCGGGCCAACTGGACTGTAGGTGCAGACGGCGAGCCTGTGTTCGCGATCGCTGCGGATAACTACATCCGTCTTGTCGCGGCCAGCAAACCTGCCGCTATCGACCGGACGATGACCGAAGACGATTACGAGAAATACTGCCTGGCCGTCGAGTCCCTTGTCGCGGTCCTCGGACGCAAAGACGGCGCCGACACCGAGCGCTGGCTGTTCTCTCAGCCGCAGTCGGCATGGCGCCGCTTCTTGGCGAAGCTGAGTTGGAAGCGCCCGGATCGCCGTCTCAGCAAGCCGGCACCGCAGCCGCCCTCCAGCGTTAGCCGGCCGATAGCCGCTCGTGGAGATCAAGCATCGCTGTGATCTCGCCTGGCTCGAGGCTGTCGAGTCGGGAAATGACCATCGCCCGCGCGAAGGCCAGGCGGGGTATGTTCTCCGCAGTCGATCGAGTTCTGGACTGACCCGCTCAGGCAAACAGTTAGCGACTGGACTGAAGGTGGGGGCATCGTACTTTCCGTGCATTTTCTGGCGGTATGACCCCGAAAGCTTTTGGCTATCAAGGACTTACGGATGCACCGTCGGCCCGTGATTGATTGCACCGAGAAACCTTGCTGCGGGCGGCTCTGCGGTCCGCTACCGCCATTTTTTGCATGGAAAGTACGATGACCCCTTGCTGGCGCAGACGCACGTCGGCCGCCTTGTCATGGAAGCCGAAGGATTAGATCGTCTGACTCAATGCTGGAGGCGCTGCTGTCGTCGAGAGCTCGCATATCTAATCCAATCAGGCGTACGACGCGGCTGCAGGCACGACTACCCTAGCCAGCCGCGGCGTGCCCCAACTGTTGGCGCTACTTGGGCGGGCGCGCAATTACGCCAGACATCCACTTGCGCCAATCAGCCCGCTTAGTCGAACAGTCCAGGCAATCGGGGCTGGCGGCTTCTTTTTTTTCCTCGGCGAGCCGCAGCGTCAATGGATCGTCCTGTAGACAGCACCGATACGATCTCGTCTATTTCTTGCATCTCTCCAGACAGCATTTCCCGAATCCGAGCTCGTAAACGTCCAAGTCCTCGGGCGGATGCATCATGGGCGATCTCCTTCTCAAGGTACGTGCTGATCGACTGACCACACTTCCGGCCAAGTGCAGAGAGTCGCTTATGCATCTCATTGCTGGCGTCATATCGAGGGAACGGTACCTTTACGATCAGCTTATGAATATCACGCGCTCCGAAAAGTCCTCTAGATTGAAAATCCTTAATCTGAAAGTTAGCAAAATCAGAATTAATGAATGCTGACACATAGTCGGCTTCTGTTCTGGTCCCGAACTCAGCCCAATATGTCTTGTGTTCGGCAATGAAGGGCGCATCAAAATCCTGTCGGTCTACCACCGCGGCGCAGGCATCTTGTCCCGAAGACGTATAGATAACAAGGTATCGCGCAGATGGATTCTGATCGGTCAATTTGTTTTGCCAATTTAGCCATCGAAGCAGTCCAATTCCGTTTTTCCTATTTTTCTCCGTGCGGTGCTTATCCCAGAGGTGTTCTGCCTCAGAGAACCAAGCCGCGGCGTATCTTGAACGCCTACCCAAAAGATCGGCATTATTTAAGAGACTGAATGAAGTGGCTTCCTGATCTGACCCATTCTCAGTAATTGGAAGTGCCACGATGGGGGGGGAGAAAAGCGCGAAGGGTACGAGATTGTTTGCGATGGCTGTCCTGAAGATATAGTCGCCCTCAATTCGACCCGTTAGGGAATGGTTTTTCCAAGGCGCCTTTGCCTCTCGGGCCGCTGCCGTGGCGGTTCTGACAGACCAAGTGCGCCCGACAAAGCCGCCACCATCATAATCCGTTTCCAGATCAATGAAAAAGAAATTGCGTGGAACAACCGTCGCCCCTTGCGAGAATTTCTTCTCATATGCATTAGTGCCTATTGACTGCGTGGACCCGCCCACAGTAAACGCCGAGCGTGCGCCCGACGCACCTAACGTAGACAAGTGCCATGAAACGTCTTCTAGGCGGATGAATCTTGTAGCGTTCCCCCAATGTAGATGCTCGCGAGGTAGCTTTCCTTCCAGTCGCTTCCCAGGAAAAGTCGGAAGAGAAACTCGCCGCCGGAGGTTATCCGATGCGCTGTGTTTGAAGAACATAACGCATGAGGGAACACGGAAAAGTGGACTTACGTCGTTCAAGTCCCACAATTCCTTTAACTCGAGGCTGCTTACGGTTCCTCTCCGAATATTTTCATGTTGGGAAGCAGAAACGAAGCTCCTTGGCAGTACGAATGCAAGTGTTCCACTAGGTTTCAGAAAGTAATTGACCGAGTGTGCAACAAAGATCGCGGCGATTTCGAGGTGTGGGATATCAGCCCTTTTTGGGGGGGTGACGTTATAGTGATCTGCCAATCCCATTAGCATCTGTTGATAATCGGAATTGGTGACGTCCGCATACGTTAACCATGGCGGATTTCCCAAAATTAGATCGAACTGACCGCGCAAGAAAACAGGCTTATAGCTATTTTGAAGAATAAACTTCCAAATCGAGTCGCGCCCGTTAATGCTTGCTTCCTTCATGCCCCTGTACACGAAATACAAATCGTGCTTGAGCTGGTCGGTAGCCCCATCCAATGCGGAAGTCGCCAGCTTGAAAAACCTCGATTGGGCAATCAAGCCTTCATGCTGTCTCACCAGATCGTCGCAAAATGTAATGAGGGAATCAAATTCATCTGGGCCGGCTATTCTAGCCACATTTAGAGAGTACTGACGGTTGTCAACGCTAACTTTGAATGTGGATTCAAATAAGTCGGCCGATGTTTCCGGGACCAGTAGGGAGTTTGCCAAATAAATATGCAACGTTACTGGGTCATTTGATTGGGCAATCAGCTTCCCCATCGCGATGATGATCGTCGTTTTTGCGATCTGTACCGAAAGCGGGTGAATGTCGATTCCCACAACTCTTCTCGATATTGTGGTAGCGTCAATCTGAGGCGATTCATTTCGCATCTTCGCGATTGCGGCGCGCAGGAATGACCCGCTGCCACATGCGGGGTCTAATACTCGATACGTCTCGGTAAATCGGGTTTCTTCGACGATCTTTTCACACAGCCAGTCCGGTGTGTAATATTCTCCGAGTGCGTGACGAGTATCTAAATCAACAAGTTCTTGATAAACACCCTTGAGAATGTCTTCCCGAACATCAGTCAAGTCGTACTCGCCGATCCGATTATTAATTTCGCGGAAGGCAGGTTTTAGGCGGGAAAAATAGGGCTCAGCGTTTACCCAATGAAAGAAGTCGTCCTCGATAAATCTTTCAACGTTAAATTTCGCGAATTCCTTTCCGCTGAGGATGGATTTAACTCTTTGATCCCCTCTGGCGGTTTCCTCCGCTATGACCGAAAACGCGATTAATTTTGCAAAAATAGATAGATACGTGTGAACGAGGAACATTCCCGGTGAAGCATCGAACCGTCCATAAGCAACGCTAAGAAATTTTCTCCACTGATCAAGTGCCACCTGAAGTTCTGAGTGGTGAGAAAAATCTTTAATGCAGTCAAATAAGAAACTGATTGAATTGATGAACGTAGATGACGTATCACCAAAATCGGAACGGATACTTTCTAGGGTCGCAATCTTTGGCTGAGATGCGAACAGAATTTCATCGAGAAAAAACGGGAATTCGCCCAGGGATTCCTCGGTTAGATCAAATTTTCTAATCTCTCGGAGTGAATAATTTGATGTTAGAGAGAATTGCCCCATTTCCAAGGTGGACCAATCAGGGGCATATATTCGCCACTTGATTCCGTCGGTTGCGATAAGAATGAAGCGGTATTCTTGACCGGAGCGCCAGTTACCCGCAAGATATTCCTCTAGCTGTTCCATAGCGTGCTCACCGGTACGCGACAGGTCCTTTTCCCATTCCACAATGACGGTATTCGTCTGGGTGTCTGCCCGGCCGCGGCTCGCTTTGCCGCCACGAACAACGTTGGCTACGGTCCTCTCAGCACCGAGTGAAAGTGCGGCGATTAGTTCCTGCGCACCGAGGTCGTGCGCGAAGACGGCGGAGAGATATTGCAAGAACCGCTCCTTCTTAGCTGCCTCGGTGTTCGCACGACGCAAATCAGCTAGCAGCCTCCCACTCAGCGAATTCCCAAATGTAGACTGATTGTTCGACGATTTTTGCAAATTACCCTCTCGCTCTCATGTTTTGTCGGACTGCCGTCCCTAAATGATAAAGCTGTAGGCCGCCAGGTTCTCTCGGAGGCAGAGGTTTTTCAACACTCTGCTCAAAAAAATGACGAGGCGACAGCTGCGGCCAACAGAGTCCGAATTGGTGCACTTCGGGCTCGAAGCGGGCGGCTACGCAAGTAGCGGTAGCATTCTTAGCGGGAACGAATTCCATGGCCGGTCCGTACGAACGTTTCAAGTAGGATGCTGCTGGCCCTTCTTAAGCAGGGCGGGTTGCTGATGAACTTGATCGAGGAACCATCGCGCCATGCCATCCCATTCGTGTCGCCTTCTGGATGAAGGGTCCACTGCAATTCTTCGAGGGTCCAGTTGGACTTGCTGCTGTTGGTCAGCATTGAGCCGCATGCGAAGTTCGTCCCTTCCCTACACGCTCGCTTGCTAATCCACCGCGGCCCACGTTGCTCGCCACCCTGACTCCGCCAGTTGCGCCGCCTTTTTGTGCGGTGGGTAGCCCCGCTGAACTCGGCCGCGCACCCCTGCTGCTCCATCGCCGCCGCGGACGTTTGATTATCGAACTGGAACACCGCCTTCCAACCCATGCTGCCTTCTCGTCGATCATTCTGGGTAAATCGCCCGCAATCACTTTCATGGTGCTGACGGGTTACTGTGAGCGACTAGCGCCGCAGAGCGCGGCGCGACGAATTAGGCAGCTCCAGTCAGTACCTCATGGATGTTCGTCGCCGCCTTGAAGTCAACGCCGAGCGCCTTGAAGTGTGCTTTACCACACTTTATTCTCCGGTTCTCACTGTCGCGGAGCTTGTCGGAATCGAGCGTGCTCTTCGTTTCGCGGACAAGGTAAAGTTTCCCATCGTCCTCGAGGACGATCGCCCAGTCGGGGTTGTAGTTGCCGATCGGCGTCGGAACCTTGAATCCCCGCGGGAGCTTGCAAAAGAACTTTACTTGGGGATCCCCGTCGAGCCGTTCGGCCACCGTCCGCTCCACTTCCGAATCGAAAGAAATCCAGTCATACGGCGTCCTTGGCACTTCGGTGCCGTCCGGGAGAATTCCGGCCTTTTCTTTCACCGCGTACAGCCTGTCGAGGTATTCCTCAACTTCTGCCTCTTCAAACAGGCGCATTTCGTATGCCTGACCGGCAATCGGCTCGTACTTGATCCCGTCAACAATAAGTTCGTGGAGGGCTCGGTTGATTAGCTTGGCGCATTCCGTCATGAAGGCCTGCGGATTTATCCCGAAGTAGTTGAGTTGTCCGCAATCCTTAAGGATACGTACGAGCGTTCCGCGCGTGAGCTCGGTTTCGCGTTGAAGGAATGCAAGTATGTCCGGAAGCGGCTGCTCGTTGGCCACGACATATGTGCGGTTGCTCGTCACGAGCCCGCCGTCCACCCCGGCTTCGGTGATGTCGACTGATCGTTTCGTGACTTCTATCCGGACGGCCTTGATCTCAGGCATGTCTCGCATCTTTAAGATAGCCTTCGCGATCAGCTCGTCGGTTTGGAATTCCACCGAGTAGCGAGTTTTCCGACTGATCTTTTCCCAGAGAATCTGGAACTCGGGATTGAGTTCGACCCGCTTGTTGTACTTGACTGACTCGCGCATTCGGGCGTCCTTAACGAAGTCGCGGGGGACGAATCGGTTGAGACGGCCTACCACGGCAGCCTCGAATCCCTCGGCGGAAAAATCCAGGGGTAGATTCAGGGTGAAGCCTTCAGAATTCGGCTTGAAGGCACTTTCGAAGTCGCCGTTTCGGTCGAGGAACCCTTTGGACACAAGGTGCTTCCAGATTGCCTCGGATTGCTCCTCGGTGAGTTGGGCAGTTCCTTCCGGGTTGAGCAGAGGAGTGAACGCCAGTTTCGGAACCCGACCAAAACGGAAACTTCCGTCCGGGTCGATGGCCTTTTCAATGTCGGCCTGAAGGCCCTTGGCGTAGTCTTGAAAAGACTCGTTCGCGATGACCGTCAAGCGGTTGATCTGTTCGTTGAAGATCCGGTCCCCGTCTTTGTTGACGGGAAGGCGAAGTCCGCGGCCGAGCGTCTGGCGGCGTTCATTTTCAGTTCCCATCTCCCGGAGTGTGCAGATCTGAAAGACGTTCGGGTTATCCCAGCCTTCTTTGAGTGCCGAATGACTGAAGATGAAGCGGAGTGGCTCCTCCGGGTCGAGCAGCCGTTCTTTGTCCTTCATGATCAGCTCGTACGTCTCGTCATCCTTGGCGGTGCTGCCGCTCGTGTCCAGAAGTGTGACGACCTTGCCCTTCCTGCGGTCTGCCGAGAAGTAGCCGTCGTGAACCTGCTCGGCTGAGTAGGTGAGCACGCCCTGGTAAATTGACTTGGCAGCGACCTCTGCATAGATCTCTTCGAACCACTGAGAGACCTTTCCATTGCACCGGTTCCCTTCGTCGTCATACTGGCGGTAGCTGCCGACCTGGTCGAGGAAGAACAGCGACAGGACCTTGATCCCGAGCGCCTTAAATTTCTTCTCTTTGGCGAAGTGCTCTTCGACGGTTTGTCGAATCTGATTCTTCATGCGCTCGTCGGCCATGCCCCCCGTTTCCCGCGATAGCTCGAGGATCTGCCCATTTCCAAATTCGATATACTCGCTTCCCGGTTCGGCGCTGATGTTGGTGACCTGATACCCCTCGTAGTCGGAGCGGTTTGTGAACAAGGATAAATCCGCGCCGTGCTTGAGCGTGACTGGTTTCTCCCGCGGTCCGTTCGAGGTATCTTCGAAAACCGTGACCTTGGCCTGAGGCGTTTTGGCCCTTCCCGGATAACCAATCCAGTCGAGGCGGACCATCGTCCGGTTGAAGTCCCGTACGGGATTCGCATCCACGACTTCGATTTGCTTGACTAGCCGGAGGTCATATGCCCGAATCGGGTCGAGCTGGTAGAGCAGGTTGTACGGGTGGACGTGCGTCGCCGAGTAGCGCAGGCAGAGGAGCGGATTTAGTCCAGCGATCGCTTTTTGGGATTTCGCGGTGGTATCGACGCTCTGCGGCTCGTCAATTATGACTATCGGGTTCGTTGCCCGCACGAAGTCGATCGGCTTGCGGCCCGACATTCGATCTTGCTCCTGATGGATCACATTTCCAGCTTTTTCCGCATCCTTCGCGAAGGCTTGGATATTGATCACCATGATCTGGATCTCGTTGTTTACGGCGAACTGCCGGACGCGGCTCAGATCCCTCGAGTTGTACACGAAGCTGTCGAACGCGACGTTGTCATACAAATCTCGGAAGTGGTCCCGCATCAGCACGAGAGAAGTCGTGACGCCTTCGCGAATCGCGACTGACGGGACGACGACGACGAATTTCCGGAAACCATAGAGGCGGTTCAATTCAAACACAGTGCGCAGGTAGACGTAGGTCTTCCCGGTACCGGTCTCCATTTCAATGGAGAAATTCGGGAAATCGTACGGGCCGCCTTCTTCGATCAAGGCTCGGGATTTCGGAACGTTGTTGCGTGCTTGGACAGACTGCAAGTTTGCAAGAAATTGCGTCGGAGCCAACGGCATTATGTTGCCGATCCCAAGCTCGGCATGTTCGCCGCCGAACATCGTTTCCGTTCCGAGCGTGACGGAATGGCTATCCTGGCTGAACGCCATTCCCTCGAACAGGTCCGTTACGGCGTTGAACGCGTCGTGCTGGTACTCCAGCGTTGAGTCAAATTTGAGCTTCATCGTAGAGCCCTGGGTTAAACAGTGCGAAATACGATCTGCGAGGCTTTCTCGCGGCCCTGGTTGCGCGCGGCGAAGGTCTGAACAGCGTTTGCCTTTAGCTGGTCGTTGCCGCCGAAGGCCGAATCGAGGCAGAAGAAGTGCATCGGTTCTGCTGCGGCGACAGCATCGATCAGTTCCTTCGTGATCCTGTGGGCTAGGCAGATCAGTAGCGCGCCGCTTGCTACTGAATACAAGGGAAGGTCGGCCATCTCCACGGTTTCTACCTTCGCCGTTGGGCGGAAGCCGGCTTTCAGCAGGATCTCGAAGAGAAGGGCTTCCTGGGAGGCCGAGGGATCGACGTGCTCGACATGGAGTTCAAGTTGTTCAGCGATCTGGTCGACCGTAGCGTTCGCTCCAATCTGTTGCCATCGGCGGAAGTTCGACTTGTCCAACTTGAAAACGCGGAAACCGAGGTCAGCATCGGAAGAAGTAAGCTCTGCCTGGCGTGCATCCTCTCCGGAATAGCGGTCGAGGGCGCGCCGCAGGCGCGATTTGCTGATTTCTGCGATGTTCTCAGGAAGGCCGTTGTCCCGACAGAAACTTAGCCCCTCCTTATGCTCCTTGACGCTCGCGTCCAAGCGCTCGGGAAGCTGGACCATGATGAATTTGCGTTTGGCCCCATCCCTGGCATTCAAATCCATGACGGCTTGGGCCGACGCGCACGAGCCGGCGAAGAAATCGAGAAGGATGTCCCCGTTGTCTAACTGAAAATCGAAGATGTACGCGAGCAGTTCGTAAGGCTTGGGGTTTGTGAACACCTTTCGATTTCCCAGCAGACGGCCGATCTCGTTAGCGCCGGCACGACTGTCCAAGTGGATGACGCTCGACAATTTCTCCTCGAAGTCTTTGAGGTATTCCTTGATCTGTACGATTTGGGTATGGTCGTCACCGAAAATGATCTTCTTCTGCTGAATAAGCTCCTTCATCCGCTCCTCGGGAAATCGGTACCCATTAGCTGGCAAGACGCAGTTTTCGCCTGTTTCAGGATGCTCGACCCGGTAGACATATCCGCCCGGCTTCGGGTTATGGACCTTCCGAGATCCTGTATATACGCCGTCATTGTCGACTAGGTTGTAGTGCGTGATGGACGCGAGCGATTCGGAGTTGTCCTTGATGAATCGGCGGAAGTGTTCCTGGATCACCCCTGGACTGGAGTACACGGGGCGCAGTTCTTCGTACTTGGCTAGCATCATGTCCTTTGCGTCGCTTACCCGGCTCTTCCAAACGGCGGGGCATCTGGAGATATCCTTCGCGAAACAAACGATGTACTCGTGCTCAACGGCAACCCTAGTCGGGTTGTTGTCTGTGGCGCCTTTCCAAACAATGGTGGCGATACGGTTCGATTCTCCGTAGATCTCGTCCATCAACCGGTTGAGGTTCTCGATCTCGTGCTCGTCGATCGACACGAAAATCGTCCCATCCTCGGTAAGAAGGTTACGCGCCAGGTAAAGACGCGGATACATCATGTTGAGCCATTTTGTATGGAAGCGCCCTTCGCTCGCTGTGTTCGTGGCGAAACGCTTGCCTTCTTCGTCCGTGAGTTTCGCGTAGGCGAGATACGTCTCGAGGCTCTCGGAGTAGTTATCAGGGTAGATAAACTCATTGCCGGTGTTGTACGGCGGGTCAATGTAGATCATTTTGACCTTGCCGTAGTACGACTTCTGCAGGAGCTTGAGGACCTCGAGGTTGTCACCCTCTATAAAGAGGTTGTCGCTGCTGTCCCACCGAACAGACTCCTCCGGAACGGGTTTGAGTGTGGCGTATGACCGGTGTTGAATAGTCTTCAAGCAGTCCTTCTTGCCCGGCCAGTCCATCCCGTAACGCTCCCTTCGTGATTCGAAGACCTCCGTGAAGGCCCCCAACTCCGCCTTCAGCCTTTCGAAATCGACACTAAAGACGAGCTCGTCGTGATCGTTCTTTGTCTCGGTAAAGACCGACGGGAAAAGGTCACGGAGCAGGGCGCGTTTATCTGCGGCAATGTCGAGAGCGCCGCCATCGAGCGGAACGGGGAGTTTTCTGGAAATGTCGTTCATGCCAATCTTATTTAAATG